>CAKUFW010000012.1 GCA_934650975.1 uncultured Collinsella sp. | reverse complement strand
GGTGTCCCCTTCCTTTCAAGAAAGGGAAGAGGCGGGGCATGCCCCGCCTCTTACACCACATCTCTGCGCGCTACCTTTAACTGGCCGAATAACTCGAAAAATGTTGGTGGCCATATACAAAGTTGGCTGGGGAGGGTGTTCTTTGCTGTGTGAATGCAATGCGGGACGCAGCCGAAGGGTCGCGTCCCGCATCCTGAGCATTCATTTGGTTTGCTGCGGTATGTTCTGCGCTGTTACGGGGCTACGACGATCCGCCTCGCTATTTCGCAAATAGGTTCTTGAGGTTGAACTCGGCTTGGACGGTTCGGAGCATGAGGTCGGTGTCGTCGAGGCCCAGGTGCTGCTCGTTGGCGTCGGCGGCGAGGGTGCCGCGGCGGCGTGCCCAGTTCTCGAGCGCGGCGGGCGCGGATTCGCGGGGGAGCGAGCGCACGTCGGCGTCCAGGCTGCGGCAGATCTGGCGCGAGTCGATGACGATAATCTTGCCGGCGCGGCGTGCCTCGGCGTAACCGTCCAGGTGAATCTTGAACCAGCTGTCCTCGAAGGCGGCGTTGTGAGCCATGTACGGATACTTCTTCATGAGCTTGAGCAGCTGCTTCTGTAGCTCCTTGTTCTCGCGGAACGGCTTTTTGCCGTCGATGTCGTCCCAGGTGATGTGGTGGATATTCGACAGTGGCACGTCCTCACCGCGATAGATGTCAGGCAGGCCGCAGTAGTGCGCTTCGGCATCGTGCGGGACGGCGTCGCTGGTGAGGTCCATGATTTCCCAGCCCACATTGATGATGTAGCCGCGCTCGGGCGCGCGACCGGTGGTCTCGATGTCGATGCCCAGCACCGTGCCTTGGATGGGCTTGCGGGCATAGGCCACGCCGAGTGCGTCGCGGTCGCCGCGGATCTCGCGCATAACGGACGCGGCGGTGCGCTTTTGCATCTTGCCGATGGCGGCGCAGGTGTCGGCGTCGGACAGGCCGCGCGAGAGCGTCGCGGGCGTCACGTTGCGCAGGCGCGCCTCGCCAATCTGGTCGCACAGGTCGCGGTTGCGGTCGGCCAGGTCGCGCACAGTGGCAAAGTCGAAGCCTGGGTCGCCCTCGGCGGTAAAGTACTCGGTCTCGAGCACCTTGAGGGCCTCCTCGCCCTTCTGGCGCTCGGACTCCATGGCGCCGTGGTCGCCGTAGATAAACATGGGGATAAACGGCTGGCGCTCGTATTCGAGTGCTTGCGAAACATTCATATGCTGCTCCTTGGACGGGCCGCGTCGCGCGGCTCGGGGTTACTGAGTTGTGGCGAGATGATAGTTTACCATGGGCAACTATTGGCACCGCGCCCGGGACAACTACAATACCCTAGTTGACCGCTAGGACTTTTACAATGTTGCCGAAAGACACGAAAGGTTCCATCCGTCATGGATTTACTGATTGATATTCTGCTCGACGCCGGCAAGGACACGCTGTCCCTGGTGCCGTTTTTGTTGGTGACGTATCTTGCCCTCGAGACACTTGAGCACGTTGCGGGCGACCGCGTCAACAGCGCTATCAAGCGCGCCGGCGCCGCCGGCCCCGTGGTTGGATCGTTGTTGGGTATGGTGCCACAGTGCGGGTTTTCGGCCATGGCGGCCACGCTGTACGCCGGCCGCGTCGTGACGTTGGGCACGCTGGTTGCGGTTTTCCTCTCGACCTCAGACGAGATGCTGCCGCTGTTGCTCGCCGAGCAGGTTCCCGTGCAGACCATGGCGATGCTTTTGGCTTCGAAGGCGCTGATCGCGCTGGTCACGGGCTTTATCGTGGATGCTGCCGTTCGCGGGTTGCGCCGCAACGTCCGCGCGCATGCGGCGATTCGTCGCACCGTGCTGGGGACCGCGGTCAATCCGGCACACGTGAACTGCGCGCACGATGACCATAGCGGTGGCGACATCATTGATGAGGTGGCCGAGGCGGGCGTGAGCGCCGATCACATCCACGAGCTGTGCGAGCGCGACCATTGCGGCTGTGATGAAGACGAGGGCGAACCCGACCATGGACACGGCCACGATCACGGTCATGAGGGCGAGCATGAACACCACCACGGCCACTCCCACTCCCACGAGGGCGCGCCCGTTCTGTCGATCATCCGCAGCGCGGTCTCGCACACCGTGCAGGTGTCGGTATTCATTTTCCTGGTGACGCTGATTCTGGTCGCCGTCCTTGAGACCTTTGGCGAGTCGGCGATCGAGCAGTTCCTGCGTGGCAACGAGACGCTTGCGGTCCTGGGCTCGGCGCTTGTCGGTCTGATTCCCAACTGCTCGGCCAGCGTCGTTATTACGCAGTTGTACCTCGAAGGTGCGCTGCAGCTGGCGCCGATGCTCGCCGGCACGCTCATCTCCGCCGGCGTGGGCTACCTGGTGCTGTTCCGCACCAACCGCAGTGCCCGCGAAAACGCCCTGTTTCTGGTCATGATGTACGTCATCGGCGCCGGTTGGGGACTCATCCTCTCCGTCTTTGGTCTCTAAGTAGTTTTTGGGACATGCCTTTCAATCCACCGTCATGACCTGGGCGCTGGATGCGCGCCAATCGCCAAACAAAAAGGTAGATTTTTAGGCATGTCCCAAAAATCTACCTTGTTTAGCGTAACAGCTCGGTGAGGTTGCGCTTAAAGCGGGCGCGGTCTTCGCTGGTGAAGGCTGCCGGCCCGCGGGTGCGACCGCCAGCGCGGCGTACCTTCTTTTCCTCATGGCGAATAAACAGCTGCATGTCGATGGTCGCTTTATCGTAGACGCGGCCGCGCACGCCGATGGCGGCGGCATCGCGTCCGAGCACCATGCTCGCTAGGCCTATGTCCTGCGTCACGACCACGTCACCAGCCTGCAGGCGCTCGACAATGGCAAAGTCGGCGCTATCGGCTCCCACACTCACATCGAGTGTCGTGACCCAAAAGCCCCGACGCGCATGCTCGGGATCGCGCGGATCGTCGCGGCGAATGTGGCGTTCCAGGTTCTGCGTGCTGTTGCCGGCGATAACAACGGCGACGCCCGCCCGTCGCGCGCAGTCGATCGACTCGCGCGTGACCGGGCAGGCGTCAGCGTCAATAAAAATCGTTCGCGGCATCTAGTGCACCATTTTGCCAAATTGAATGGCGCGGACAATCAACGCCACGCCAAACACCAACAGCGCGGCACCGCTAAAGATGACGAGCATCTTGGCCGACCACAGCGGATAGATAAACACGAACATGCCCGCGATGATGGAGAGTGCGCCGCTTAGGATGGCGAGGGCGCGGTTGGCGGAAAGTTCGGATTCCAGAATCGACATGACGCCCTCGACGATCCAGCCAAAGCCGGCGACGACCACTACAAGCGTGGTGAGCGTCGCGGTCGAGAAGGCCTGGTTGCGCAGGATTATGACGCCGCCCAGAATGATGAGCAGGTTGGAGATGATGCTCGTAACGCGCCAGCCGGTGGGCAGCAGCGGCTCGAAAACAGCGGTAAACAGCCTGATTGCGGCCGTGATCACAAAGTAGACGCCCAGGACGGTCGTCAGGAAGACGAGGGACTTGGCGGGCGCAAACAGCAGTGCGATGCCGGCGACGAGCGCCAAGACGCCCGTGATGGCGTAAATCCAGCGCACGGCCTTGACGGCCTTGCCTGCCATGCTTTTCTCGTCAAATCCAAACGCGCTCGATTGCTTGCCATCGTTCTTAAAGATGCCCATGATGTCTCCTTTCCGTGCGGCGTAAGCCGTAGCTCTTGCAACCAGTATCGCCCAAGGGCGCCGACGCGTGGGACGGGAAGGGCGAATGGGAGCCTCACCTTCCCGAATTGTTATCTTTGTTCCCGTTTGGATGTTGGACATTCAACAGGTGTGGAACATTGCGCCGCTGTGTGTAATTGCCTACGTTTTAGGTTAGATTTTCTTAAGAACAATTGGCTTTTATTGGGGGTCTTATGAACGAAGCAGTTCCCGCGGCGCCGGTAAGCGCCGAGTCGATGGCAAAGCAGGGTCGCGAAAAGCTTGGCCTGGACACGTTTGACGCGCTGGTCCGCCGCGCCCGCACGTGCCGCCGCTTTGACGAGTCCATGCGCGTGCCGCGCGAGTTTTTGCTTGAGCTGGCGGAGCTGGCGCACCTGGCTCCCTGCGGCGCCAATGCTCAGCGCCTGCGCTTTCATGTGGTGAGCGGTGCAGAGGACTGCGCGCGCGTATTTGATGAGCTCGCGTGGGCCGGTGCGCTCAAGGACTGGCCGGGTCCCGATGAGGGCGAGCGCCCGACCGGCTACATCGCGATTCTTGCCGAGCGCGCTGTTGCGGGTAAGCCCGCCGCGCCCATCACCGAGGTCGACACCGGCATTGCCGCCCAGACGATGATGCTTGCCGCTCGCAGCGCCACGCCCGAGGTGGCGGCATGCATGTTCAAGGCCTTTACGCCCCGCGCAATCGACGCCATGGGGCTCGATAACGACAGATACGAGCTCAAGCTGATCATGGCTTTTGGCGTGCCAGCCGAGACACAGGTGGTCGACGCGATCGACTCCAACCCGGATGGCTCTATCAATTACTGGCGCGACGAGGCGCAGGTGCATCACGTGCCCAAGCGTCCGCTTGCCGACGTGCTGCTGTAGTTGCGCGTCGTTGCGGCGCGATCTGGCGGCTAAACCACCACAAAGGTGCCTGTCCCCTTCGTGGTGATGCGAGGGGAGGGCGTGTGGCCGATCTGTATTTGGTGCGGCATGGGCAGACCGAGCTCAATGTTCAGAACATTTTGCAGGGCTGGCACGATTCGCCGCTTACGGCGCGCGGGTGCGAGCAGGCGCTGGCGACGCGTGCGGCGTTTGAGGACCGCGGCGTGACCTTTGACCACGTGTATTCGTCTCCGTTGGGGCGGGCGCGGTGCACGGCCGAGCTTATCGTTGGCGTGGGCCAGTCTGTTGAGTTGGTCGACGACTTGCGCGAGTGGCATTTGGGTTCGCTGGAGGGTACATCAAACCGTGAGATGCCGGCGCAACCCTGGGGTGATTATCCGGCTGCGTTTGGTGGCGAGTCGGAAGGTGAGCTTCGCGCGCGCATGGTCGCGGCATTGTCACGCATTATGGCGCGGCCCCGGCATGACTGCGTGCTGGCCGTCTCCCACGGCTCCGCCTGCCAGGAGTTTCTTGAGTACGTGACTGGCGGGGGAGAACAACCCGACAACGGCGCCGTGCTTCATTTTGGCTATTGCGACGGGGCGTTTTCGCTCTTGGATTGTTAACAAACGAAAGGACCCCTATGAATAAAGACCTGTATCTGGTCCGACATGGGCAGACGATATTTAACCTCAAGCGCATCATTCAGGGCTGGAGCGACTCTCCGCTCACGCAGCTTGGCTGCGACCAAGCGGCGCGCGCCGGCATGTTCTTGCGTGCGCGCGGTATCGAGCCGGACCATGCCTACACCTCCACGCTGCATCGCACCGAGCAGACGATTGCCAACCTGTGGCCGGGTCTGGCGTACGAGCGCTTGGACGGCCTGCGTGAGTGGTTCTTTGGCGACTTTGAAGCCGAGCGCGTAATGCTCATGCCCGAGCGCCCGTGGCGCGACTTCTATCGTCAGTTTGGCGGCGAGGGCCAGATGCAGGTGCGTGAGCGCATGGTCGCGACGCTAACCGAGCTTATGCAGCGCTCGGACCATGCGTGCGTACTGGCGATAAGCCACGGCTCGGCCATCAAGGAGTTCATGGATCACGTGAAGGGCGCGGCGGCAGACGAGCGCGATCGCGTTCCGGGCAACTGCTCCGTGCTGCACTTTACGTTTGACGATGCGACCGATACGTTTGAGCTGGTTGAGATCTTTACGCAGGAAGACTACGCGCGCGAGCTGGGGCTTGAGCCGCTCGTGGCGGCAGCAGGCCCGCAGCGCGGGTAGCGTTAGAACCGCGCGATCTGGTGGGTGAGCAGGCCCGTCGGTACCTGCGGCGCGGCACCGCTGACCTGCGCGGCGGGGAAGAGCGCGGCCACGGTGAAGTTGAACGGCTCCTTGCCCGTGTACGTGCCGTCGGCACGGGCCTCGTCGGCCAGGAGCTGTGACGCTCCGGCTAGCGCGTCGGCGTAGGCCGGGTCGTCGGCCAGCGTCGGCTCCGGTGCCTGATCGAGCATGGCGCGGATGGCCCCGACGGCGTCCTCGCGCTTGACCTCCCACACGCGGTGCGTAATGCCCGCGGGGTCGGTGACGGCGTAGAGCGACGCGCCCTCTTTGGCTGCGCCCAGGATGATATCCATAACGGGCGAGGCTTCGTAGGCGAGAGATACGGGACGGGGCTGAACTTTGAGCTCGGCGATCGCACGCGCAGCGGCTGCCGCGTCGGTGCCGGCATCGACCTCGTCGCCCGCAAGCACGCCAATCGGGCAAATTGCCACGACGCCCGTCGCGCGCCCCGGCTCGCCCGAGCATTCGTACACGTAATACGCCGCGCCCGGATCTTTGAGCATCAGGCCACCGGCAATGGCGCCGCGCAAGGCATCGTTGCCGCTCAGAATGCCGCCCATCTGCGGCAGCGCCTCGAGCACGCGGTCCTGAGCCGGGCGGATGCAGGGAAACGGAAGTGCTTTCATGGGCGGTCCTAACGTGTGAGTCGGTTTGTTCGCGGCTTATTATGCCCCAAGTTGGCCGCTCGCGTCCCAGAGCGTGTTGTCGGCGAGCGCGATCAGCACCTGCTGACAGCGAACGATATCGGCGTGGGGCACGTACTCGTTCGGCTTATGGGCGAGCGCCAGCGAACCGGGGCCGTAGCTCATGCAGTTGCGGTTGCCCGTCTTGCCTGCGATGACGGCGGTGTCAGTGTAGCCGGTAAAGAAGCCGACGGCCGTGTCCGCGCCCGTCACGTCATCTGCCGCGCGCTGGAGCGCTGCCAGAAGGGGAGAGCCCGGGTCGCGCTCGATGGCGGGGCGGTCGCCCGTCACGGTGTAGCTGCCGTGGCAACCGGGGACTGCTGCCTCGGCAGCAGCGATGGCCTGCTCCACCATGCGAGTCGCGGCGGCCGTGTCGGTCGGCGGCGTTAGGCGCATGTCAACCCAGGTCTTGGCGTGGTCGGGTACGACGTAGGGGCGATACCCGCCCTCGATCTGGCCAAACGTGATAGTCGAAGGCCCCAGCTCATCATGCAGGGGCAGTTCCGCGAACGCGTGACGAAGCGAGCACACGACCTCGGCCATGGCGGCGACGGCGTCCGCGCCCTTCCATGGCTGGCTTGCGTGCGCCGTCACGCCGGTCATCTCGATCTCGAACCACGTGCGCCCCTTGTGCGCCACCTGTATTTGCCCATCGGTGGGCTCGGTGTCCAGTGCCCATTCGCGTGAGCCGACCCAGCCGGCATCGATGGCGGCCTCGGAGCCGCGCATAAAGTCCTCCTCGTCGACCGAGCAGATGAGCGAAAAGCCGCGGTGGGGAAGCTCGTCGCACGCCGCCACACGCTCGAGCGTATGGACCAGCGCGGCAATGGCGCATGCCAGGCCGCCCTTCATGTCACAGGCGCCGCGGCCATAGAGTTTGTCATCGCGCACGATCGCCCCGAGCGGCGGGATGTCCGCATCCCAACCGTCACCCAGAGTGACGGTATCCATGTGGCAGATGTAGACGAGCCGCGGCTCGTCGCTTAAGCCGGGCACGGTGATCATAAGATTGCGGCGCCCGGGAAGCACCTCGAGCTCCTCAATCTGCACCGCATCCAGCACCGGCCGACCGAGTCCCGTGACCTGCGACTCAATCAGCCCTTTGATATACCGCTCAATCTCGTTCTCATACGCACCGGGATCCGAGCTATCGATCCGTACAAGCTCCTGCGCAAGCCGCCAGGCAAAGTCCTCATCAACCATATGCAACCTCACAATCAGTTTGCTTTCCAAACCGATTGTAAGCCTCCTGAGAGATCCGCGACGTGCGCGTAGCGGTATTTACCGTTCACAGGGCGAGCCAGCGCGTTTGCCGTCCGAGCGGGTTCACAAATGACGCAGTGGGTAGGTACCCTTCATGGACGACATGCTGTGCGACATATCTGCCTTTCGGTATCACCGGATACCTCCACAGGTCTTGGCGATAATGCCGGACCTGCCCGATTCTGTGGACGATCCGCGCAGGGAACGCCTTTGCGAGCATCCACTCGTCACGCATTTCCTGGGCACCCCGCTACATGTGTTGGCGCAGGGTGGCTGCGGTCGCAAGGGCAGTCGCATTGTCAGGCATGTTTGGAACGGGGAGAGGCCGTTTGGCTCCGTGCAGCAGGCAGAGTTTGGCCTCGATGTTGCGTCTCCGCTCTTTACCCTGCTGACCCTGGCCCCCTCGGTCTCAAACGAGCGTTTGGTCATGTGCATGTATGAGATGTGTGGTTCCTTTGCCGTGTGCAAGATTGCGCCTCAGGTAAAGTCGGCGCTTGTGCAGGCATATGGGGACCAGTGGGGTGACGCACGGTTGGGCTGGGAAAACGTAAAGGATGTCTCGGGGAGTCCAACGGACCTGTGGAAACGACCGCCCTTGATCGAGCTCTCTGAGCTTGCAGAGTACGTCGATAAGATCCGGGGGCTCCGCGGCGCTAAATCGTTCATACGAGCCGCGAAATGCATTACGGGGGTGGCAGCATCGCCGCTCGAGGTCCAAGCTTCGATGCTGTTTGGTCTTTCGAGGTTACGCGGCGGCGAAGGGCTGCGCCTTACCAATAACGTTGAGATTCGTATGACGCGCAGCGCCCGCCTGATTTCGGGGCTCGATAGGCGCTACGCCGATATCCTGCTGGCAAATAAGGACGGCAGCCGAGAGTGCCTGGTTGAATGTCAGGGTAAAGCCATTCACGGATCCATAGAATCCAAGATCTCGGACTCCGACCGAACGACGGCCTTGCAAGCGATGGGATATCCCGTCGTTTTGATGACCTATGGCCAGCTGGCCGACTCCAATGCCTTCCGCGTGGTGATGGAACTCATCATGTCCTATCTCGATGTGCCGCTGAAAGACAAGATGCCGCGGCAGCAGGGGCTCGAACGGCGGCTTCGTGAGGAGATTTTCATCGATTGGGCGAGCATGTAGTCGCGCGGGCGGAAAACGGTCGAGCGAGCTAGAGTTTTGGTCGCGAAAAGGCTTCGGTTTCGCCCCGGAAGAGCTTAGAAAAGTGCTACCCAGAACAAGTTGTTTTGGAAAATCGACAGTCAACTTGAATGTGGAATATAGAGATCGTTTTTTACTTACTAAAATCCCTGATGAAACTGTTTAGCAATGCGGGCGTGCTTGGCGACTTGGACTTCGCTGTCTATTATCCGAAAAAACTTGTTTTGGGTAGCATTTTAAAGCCGCCCGTAAGCAACGAAATCGGCCCCCGTTTTGTGAAAACGGGGGCCGAATGGGCTTCGTGGTCCGTTTGGCAGGCTTAGTGCCGGCGGTGCCGGCGCTACTTAATCACGCGCACGCGATACATCGAGGGAATCTGCTTGAGCGCCTCGATGGTGCTGCCGTCCAGGTGCTCGTCGGTGTCGAACATGGTGTAGGCGTTCTCGCCGGCGGACTCGTTGGTCATGCGCTGCACGTTGGCGTTGTCCTTGGCAAGGATTGCCGTGATCTGACCGATCATGTTGGGCACGTTGGCGTGCAGGCAGGCGATGCGGCTTGAGGCGCGCGCCTTGCCCATGCTGCAGGCGGGGTAGTTGACGCTGTGCGCGATGTTGCCGTTCTCCAGGTAATCCTTGAGCTCGCTGATGGCCATGTCGGCGCAGTTGGCCTCGGCCTCGCCGGTGCCGGCGCCCGAGTGCGTGGTGATAAACGTGTTGGGCATCTTGACGGTCTTGGGCGTGGCAAAGTCGCAGCTAAACCAGCTCAGCTTGCCCTCGCGCAGGGCGGCGTCGACGGCGTCCTCGTCGATGATGGTCTCGCGCGCGTAGTTGATCAACACGGCGTTGGGGGCCAGCAGGTCGATCTGCTCGGTGCTGATCATGCCGATGGTGTCGGCCTTGCTGGGCACGTGCACGGTGAGGTAGTCACAGCCGCGGCACAGGTCCTCGAGCGTGCCCACGCGCTGCACCTCGCGGCTCAGCACCCACGCATGCTCGACGGAAATGAACGGATCGTAGCCGTAGACGTCCATGCCCAGATCGACGCAGGCATTGGCGACCTTGGAGCCCACGTTGCCCAGACCGATGACGCCGATGCGCTTGCCCTTGAGCTCGCGGCCCACAAAGGCCTTCTTGGCCTTCTCGGCATCGACCTGGATCTCGGGGTCGTCGGCGTTGTCGCGCACCCAGTTCATCGACTGCACTACTCCGCGGCTCGAAAGCACCAGCATGCCCAGGACGAGCTCCTTGACGGCGTTGCTGTTGGCGCCGGGGGAGTTAAAGACGACGACGCCCTTCTTGGCGTACTCCTCGACGGGGATGTTGTTGACGCCGGCGCCGCAGCGGGCGATGGCGCGAATGCCCTCGGGCAGCTCGTAGCCGTGCAGGTCGGTCGAGCGCATCAGGATTGCGTCGGCCTCCTCGGCTGTGTCCACAAACTCGTAGCCCTCGCCAAACTCGACTTTGCCGTCTTTGGTGATGTCGTCGATGGTCTTAATCTTGCGCATGGAAAACTCCTTAGCAGGTTTGTCTAAAACAAGTGGTTTGAAGTGGCTGGTCGGCCCGCGTGTTGCGGGCTAGTTAGATCGCGGACTCAAACTATGCTGTGCTTCGAAGTCCTTCATGTATGAGGCCAGTGCCTGCACGTCTTCCATGGTCACGGCGTTGTAGACGCTGGCGCGCATGCCGCCCACCAGGCGATGGCCCTTGACGTTTTGAATCTGGTGCTCGGCCGCGCCTGCGACAAAGGCCGCGTCGAGTTCGGCGTCGCCGGTGCGGAAGGTGACGTTGGCGATGGAGCGGCTGTCGGCCTGCGTGGTGCCACGGAACAGCTCGCTGTGCTCGAGCAGGTCATAGAGCAGGTTGGCCTTGGCCCAGTTGCGCTCGGCCATGGCTGCAAGTCCGCCGGTCTCCTCGACCCAACGGAATACCTTGCCGCACACGTAGATGCCAAAGGTGTTGGGCGTGTTGAGCATGGAGCCTTTGGCGGCCTGGGTCTTAAGGTTCAGGTACTGCGGCGTCTGCGCAAAGGCAGGGCCATCTGCGATGAGGTCGTCGCGCACGATGACCACGGTTACGCCCGCGGCACCGGCGTTTTTCTGAGCGCCGGCGTAGATGAGTCCGTAGCGCTCGACGTCGAGCGGCTGCGACAGAAAACAGCTCGAGACGTCGGCGACCAGCGGCACGTCGCCGCAATCGGGCAGCTCGTGGAACATGGTGCCAAAGATGGTGTTGTTCTGGCAGATGTAGACGTAGTCGAGCCCGTCGCCCGCGGCCTCGGCGGCAATGCGCGCGTTGATGTCGGCCATGTTGGGAATGCGGTCGAAGTTGGTGTCCTCGGAGCTCGCGAGCAGCACGGCCTCGCCGTACTTGGCGGCCTCCTTGTACGCCTTGTTGGCAAAGTTGCCGGTCACGACGTAGCCGGCGCGGCCGCGGCGCATGAGGTTCATCGGGATGCCCGCAAACTGCAGCGTGGCGCCGCCCTGCAAAAACAGGACGCGGTAGTTATCGGGGATGCTCAGCAGGCGGCGCAGGGTTGCCTCGGCGTCGTCGATAATCTGCTGGTACATACTAGATCGATGGCTCATCTCGAGCACGGACATGCCGCAACCGCGGTAGTCCATCATCTCGTCGGCGATCTCGGCGAGCACGCTGGTGGGCAGTGCGGCCGGGCCTGCTGAGAAGTTGTGCACACGTGCCATCTTCTGGGTCCCCCTCGTAGTCGTTTGAACGTTCGGGATACTTTAGCACAGTGCAGCATCGGGCGCGACCGCATCACAGCAAAACCCGAGTGCGCTGCTATGATTTACAGGATGGTTACATGGAAGACCTGGCGTCAGCCTATATCACCGGGATATACCGTGACAAATACTCCTTGAGCGCCGGGTCGCATACAAAAAGAAACGTTCCCAGCATGCCGCGCGTCATGAGAACGTAGTAAGCGTTGACGATGATCTTTCGTAGGTCGTCGTCGTTTGCTTTTTTCTTTGCGACAGCATCTTTAAAGTTCGTCCTGTTAACGCAGACGGCATTCTTGCCGGTGTCGTAGTAAATGTCTGGCCCCAGAATTACGAAGCCGTAGTTGAGGTCGTAGCCCTGTACGGTGTGGATGCATCCGACCTCGTTGACGGCGTTGGCGGAGTTAACCCAATCCTTTTGAGTTGAGTTCCAACGTTTAGGGATGCCTTCGATGACGATGTCGAACGCGTCTTTGTTATTCTTCGTTTCCCACTTCCACGCAAAGCCTGCCATCATGCGGGAAAGGCCAACTTCTTCTTCCTTGGCTTGCTGCAAGGAACAGAATTCCTCAAATCGGTCGATGATTCCAAACTGGTATCTGGGAACATCACTGTTCGGATCCCCGGCCCGCGAATCGTAAGGCTCCGATGAAAAGAGTTCTTCGAACTTCATGCCGGCATGCATGTATGCCTTGTTGTCGAGTAAGTCGTAGATAAAATCGAGGTATTCGTCGCCACCGCGTACGCGCATTTGCGTGCTTAGGTTGAATTCTTCAGTTTCGATACCCGCTTCTTCGAGCTGATTGAGTCGCTGCTCAAGGTCGTTTCGATTGAGTCCAGATGCGCGGACCTGCTGTTTGGGGTCGTAGAACAGGTAAGCCTTGTCGCAGCATTTGAAAATCCAATCCACCTGGCTGCTCGTACGAGGCAAGTTGAGTCGCTCGCATGTGTTGTAAAAAGCTCCGATGCCGGCACCGGCTGTCAAGTAATTGCCCAGCCGGTGCGCCTCGTCGACAAGCAAGATGTCATACCGATCCTTCTTGGTTACGTCGCTGGGGGTCAGGATGTCGCCAGGCTTTAACCCAGGAAGATAGCGCGTGAGTTTTTTGAGCGTCTTATTAAGGGACTCCATGGGTGTCACGAAACCGACCCGCAGGCCGGATAGCTTGGGTTCGTTTTTGATTTTGAACATGAGGCTGATGGCAAGGATGGTTTTGCCTGTTCCAGGCGCGCCGTTTACGATGGTTACGCGTTTCTTCTTGGGGCCGCCTTGCTCAACGTCTTTCTGTTCCTGCTCGAGACGCTTGTAAATCGTCTCAATCGTTTCATATTGATCGGGTGTGAGCGTTTTGAAAGGCGAGAATTTAAACAGGTCAGTGTTCTCGAGTTCTTCGATGGGGTGAATCGCGTAGTTTTCTTCGCGCAGCTTTGTCCACAGCGTTCGGAACTTCTGGCGGTACTGAGGCCGCTCAAAGTAATCGAATTGGGCATAGCCATTGTTGCCATTGGTCACCTGGTATTTTTCGTCAGCGCAGAACAGTTCGATGAGCCGGTTTTCAAACTCAAATGTCGCTGACTGATTGAATGTGGGGTTGTCGATCAGAAGTGTTCGATCGAAGTCCTTGTCAGCGTTTGCGGCGTGTTGCTTCATGCGGCGTTGATAGTTGGTAGTTTGGCCAATGTATGCCGTCTTCTTTTTACTGTTAGTCAGGATGTAGAGAACAGGCCAGCTCTCGTCATGGTGAGCCCCGGGCTCTGGCGTGCCAAAGTCTTGTAGCGATTCGCTTGTCTCGAAGGGCTTGGGTAGGGGAAGCGTGTATTGCCGAAGGGCGAACTCATTACTCACGGTGGCCCGCCTTTCTGTATTCGTTTGATGATGCGTCGACGGGGTAGCGCTCACCATTGCGCTTGAGCTTGGACGAGAGTGCAGCCGGGAGATCGATTCCGTTTAGATCGGAAAAACGCAGGAGAAAGAGGAGCGTGTCGGCAATTTCGTCTTCGATGGCTTGGCGTTGCTCGGTGTCTTCGAGCATTCCTGCAATGTGCTCGTCGCTCATAAAACGAAAGAGCTGAAGGAGCTCGGAGGACTCAGTTGCCATGCCGATGGCAAGCTCTTTTGGCGTGTGATATTTGCGCCAACTGCGTGCATCACAAAAGTCCCTGACTTGTTTCGTCATGACATCAAGCTTATCCATCGTCCACAACCTCCCTGCTGTTCACTGCTTTATTATGGCCGTATCTGGGATTTATTGCACATCATTTGGGACGTGCGGTTTGTTCGGCCACGGTTGCCCGACAGGGGGTTTCACCATGAAAATCGAAGTCGATGTTGACCAGCTGTGCGAGAGCCTGCTCGACCGCGCGGGGAGTGCGGCGGGCGTGGGCTTTCCGGCTGCTATGCTCGACGTAGTGGATATCGAGGACGAGTCTCCCCAAGAGCTCCTAGCCCGAGCCGAACGAGAAGGCCTCGACCTCCGCGACTTCGCTGTCGACGAGGACTAAGGGGCGGGGGTAGCTAATATGGGACGGCGCGTCTGCATCCGCGGCTGCGCGAAAATGCGCGATAAGCCGTCGCAATGGAGTCTAACGTCCTCGCGATCGCTCTATTTTGACTGCCCGCAGGCTGAGTGAGTAGGCTTTATTGGAAATCCTGGGCACACGACAAGTTTGCTTCAATAAACCCGCAGGTCACAGACTTGTGCTTTGGTGGCGTGGTCGGCGGTTCGGCAAAAGTCTACTCACTTAGTTTTGCCAGACGCAAATTGTCCGCAACGAGACTCCATCCGGGGCGATTGATGCTCAAATGTAGCCAAGTCGGGTCGCGTCTCTTTTAGTTACCCTTGACTGCTACGACGCCAGCGTGGCGATGACGGCTTCGTCGCCGGCGAATATGAGGGTGTTGCCGTCGGGGATGATCGTTTGTCCGTCGCGCTTGAGCATCACGACGATAAACGGGTGCTTGCCTTGCGGCACGTCGCGCAGGCGCTGCCCGGCCAGACGTCCGTGGGGCGTTACGGTGACCTCGCGCAGCGTAACCCCGGCACGCTCTTCAAACGTCGGTGCGGCCATCACCAACAGGTCGCCTTCCTCGATGACGGTATCGCCGTTGGGCAGCACCGGGTGCGCACCGTCGCGCAGCACCAGGACGACGAGCATATTCGTAGCACTGCCAATATCGGCAAGCGAGCGCCCGGCAAACGGATGGCCCGCGCCCACCTTAAGCTTGACGAACGACATACCGTCCTCGTCGCGATAATCGTTAAAGGTGCGGCGCACGTCGCCGGTGGCATCGATCATGTCGAGCTTTTTCGCCACCGACGGCAGCAGCGAGCCCTGTACCACAATGCTCGATACGGCAATTACAAACACCAGGTCAAACAGGTCGTGGCCTCCGGGAACGCCGGCCACCATGGCAAAGAGGCTAAAGACGACCGATGCCGCGCCGCGCAGTCCCGCCCAGCTTACGAGCGCTACCTGGCGAGGGTTCGTCTTAAACGGTGCCAGCAGCATGCCGACGGCGATGGGGCGACTCACGAAGAGCATAAACGCCATGAGTGCCAGGCCCGGCAGCAGCATTTGAGGCAGGCGCGCGGGCGTCACGAGCAGGCCGAGCAAAAAGAAGATGGTCATCTCGGCCATTTCGGTAAGGGTGTCGAAGAAGTGCGCCAGCTCGACCTTGCCGGTGATGTCACTCGCGCCCAGTACGATGCCGGCCAGGTACACGGCCAAAAAGCCGTTGCCGCCCAGGTAGCTCGGCAGCGCGTAGGCGACGATGGCCACGGCGAACAAAAAGATGGTCTGCGCGCCCTCGGCCGTTGCGTGCGCGCGCTCGATCAGGCGCCCCGATGCCCAGCCGATGACAAGGCCCAGCCCCACGCCCAGGATGATTTGCTTGGCCAGCAGCACGGGGATGTCGATGTCGCCGCCGGCGGCGAGGGTCGCGAGCACCGCGGTGAGCATGTAGGCGACGGGGTCGTTGGAGCCCGATTCTACCTCGAGCAGCGAGTCGGTGCCGTTGCAGAGCGATAGGCTGTGCTCGCGCAGCACGCTAAAGACGCTCGCCGCATCGGTGGATGCCACAACGGAGCCCAGCAGCAGGCCGCCGATCCAGTCGAAACCCAGTGCGAAGTGCGCAAACGCGCCCGTAATGCCAGAGGTGATGACGACGCCGAGCGTGCTCAGCAGCACCGCGGGCACGGCGACGGGTTTGGCGCGGTCGATGTTGGTGTTAAAGCCGCCATAGAACATGATGAACAGCAACGCCGTGCTGCAGACGGTTTCGGTGAGCGCGTAGTCGCTAAAGTCGATGTGCGCCGGGCCGTTGACGCCCAGCAGCATGCCGAGCGCGATAAAGATGAGTAGGGTGGGGAAGGGGAGCTTTTTGCCGACGGGCTTGATGGTCAGGCACAAAATGATGACGAGGCCGATAAAGAGAAGTATCTGGTTCATAGATGGTGTCCGCTCCTGGGTGGTTGGCGTGGCACGGTCAGTTGTCTACGGTTATTTGTACCCAAAGGTGGTGGGTTTATGGGGCTGGATTGGGGGCGTGCGCATTTTCGACACGAGGTGCCGGCGCCGGCGGTGCTGGTCGGGGTGCCGGGGCGGGCGGTGCAGTGGGGGCGGCGCGGTCAATAGCCTGGTGGCGGAGACCCTTCCCAGCTTTATTGCAACGGAGTACAATGGGTAACGTTTAAGTTCAACTTGAAGTTTTAGTTGCGGCGTCGGGCTTCGGCCGCAATGCAAGGAGAGGCGTTTCATGGCGATCTATGTGACATCCGATGCTCACGGGCACGTGCGTGCGCTTGACGAGGCCCTGTCCAAGATTTCGCTGGCGTCCGACGATACGCTGTACGTGCTGGGCGACATGATCGATCGCGGGCCCGATCCGGTCGGCGTTATCAAGCTCGTGCGTTCGCTGCCCAACGCTCGCGTTCTCAAGGGCAACCACGAGCAGATTATGCTCGATGCCATCATTGGCCAAGATCCGCTCGATGTCGAGACCTGGGATATCAACGGCGGCTGGACCACCCGTCAGCAGCTCAACGATATGGAATTTGAGGCGTACGAGGAGCTCGTGCGCTGGATGGCGACGTTGCCGCTCTACGCGGTGGCCGAGACTGACGAGCGTCCGTTCCTGCTGGTGCATGCCGGCGTTCAGACCGAGGCGGCGCGCGCGTTTTTGCTGGAGCATGACGTGGATTGTTCCGATGGCGCCGGGGCGGTTGATGCCGACCGCGAGCTGCTTCAGCAGATGCTTGCGGTGCAGTCGTCTGATGACTTGCTGTGGATTCGTCACGGCTATTGGGATGCGCCGACGGGGTTGCTTTCTGCTGAGGGTAGGGGTCCGGTCGTGGTGAGCGGCCACACACCCACGGTGTCGCTTGGGCGTTATTGCGAGGTGGGCGGTCTGGCGGGGCTCGACGAGGAATCGGGCCGCGGGCAGATCGTGCGTCTGGGCGGCGAGGATACCGCCGGCGTGCCCGACCGCATCGACATCGACTGCGCCGCTGCCACCGGCTCCGAGTTCGGCCGCGTCGGCATCCTGCGTCTAGACGACGGGGCCGAGTTCTACGCGAACATCAACCCGGGCGAGTAATCGGTGCAAATGGTAGCTAATTTGGGACGGGGCTTTTTTAGCTGCCTCGGCCGATAGGGTGCCGGTTTGGCCGATTGGCAGCCGGGGTAACTAAAAAAGCCCCGTCCCAAATTAGCTACCATCCCCACCCCACGGATTGAGGTCTAATACTTTTCCAGAGAAGTGAATGAGTGAAATCGGACCCCCGAAGCATCTGCATTTTTCGCCAGCAAAACCGCAGGAAAAACTTAGTAAACCCGCAGGAAACAGAGTCCAAAAAGTGTCGATGCTTCGGGGGGTCAAAATAAGGTCGTTCACTTCTCGGGAAAAGTATTAGACTGCGATTTCCACCCCCCCCCATCGTGCCGGCTATGCCCCGTACGGGTTGCGGTCGCGTTCGATGCGTTGGCGGATGTGGGTGTACTCGATAATCAGGAGCACCAGCAGCAACGCCATGACTGCCAGGTAGCTCACGACGGCGCCCGTCAGGCCCAGCAGGTTGACCAGAATCAGCGGCAGCACCACGCTTACGGCGAAGCAGATCAGGTAGATCTTGGTGACGTCGCCGGCGTGGCGCAGCACCGTGATGATGGCGTAGATAAAGTCGATGGCCGCGGTGACGCCGCCGGCGACAACCATCAGCAGCGCCAGCGTACGGTAGCGCTCAAAGTTAAGGCCGTACATAAAGCTCATGATGGGAATGCCGGGGCCTGCCATAAATGCGGCGCATGCGCCGGTGATGACCACGATGAGCGCCATGACGGCAACAATAATCAAGTCAAAGCGGCGGCGCTTGCGCGGATTCGCCCAAATGCTCGACAGGCGCAGAAGCTGCGGTTTGTAGACAAATCCGATGCTCAGCAAAATG
This sequence comes from uncultured Collinsella sp., assembly GCA_934650975.1. Taxonomy (GTDB): domain Bacteria; phylum Actinomycetota; class Coriobacteriia; order Coriobacteriales; family Coriobacteriaceae; genus Collinsella. Next base: position 23,444 of record CAKUFW010000012.1, on the reverse strand, counting down.
GCCTGCGCCGGAAAGAACAGGGCATTAAAGTACAGCTGATATTTGTAGGCGAGCGCGCCTTCCATCACAAACTTGGGCATGCTCTCGATCAGGTTGAACAGGAACAGCGCGCCAAAGAGCGGGGCGCACTGGACAAACAGGCGGCCGACCTCGCGCAGGCTCACGCGACGCGATTTTTCGGTCTCGAGCAAGGCGAGCGGGGCGGTGACCAGCACGAGCGAGGCCATGGCCGTGATACCCATGGCCATGGCGGCGATGGGCATGCTGCGCGTGAGGAACAGCGCCACGGTAAAGACCGCGAGGACACCGACGGAGCGCAGCGTTTGGCTCATGCCGGCCAAGTAGAGCTTGTCGGCCTGCTGCAGGCGGCCCTCGTACACGTCGGCGATGCCGTCGATCACCTTATAGAGGTAGACGCCCAGTCCGATCGTGGCCATCTGCGCATCGTAGCCGCGGGCACTGCTGTAGAGTAGGCCGCAGCCCAGAGCGAGCACTCCACAGATCCAACGGTTGAGCTGGTAGGAGGCGAAGGAGGTCTTCTCGTCGATGTCCGAGACCTGAAAATTGCGCACGCCGTAGTTGCACGCAATCATGATGAGCGTGCCGGTGACAAAGGCCATCGAGAACTTGCCGGCCTCCTCGGCGCCCAGGAGTTGCGTGGACACAATGGTGAGCAGCGGAAACGACATGCCCCATACGGCGGTGCCCAGGGTGTTCCACAGGTAGTCGCGGCGGGTGGCGTGCTCCTCGTACTCGGCTTCTTGCGTGGAGAAGCCGCCGCCGTAGACGGCTCCGAGCAGGCGGTTCCACCAGGCGTCGACCATGCGACGGATGGGGCCGGGCTCGCGCTCGTGCCCGCGGCGACGGCGCGTGGCCTGGCCGCTGTCGGGCCCGCCGGCGTTGCGCTGGCTCAGTTCCTGGATGCGCGCGAGCTCCTCGGCGGTATGCGAGGCGGGGAACAGGCCGTTCTCGATGCGTCCGCCCTGGCCGTGTGCCCCGTCGCCCAACACGGTGGGGTCGGCGACGCCGTTGTGGCGGGCGATGGCGCGGCGGATGCTGTCGAGGGGCGTGATGCTCAAGGTGGTTCCTTTCTGTTGCTGCGCTCTAGTATAGCCGCGAAGGTATCGATTCGTGTTTTTGAACAGGTTGTTCAATAAATTCGGCGGGCGGCATCAATTTGTCGGTAAGCGTGCGGTATTCTGTTGAGGTTTTGTGACCCCCCGATGCCGCCTTCGCGGTACCAAGGAGCTTTTACCCATGGACGTCGCCGCATTTTTGCTGGCTCTTGTGCCGATCATTTGGCTTGTCTTGATGCTACTGTGCTTTAAATGGCCGGCATGGAAAGCCGCTATCGGCTCGTTTGTTCTTTCGTGCGTACTCGCCTTTGCGTGGTGGCGCCTGCCGGCGGCGCAGATCGCCACGGCCTCGCTCGAGGGCTTTTTGATGGCCCTGTGGCCCATCGTGCTGGTGATTATCGCCGCGGTCTTTACGTATAACCTGTGCGTGCGCACGGGCGCCATGGACGTGATCGGCAGCATGATCACCTCCATCAGCAGCGACCGCCGCCTGCTGGCGCTGCTCGTGGCATGGTGCTTCGGCGGCTTTATGGAGGGCATGGCCGGCTTTGGTACCGCTGTCGCCATCCCCGCCGGCATGCTCGCGGGCTTGGGCTTTGAGGCCGTCCCCGCCGTGCTCATCTGCCTGCTGGCCAACGGCGTGCCCACGCCTTACGGCTCCATCGGCATTCCCACGGTGTCCGTTGCCGACCTGGTGGGCCTGGATTCCCTGCACCTAGCGACCGTTCAGCTGGTGCAGCTTGCGCCGTTCTTTGTAGTCATGCCGCTGCTTATTGTGTTGGTCGCGGGCCGCGTGGCCGACGATCAGGGCAACGTTGCGAGTGTGGGCGAGCGCCTGCATGGCGTGGCCGGTATCGCGCTGCTCTCTGGCGCGTCCTTTGTCGGCGCGGCCCTGGTCGTCGCCATGTTTGTGGGCCCCGAGCTTGCCGTGGTCGTGGGCTCCATCGTGTCGCTTGCGCTGACCGCCGCGCTTGCCATGCGCGCCGAGAAGTCCGATCACCTGGATGCGCGCTTCCATATGAATATCGAGGCCGGCAAGCAGCTTACCGTTAAGTCGGCGCTTTCGGCCTGGTCGTGCTTCATCCTGATTTTTGTGCTGCTGCTGGGTACCTCCAACCTGGTGCCCGCCGTGCACGCTGCGCTCGCGCCGTTTGCGAGCCACGTGCAGGTGTATTGCGGCGAGAACCCCGGTACGCTTACGTTTTCGTGGATCAACACGCCGGGTGTTTGGATTTTCCTGGCGGCGTTTGTCGGCGGCGCGATTCAGGGTGCTTCGCCGCGCCTGATGGGCGAGGTGCTGGCCGCGACCGTCAAGCAGATGATGCCGACGGTGATCACGATGCTTTCGGTGCTGGGCTGCGCCAAGGTGATGGGTTATGCGGGCATGATCTCGTCGATCAGCGCGTTTTGCATTGCCGTCGCCGGCGGTCTGTACCCGATCCTGGCTCCGTGGATCGGTGCCGTTGGAGCGTTCGTGACCGGCTCGGGCACGTCCTCGGGCATGCTGTTCGGTCCCATCCAGAGCCAGGCCGCTACGGCGCTGGGCGTGAGCGACTACTGGATGGTCGCGCTGAATGCCCTGGGTGTCGCCGCCGGCAAGATGATCTCGCCGCAGACACTCGCGATTGGCCTCGCTGCCGTGCACGTGCGCGGCAAGGACGCCGAGCTCCTGGGCGCAGTGCTGCCCTACGCCGCCGGCATGCTGGTCCTCATGAGCGCCATCGCCATGCTCGGCCAAGGCCTGTCGCTGTAGCCGGCACTTTAGGAACGTCCCTAAGTGCCGGCATCTAGGGACACTCCTTGGTTGTTGCCTGATCAAGAGCGTCCCCAGCGGCTAGTTGTTTAAAAACGTCTCCGATGACTAGGCCGGGTTACGCTTACCTGCGATTTTTGACCGTTGGGCGGGATGCTCTGTATTTGCCGCAAAAACGTTTTTGCACTTCGGGTACAACGAACTCTACGTGAGTAAAGCGCGCGCCCGCGTGACGCGTTTTTAAAGGAGGCCCCATGCCTGGTGTTACCCCTGCAGAAGTACTGTCCAACTTTGGTCTTACGTTGGTCGAAGACCCCGCCGAGAATCAGCCCCGCCTGCTGGTTGACCTGCCGGCGGCCGAGCTCGTCGAGTATGCCATCCGCCGCGAAGAGGGCTGCATGGCCTCCAACGGCGCGCTCGTGATCGAGACGGGGGAGCGCACCGGTCGTTCGCCCAACGACCGCTTTATCGTCGACACGCCCGACGTGCACGATAAGATCGCCTGGGGCGCCGTCAACCGACCGCTGTCTGTCGAGAGCTACGAGGCCATTAAGGCTGGCATCGTCGACTATCTCAATGAGCGCGATGTGTTCGTCACCCGCGGCATGGCCGGCGCCGACCGTAACCACACGCGCCGCCTGCTCGTCGCCTGCGAGCGTGCCAGCCAGGCACTCTTTATTAAGCAGATGCTCGCCCGTCCGCTCGCCCGCGAAATCGCACGCACCGGCGAGCCCGACTTCTGTGTGCTTGCCGCGCCCGGCTATCAGTGCGACCCTGCGATCAAGGGTCTTAACTCCAGTGCTGCCGTGGTTATCAACTTCCAAGAGCGCGTGATTCTGGTCGCGGGAACCGGCTACTCTGGCGAGATCAAAAAGTCCATCTTCAGCGTCATGAACTATCTGCTGCCCGTCGAGGACGACGTGCTGCCCATGCACTGCTCTGCCAGCATGGATCCCGTCACGCACGAGACCGCCGTGTTCTTTGGTCTTTCCGGCACTGGCAAAACCACGCTTTCGGCCAACCCCACGCGCCTGCTGATCGGCGACGACGAGCACGGCTGGTCCGACATGGGCATCTTCAACATCGAGGGCGGCTGCTACGCCAAGTGCGAAGGCCTGGATGCCTTCCACGAGCCCGAGATCTTCAACGCCGTCCGCTTTGGCGCCATCTGCGAAAACGTGGTGCTCGATGAGAACCGTAAGCCCAACTACGACGACGTCTCCATCACGCACAACACGCGCGTGGCCTACCCCGTGGAGCACATTCCCAACGCATGGACCAAGGGCATGGGCACCACCCCAAGCGTCGTGCTCTTCCTGACCTGCGACGCCTTTGGCGTGCTGCCGCCTATCTCGCGCCTGACGGCCGACGCCGCCATGTACCACTTTGTGACGGGCTTTACGGCCAAGATCCCCGGTACCGAGGTTGGCGTCACCGAACCCACGCCCACGTTCTCCTCGCTGTTCGGCGAGCCGTTTATGCCGCTTGACCCCATGGTCTACGCCAAGATGCTCGGCGAGCGCATCGCCGACGGCCGCACGCGCGTGTACCTGGTCAACACCGGCTGGATCGGCGGCGGCTACGGCGTGGGACATCGCATTGAGCTGGCATACACGCGTTCCCTGGTCGCGCGCGCCCTCGACGGCACCATCGAGGAGAGCGAGTTTGTGCACGACGACATCTTTAACGTCGACATTCCCACCACGTGCCACGGCGTGCCTGACGGCATCCTGGTGCCGCGCCAGTACTGGCAGAGCACCGCGCGCTACGACGAGGCCGCGCACAACCTGGCTGTGATGTTCGAGGAGAACTTCGAGAAGAAGTACTCGCACCTGCCCGAGTCCGTAAAGGCCGCCGGCCCGCACGCTCAGGTGTCCGCCGAGGCCCGTCACCGCGGCCGTGGCCTGCTGGGACTTCGCCTGTAAACCACCACAAAGGGGGCAGGCACCTTTGTGGTGGTTTTGCTCGCGGGGATGACTTGAGTTACAATACGCCTGACATATCGCCCTCTTCTCCGGATGGGGGCAGCGTAAGCGCTCTTGTGGCGGCACCGTAGGACTTTGAAGGTGGCCGTCGTAAGGGCGCTTTTTGTTTAGGCGTCCATACCAAGGCGCATGCTATGAAGGGAGAGCATATGAAGAGTTTTGTTGCCGAGGATTCGTTTTGGGAGCTGTTTCCGCAGGCAGCTATCGGCGTTGTGGTCGTAAAGGGCATGAAGCCCGCGGCTCAGATTCCCCAGGAGGACGTGGATGCAATCGCCGCGCTGCTCGACCGCGCCAACATCGATGCGGAGCGCCATCTGACCAGAGATACCATCAGCGAGAATGCGCCGGTTAAGGCATGGCGCGAGGCGTATCGACTGTTCAAGACCAAGAAGGGCGCGCGTTGCTCAGTTGAGAACCTGCTCAAGCGCTTGCTCAAGGGCAAGCCGGTCGGTCATATCACACCGGCGGTGGATATCTACAACACGGTGTCGTTGACTTATGCGCTGCCCGTTGGCGGTGAGGATTTGCATGCTATTGAGGGCAATCTGCGCCTGGCGGTGACCGACGGCGGCGACGCGTTCTTGCCACTTGGCGAGGAGGCGGATGATCCGACGCTGCCCGGTGAGCTTGCCTATATCGACGATGCGGGTGCCGTGTGCCGCTGCTGGAACTGGCGCGACGGCGTTCGAACGGCGCTGTCCGACGATTCGGCGGACGCATTTCTGGCGATTGAGTGCGTGGAGCCTGAGCGGATGGGGGACTGTCAGGCCGCCATCGATCGCTTGGCCTGGCTGCTCGAGCGCTATCTGGGAGCGACGGTTGTCGTCAAGACGCTTGTGACCCGCGACAATCCCCGTGTGGAGCTGTAGCGACGCCTGCGGATCATGTTCGCCGGTCAAAACCACCACAAAGGTGCCTGTCCCCTTTGTGGTGGTTTTTATGTTGATGGGTTAACAAATGGGATATTTGGGTACGGGTGTTGCCTTGTGCGGCTAAGATGTTTACCCGTTAGCATTATGTAAGCGAAAGGCGGTCGTCACCATGCAGCAGAACGACGAGACACGTTTTGAGGACTTTGTCGGACTGATCAGTGGCCTCTACAAGGAGATTCAGCGCATCAAGACGTCCGAAGGTGCAAGGCTCGGCCTTAAGGGCTCCGATGTCATGTGCCTGTACTATCTCGAGCGCAGCAAGGACGGCCTGACTGGTGCCGACCTCGCCCGCATGGCCGGCGTTACCCGTGCCGCCGTTTCGCGCACACTGGCTCATCTGGAGGAGGGCGGCTACGTCGAGGTTGACGACTCGGGTGATGCGGCCGTCAAGTACCGTGCTCCGGTGCGCCTGACTGCCCTGGGCGGCGAGAGCATGAGCGAGGCTGATCGCATCATTCGCGAGGTGCTCGATACCACCGGCAAGGCCATGGGCGTGGAGCAGCGCGAGCAGATGTACGCCTCGCTGCGTACGATCCTCAACACCCTGCGCGAGATCTAGAGCCGCGCTGGCGCTAGCTTTCGGCCAACAACTGCATCGTCCCGTTTGAGCGCGCATGCCGTGCCGGGACATTGTTGTCAAAATTCCCTGCGCGAGACCTGCGCAAGAAAGGATTCGCTATGTCCGTCCGCATTATTACCGATTCCGCCAGCGATATGTCGCCGGCTGAGCACCCGGCGCTTTCCGTTTTACCGCTGTCCGTCACCTTTGGCACGGATGTGTACATGGATGGCGTCGACATCGATCACCAGCGCTTTTACGAGATGCTCGTGGAGCGCGATGAGCTGCCCAAGACCGGTCAGGTCAACCCGTACGCCTTTTCGCAGGCGATTGCCGAGGCGCGTGAGGCCGGTGACGAGGCGGTGATTATTACCGTGGGTGCCAAGCTTTCGGGCACCAACCAGAGTGCTCGCACCGCGCTTGCCGAGGCGCCGGGCGGCGACGTGTATGTGGTGGATAGCAACAACGTCACCCTGGGCGAGCGTGTGCTGGTTGAGTATGCGCTGCGCCTGGTGGACGAGGGCCAGGGCGCGGCTCAGATTGCGGCGGCTGTCGAGGCCGTGCGCGACCGCGTGGTGGTTATCGGTTTGCTTGAGACGCTGGAGTACCTGGTGCGTGGAGGCCGCTTGTCTGCTGCGGCCGGCGCCGTGGGTACGCTACTCAACGTGAAGCCTGTTGTGGCCGCCGAGGATGGCCTGATCGTGCAGCTGGGCAAGGCGCGCGGTTCCAAGAACGGTCGTAATCTGCTCAACCAGAAGGTCGAAAAGGCGGGCGGCATCGACTTTTCCATGCCGCTGGCGCTTGGCTATACGGGTCTTTCGGACGCCGTGCTCAAGAAGTATATCGAGGACAGTGCGGCGCTGTGGGCTGGCCACACCGAGGGCGAGCTGCCCGTCCACACCATCGGCGCCACCATCGGCACCCACGTAGGTCCCGGCGCCGTAGCCGTAGCCTTCTTCCAGCCCGCCAACTAACCGACTTGCCATAAACCACCACAAAGGGGACAGGCACCTTTGTGGTGGTTTATGCTATTCCGGGCGGAAGGGAGCGAGCAATGGCGTCTGAGGGTTTTTTTGAGCGGGTGTACGAGGTGGTCGAGCAGATCCCCGAAGGGATGGTCGCCACGTACGGCCAGGTGGCGCTGCTCGCCGGTCGTCCAGGTAGTGCGCGGTACGTGGGCTACGCGCTGCACAGCAATCCGCGCCCTGGTCAGATTCCCTGCCATCGTGTGGTGTTTGCCGATGGCCGCATTTGCGAGGGCTTTGCTTTTGGCGGTCCCGATGCTCAGCGCGAACTTTTGCTGGGGGAGGGCGTGACGTTTAAGGACGACATGCACGTCGACTTGGCCGTCTGTCGCTGGCCAGCAGGGCTCTAGCGGCTCCGCCGTGGCCAAAACCACCACAAAGGTGCCTGTCCCTTTTGTGGTGGTTTTGGAGCGGGTTTACCGGGGCTAACTTATGGAGACAATGTGGCGGTGCACTTTCCTAGCCAAAAGTAAACCACGGTGAACTATATTGTTTTCAGCAACGGAGCAGGCCATAGGCGATGAAAAAGCCTGCCCTGTTGAGTTTGATTCGCATTCCTCCCCTCTGTGCGATTCAACGGTGTACTTCGGGAAAGCGCCCGTCGGCTGCCATGGCCGGCGGGCGCTTTCCCGTAATCATGGGACAAAACATCAGGCCCGTTATCCCAAAATGAGGTGCCGACGTTTGGCCTTAGGGCGGCACAAACTTTGATTGTTAGTCCCGCTTGCAGCAATCGATCTTTGTAAGCCCCTGCGGCGTCTCTTCGCCCGCGGGGATTCTTGGGCTGTTGCTTCCCAGATACGCCTCTACATGCCGCGCGAACGCTTGCCACGACCACTCGTCTTTATCGGCCTCAAGCCGATCGGGAGAAATCGCGTTGAACAGGCACGTTGGAATCTCGTGCTCGTGCAGATTCTTGGCGATACAAGGCGTGCAGCCCTTGTCGTGGTTGACAGGGTTAAACGGGCATTTCCGGTCGTTGCATGTACAAAACGCAACTGAGTTCATGGGGCTCCTTCCGGTCGGTCGGCTCTGCTTTAAAACGCTGCCGCATGTTAAAACAATAGGGCGTCATTGCTTAACAGAATATAGTCTTAGGGTGCTTGCGACTTAGGGGTTCTGCCGAGCGGCTGAATACCTAGGCGAACGACCTCTGAAGAAAACAAAACCGCCGCAATGAGGATTGTGCTCATCGCGGCGGTTTTGTTTGACTGCTGTTTATTGTTCTCGGCTAGTACACCATGCCCATGGCGTCCTGAACCTCGGCCAGGGTCTGCTCGGCGATCTCGTTGGCGCGACGATTGCCCTCGTGCAGCACGTCCTTCACGTAGTCCAGGTCGTTCTCGTAGCGCTGACGACGCTCGCGGATCGGGGCGAAGTACTCATTGACGGCCTCGGTCACGTACTTCTTGAGCTGGCCGGAGCCGCCCATGCCGATCTCCTCGGCAATCTCGACCTCGGAGCGGCCGGTGCAAATGGCGGCCGTCGAAAGCAGGCCGGACACGCCGGGGCGGTTCTCGGGATCAAACGTGATCATGCGCTCGGAGTCGGTCTGGCTCTTCTTGATGCGCTTGGCCGTCTCCTCGGCGGTCATCGAAATGTTGATGGCGTTGCCGTAGCTCTTGCTCATCTTGCGACCGTCCAGGCCGGGCAGCAGCGGGGTCTCGGACAGCAACGCGTCGACCTCGGGGAACACCCTGCCGTAGCGGTTGTTAAAGCGGCGGGCGATGGTGCGGGTGAGCTCGATGTGCGGCAGCTGGTCGCGACCGACGGGCACCACGTTGCCCTTGCAGAACAGGATGTCGCAGGCCTGGTGCACCGGGTAGGTGAGCAGAAGGCCGGTGAGCTCGTGGCCCGAAGCCTCCATCTCGGCCTTGACCGTGGGGTTGCGTGCCAGCTCGGCCTCGGACACCAGCGACAGGAACGGCAGCATGAGCTGGTTTGCCGCGGGTACGGCGGAGTGCGCGTAGATCATGGTCTTGTCGGGGTCGATGCCGCAGGCGAGGTAATCCATGACCATGTTGTACACGTTGTCCTGGATGTGCTCGGTGGTGTCGCGGTCGGTGATGACCTGGTAGTCGGCGATGAGCACGTTGGTCTTGGCGCCCATGTTCTGCAGTTCCACACGGCCCTTGAGGGTGCCAAAGTAGTGACCCAGGTGCAGGCGGCCGGTGGGACGGTCGCCGGTGAGCATGGTGAACTTCTCGGGCGTCTTGGCCAGGCCCTCGCGAATGGCGTTGCTCTTCTGCAGCGCGACTTCGTAGCTGTTCTCGTTTGGCATGATTGCTCCTAACGTATGCGAATTGGTCAAGATGATAGCGCGTTTATTGAAAGGGGTGGGGCGTAAGTGGGCGAGGGGCTGGTAAGGCGAGTGCCATGCGGCAGTTGCGGCACGGGCGCGATGCGGCCAGCGTTAACGGGCCACATCCTCGGCAGCAAACCCTAGCGCCTGTGGTGACGCTCCTCCTTGCGTTCCTCGGCTGCCTGCTCCTCCTGCTTAAAGGCGGGGTCGTCGGGGGTCACCAGCTCGTCCTCGTGCGTGCGCTTGTTGTAGTGGTGGCGCAGCACGGGCTCAAACAGGTGTAGGTGCTTGGCGAAGGCCGCCGAGCCAATGGCGAGCACGGTAAAAATGAGTACGCGCATGGGTACCTCGACCTGGTTGATCGCGGCGGCGCCGGCCGAAAGCATGATGCACCAGGCGTAGATGAGCAGCACGGCCTGCCTTTGGTTGTAGCCCTCTTGGATCAGGCGGTGGTGGATGTGGCCCTTGTCGGCCTGGCCGATGCTAATGTGGGCGCGTTTGCGGCGCACGATGGCGCTGAACGTGTCGATGATGGGCACGCCGGCGACGATGAGCGGGATGATGAGCGAGGTGAGCGCGGCGGTGCGGCTCACGTTGAGCAGCGAGATGGAGCCCAGCGCAAAGCCCAGCAGCAGCGATCCCGAGTCGCCCAAGAAGATGCTGGCGGGGTTGAAGTTGTAGCGCAGAAAGGCCAGGCACGAGCCAAAGAGCGCGATGGAGAGCGCGGCGGCGTCGATACGGCCCGAGAGCACGGCGACCGAGAACATGGTGAACGATGCGATGCCGCAAATGCCCGTGGCCAGGCCGTCGAGGCCGTCGATGAGGTTGATGATGTTGGTGAACGCCACCAAGTAGACCACGGTGATGGGGTAGGCGAGCCAGCCGAGCATGATCTCGCCGGGGGCAAACGGGTTGACGATGACGCCGATGCGCAGGCCGCCAATGCAGGCGATGAGCGCGGCGAGTACCTGGCCAGCAAGCTTTTGCTTGGGCTTGAGCTGGAAGATGTCGTCGATGGCGCCGGTCGCGTAAATCACGGTAAAGGAGAGTGCCAGCATGGGGTAGCTGATGTGCAGACGCGGGTGCGGCACCAAAACGGGCGGCCAGCCCAGGTACCAGGTGCCCATGATTTGCACAATGCACGCAACGACCAGGCCCAAAAAGACCGCTGTGCCGCCTAGGCGCGGGATGGGCTTGGTGTTGATGCGGCGCTTAGAGGGGTAGTCGACAGCGTCGAGCTTAATCGCCAGGCGCTTGACCAGGGGCACCGTGAGGAAGGTCGTGATAAAGGCCGCGGCCGCCACGCATAGGTACGGTATGAAGCTCGTGGATGAAGCCATGTATCGAAAACCGCCAAGCGTCGAAGGAAAGGGTCAAAGTGTGCTACGCGGCAAAGGCATAGCTGACCTATGATACTCGACCGAGGGGGTGCGGGAGTTTGCGCCGTACGATTATCACGCGCTTACCAGATATTGTAATGTTGGCGGGGGTTCTGCCGAGTGCCGTTGGGCGTCCAAACGGGATCTATGGCGGCGATTTTCAGTAAAATTGGCAAAAGAAAACCACCCCCCACGTTACGAAAATGAACCCACCTAAAACAGGTGGGTGCCCTCATCGACTGTTCCAGCGTCCTTAACAACGAAGGATACCTGTACTAGGTACGACTGTGTGGGCTCCCTAAATAAACGCGACGGTTCACCCAGTTGCTCCGCGGGGGGCGGAATACCTACATCATAAAGCCGAGGTTTGTCGATTCCAGTCTTGACATTACAAAAATCGTGTCGGACGATTACGGCGCCTTGGGCTTGGAGCCGCCTGCGCGGTCCGGGCCTTTACGTTTGAGCTGCCGAATCGTTGTTTTGGAGCATGGTTTCATGTCGACGTCGTTGACCGAACTTTTTTCGCCCGCCTGTCATTTGTGTCCGCGCCGTTGCGGTGCGGCACGCGATGAGGGCGCGCGTGGCGTGTGCGGCGCCGACGATACGCTCAAGGTCGCTCGCGCGGCGCTCCATATGTGGGAGGAGCCGCCCATCTCGGGCGAGGCCGGCTCGGGAACGATCTTCTTTAGCGGCTGTTCGCTCAAGTGCGTTTACTGTCAGAACCACGAGATCTCGACGGGCAATTTCGGTCTCGAGATCTCGCCCGAGCGCCTGGTCGAGATTATGCTTGAGCTGCAGGACCAGGGCGCCAATAACATCAATTTGGTGACGGCGACGCATTATGCGCATCTGCTGCCGGCTGCGATTGCCGCGGCACGGGAGCGCGGGCTGGCCATTCCGATCGTCTACAACACGAGTGGCTATGAGCGGGCGAGTGCCGTTGCGGCCCTGGGTGATCTGGTCGACGTGTGGCTCACCGACTTTAAGTATGCCGATGCGGGGCTTGCGCAGTCGCTCTCTCATATTAAGGACTACCCGCGCGTCGCCGTTTCGGGCCTGGCGCAGATGGCACGCGAGATTGAGCGCCGCGGGGGAGAGCTGGTGGACGGCGACGGGCTCATGAAGCGCGGTATCATCGTGCGCCATCTGGTGCTGCCAGGGCATGCGGACGATTCGTGCCGCGTGCTGGACTTGGTGTGGCAGACGGTGGGCGACGTGCCGATTTCGGTCATGAACCAGTACACGCCCAATGCGCTCATGCGCGAGCAAGGCGGCGACCTGGCGCGCGCCGTGACGCGCGAGGGGTACGAGCAGGTGCTCGACCATGCCGACGACCTGGGCTTTACGACGATGTTCTGGCAAGAGGGCGGAGCGGTAGACGAGAGCTTCACCCCAGCCTTCGACACCACCGGCGTCCTCACCAGTGCCCAAACCAGCTAATTTGGGACGGGGCTTTTTTGACTACTTTGAGAGTGATTTTTCTGGGACGGGGATGAAAAAACATTCTAGGTAACGCCAGTGAGAGACAACCAGCCCAAGAAATGGTAGTCAAAATGGCCCCGTCCCAAAAAGACTGGGTATTGGGCGTTGACAGTTGGCGTGCCGTAGGTAAAATATCAACTTGTCCTGGGGACGTAGCTCAGTTGGGAGAGCGCTGCCGTCGCATGGCAGAGGCCGAGGGTTCGACTCCCTTCGTCTCCACCCTTGGATTTGATAAGCCGCTGACATTGTGTCGGCGGCTTTTTTTAAAAAGAAAGGGCTGTACCATGGCCGAGCTTGAGTCCCAACCACTGTCTGCCGAGGAGCGCGCCGAGTTGGAAGAGCTCCGCGCTGAGAAGGCCCGTCGCGAGGCCCAGGAGGAGGCCCGTCGCGAGCGTGAGGAGCTTGCTGCCCTGCGTGCCGAGCGCGCGAAGGCCGAGGAGGCCGCTGCGAAGCCCGCGCCCGCACCTGCGCCCAAGCCCGCCGCTGCGAAGCCCGCGCCCGCTGCGTCCAAGCCTCAGCCCAAAAAAGCCGCTCGCCCCAAGCCTGCCGAGCCCAAGCTGAGCCGCGACGAGATGACCTTTGCCCAGCGCATGGTCACCTCCAAGGAGCCTACGGGCGAGAACGAGATCCCGGGCATGGCCCCGGCTCAAAAGATCATCATCGTCCTTGCCCTTATTGCCTTTGTCGTCTTTATGGGCTACACGATCCTGACCAGCATGGGCCTGCGCTAGCCGATTTACGCCGGGCGCCACGCCCGCACGCCCGCTTTGCCCAACCCTCAACCTCTGCACAACGCATCCGAAAGGTCGCCCCATGGCTTTGACCGACATCTCGCATCCCACCGACATCGCAATGCTCACCGATCTGTACGAGCTCACTATGGCCCAGGGCCTGTGGGAGAGCGGTAAGGCCAATGAGCAGGGTTGTTTTACTGCGTTTTACCGTGACCACCCCTTTGGCAGCGCGTACGCCGTCATGTGCGGCACTGCCGAGCTGCCCGAGCTGGTCGAGAACCTGCGCTTTACGCCCGAGGATATCGACTACCTCGCGTCGCTTGAGGCCCCGGCCGGTGGCGCGATGTTCAAGCCCGAGTTCCTCGATTACCTGCGCAACTTCCGTGCGCACGTGAACATCGATGCCGTGCCCGAAGGCGAGCTCGTCTTTCCGCGCGAGCCCATGGTACGCGTCACCGGCCCGGCGCTGGAGTGCCAGCTGCTCGAGACCGCGCTGCTCAACATCGTCGGCTTCCAGACGCTCGTCGCCACCAAGACGGCGCGCGTGGTGCTCGCGGCCGATGGTCGCCCCGTCGCCGAGTTCGGCCTGCGCCGCGCCCAGGGTCCCGATGGCGGCCTGGCCGTTGCGCGCGCAAGCTACGTGGCGGGCTGCTCGTCCACGTCCAACGTGCTTGCCGGGCGCCGCTACGGCATTCCCGTCTTTGGCACGCATGCGCACAGCTGGGTGATGAGCTTCGATTCCGAGCTCGAGGCCTTCCGTGCGTTTGCCAAGTCGAGCCCCAAGAACTGCACGCTGCTCATCGACACGTACGATGTGCGAGAGGGCTGCGAGCACGCCATTACGGTCGCCAAGGAGATGGAGGCGGCGGGCGAGCGCCTGTCGGCCATCCGCATTGACTCGGGCGATCTGGCGAAGCTCTCCAAGTATGTTCGCGGCCGTTTTGATGCTGAGGGTCTGCCCTATGTGGGGATCTCGGTCTCTAACGATCTAGACGAGTACACGATTCAGTCGCTGCTCGACCAGGGTGCGCCCATCGACAGCTTTGGCGTGGGCACCAAACTCGCGACCTGCTACGATCAGCCGGCGCTGGGCGGCGTGTACAAGCTTTCGGCCCGCCGCGCGAGTGAGACGGACCCGTGGACGCCGGTGGTGAAGCTTTCCGAGCAGCCCTACAAGCGCACGATTCCGGGCGTGCAGCGCGTGCGCCGCTATTACGACGGCTTTGGCGGCCCGGTCTGCGACATGATCTATGACGAGGGCCATCTGGCGGGGGAGGGCGCCGCGCGCGGGAACACGCTTGTGGCCGTGAACGACGCCGCTCTGGTGACTAATGTCTCCGAGCTTGAGTATCGTGAGCTGCTGGTACCGATCGTGCGCGACGGCAGTGCCGTGGCGCCGCGCGAGAGCATCGAGGACGCGCGCGACCGCTGCGCCTGGGCGCTCGACCATCTGGATGCTGCCTACAAGCGTTTCCTGTATCCGCAGACCTACGTGGTGGGTATGGAGCAGGGCCTGGCCCAGGTGCGCGACGAGCTCGTGCGTAAGAACATGGCCGCGGCGTCCGCCTTCCCCTGGGCAAAATGATCCGCATGCGACGGAGGAAAACGGATCATTTTCGTTCGTCCCGCACTGGCTGCCCCGGCTGCCCCCGCTCGCCCGAACGCTCGACATTCGATTGGTTTGACGTATGACGACTTCTTATAAAACGATGGTGGTAAAGATCGGCTCGTCCACGGTGGTGGGTGCCGACGGCAAGGTCAATCGTGCCTTTATCGGCGGCCTGGCCGACCAGGCGGCGGCCCTGCGCAAGCTCGGCTGGCGCCTGGTCGTGGTGAGTTCCGGCGCTATTGCGTGCGGTTATCCCGTGCTGGGCTTCGACCGTAAGCCGGTCGGCGATCTGCCGAGCCTGCAGGCCTGCGCTTCGGCCGGTCAGTGCATCATCTCGTCTGCCTACGACGAGGAGTTCCATGCGCGCGACCTGCTCACCTCGCTCGTGCTGCTTACGCGCCACGATACGGCGCGTCGCACGTCCTACCTGCACGCGCGCGATGCCTTGCTGCGCCTGGTGGAGCTGGGAGTGGTGCCGGTCGTCAACGAGAACGACACCGTTACCGTCGACGAGATTAAGTTCGGCGACAACGATACGCTTGCAGCTCTCGTGAGCTGCCTGGTTTCGGCCGACCTGTGCGTGACGCTGTCCGACATCGACGGCCTTTATACGGCGAACCCGCACGAGGACCCGACGGCCGAGTTTGTCCCGGTCGTGCATAAGATCGATGCCGGCATTATTGCCTCGGCGGGCGATTCGTCGACGTCGGTGGGAACGGGCGGCATGATCACCAAGATCCGCGCGAGCCGCATTTTGATGACGGCGGGCATCCAGAGCGTGATTTGCTCGGGCGAGGAGCCCGATGCACTGGTGCGCCTTGCCCGTGGCGAGAGTGTGGGCACCCTGTTCGATCCGCCGGCGGAGCGCTTGGACATCGCACCCCGCAAGCTGTGGATCGCGCTGGGCGATAAGGCCCACGGTTCGGTCACGGTCGATGATGGCGCTGCAAAGGCGCTGGTCAGCCGCGGTTCGTCGCTACTCGCGGTGGGTATTCGCCAGGTCGATGGCGAGTTTGCCGAGGGCGACGTGCTCGACGTGTGCGACCCGAGCGGCATGGTTGTCGCCCGCGGTATCGCCGAGGCCGATTCGGACGTGTTGGAGCTTGCGGCCGGACGCCGCCAGGACCAGATTGCCAGCAACCGTCTGCTCGCGGATCTGGCAGAAAAGCCGGCGATCCATCGAGATAACCTAATCGTGTTTGCATAAAGAAAGACGGTGCTGCAGGCCGTTTTCACCTGCAGCGCCGTCTAACTAGGCTTTCTATGAGTTGCGGTGAAATAGGGACTGTTTGGCGGCTTGAAACGCTTAAACAGTCCCTATTTCACCGCAACTTAGTAGAGGGGGATGCCGTGGTGCCGGCACTTGGGGACGTTCCTTATGTGCCGGCACCTGGGGACACTCCTTCGCTAGAAGATTCGGCTCAGGTCTCCGCGGTTGAGGGCTTCGTCGAAGAGGTGCTTGAACACCGCGCTGCCGTGCAGGCCGTCGTGCTCGAACTCGTTGGTCACCCAAGCATGTGAGTTGCCCACGCGGCTGAGCGTGTCGAGCTGCATGCCCGAGTCCACGTACATGTCATCGAAGTACACCGCGGCCTGGAGCGGCACCTCGTTGCAGGACAGGCGCTGCGGGTCGTAGATCTTGTCCCAGCTGGTGTCCTCCATCAGCAGGTCAATCGCGGGCTTGAAGGGCTTAAGCTCGGGCATCTGCTCAAACATCCACGGGAACATGGCCTCGCCGGTAAACATGAGCGGGCGCGCGAGCGTGTCGAACTCGGCGCGATGGGCCTTTTCTTCGGCCGCGGCCCAGCGAATCGGCATGGTGTCGCCGTCGGCGTAGATGAACTCCTGCAGCGTCCAGTACAGCGGATTCGTGCGCGTGTTGGTGCGCTCGAAGGCGCGCATCAAAAAGCTGTCGGACACCGAGGCACCGCAGCTCAACGTGCCGTCGCCGTCAACAAAAGCGTGATCGATAATCCAGTGCATGCGTTCGAAGCTCGGCTTCATGCCAAAGTCGCTGCCCATAAGCTGCAGGCGCTCGACCGTCATCGGCGAACCGTCGGGCAGCACGGGCTTCTGTTCTTCGAGCGCATCGGCAAGGGCCGCCACGCTCTCGACGTCGGCGGGGTAGCGGTCGTAATACTGCTGCGTCTTGGCGGCCATGCGCGGGAAGGTGTGCGCGTAGACCTCGCTGGCGCTTGCCGGGACGTGAGGGATGCCGCCGCAGGTAAAGCTTGCCGCCACGCCCTCGGGGAAGAGCGACAGGTAGCTCAGCGTCAAAAAGCCGCCGTAGCTCTGGCCGAGCGTGACCCACGGCTTGCCGCCAAAGCCCACCAGGCGCAGGTACTCAAAATCGCGCACGATGGAGCTGGCGAGGTGGCGCTTGAGGAAGTCTGCCTGCGAGCGTGCCGCATCGGAGCCGGCGGCCGTCGCGCGCTCGCCCAGAGCCTCGATCGTGCGCCCGTCCACGCAGCTGCTGCGCCCCGTGCCGCGCTGGTCGGGAAGGACCACGCGGAAATGCTTGACGGCTTCCTCGATCCAGCCGTCGCTCGTGGGCGACAGCGGACGCGGGCTCTCGCCGCCGGGGCCGCCCTGCAAAAACAGGAGCAGCGGCAGGTCGTCGTTGATGCGGTCGGGCGCGCAGACTACTCGATAGAAGAGCTTGATGCTCTCGGGCGCGCCGGCGATGGACGCCGGCATGGCGCCGCGGCGCATAGTGCTGCCGACGGCCAAGAGCATGGGATCCAGGCCGCGCCAGTCGAGAGGAACGTCGATGCTGTGATCCTCGACATACAGGCCGGGGACGTGGTACGAAGTGATGAGGGCCATACGGTACTTCCGTTCGTCGCGGTGTTTCGTGTTGACCAATTCTACCGCCGCGCGCGAGGGCATGCGCAAATCGGCTACCATGGTTGGCAAACTTCTAGGAGAAAGGGCCGCCCATGTCGGTCGATATAGCCACGTATGTCCACGATCTTGCTGTTGAGGCCAAGGCAGCGTCGGCCTCGCTTGCCACGGCGAGCGATGCCCAGCGTCAGGAGGCCGTGCGCGCCATGGCAACGGCGCTGCGCGACGGCGTTGATTCCATCGTTGCCGCCAACGAGCTCGATATGTCCGCCGCGCGCGATGCGGGCACCTCGGCTGGCTTGCTCGACCGCCTGTTGCTGACGCCCGAGCGCGTCGAGGGCATGGCTGCCGGCCTGGAGAAACTCGCCGAGCTGCCCGATCCTGCCGGTCGTGTGCTCGACCACCGCGT
Organism: uncultured Collinsella sp.; assembly: GCA_934650975.1. Lineage (GTDB taxonomy): Bacteria > Actinomycetota > Coriobacteriia > Coriobacteriales > Coriobacteriaceae > Collinsella. The sequence goes on along the minus strand of CAKUFW010000012.1, from coordinate 5,355 downwards.
GCTTGCGAGCGGCGTGGACCTCACCCGCGTGAGCGTGCCGCTGGGCCTGGTCGCCATGGTCTACGAGGCGCGCCCCAACGTGACGGCCGACGCCGCGGGCATCTGCATCCGCACCGGCAACGCCTGCATTCTGCGCGGCGGTTCGCTGGCCTATCACTCGTGTGCCATGATTTCCGAGCTTCTTGCTGATGCGCTCGAGGCCAAGGGCTTCCCGCGCGAGGCCGTCTCGATGATTGAGTCCACCGATCGCGAGGCCACCGGCGAGCTCATGAAGCTCCGCGGCATCGTTGACGTGCTCATTCCGCGCGGCGGCGCGGGCCTGATCCAGCGCTGCGTGCGCGAGTCGCTGGTGCCGGTGATTGAGACGGGCACGGGCAACTGCCATATCTACGTGCATGAATCCGCCGATTTTGACAAGGCGCTCAACATTATCGTCAACGCCAAGACGCAGCGCGTGGGCGTGTGCAACGCTGCCGAGTCGCTGCTGGTCGACCGTGCCATTGCCGATCGCTTCCTGCCCGCAGTCGTTGCCGTGCTGCATGACCATGGCGTACTGATTCACGGTGACGAGGCCGCCTGCGCTGCGTGTGCCGACGCCGGGCTCGTCGAGGGCGACGACTACGCGGCTGCAACCGAGGAGGACTGGGGCCGCGAGTATCTGGCGCTCGAGATGAGCGTGAAGGTCGTGGCGGATGAGGATGAGGCCATCGCTCACGTCAACCGCTACGGCACGATGCACTCCGAGGCCATCGTTGCCGAGGACGAGGACGCTTGCGAGCGCTTCCTGGATGCGATCGATGCCTCGGCCGTGTACGCCAACGCCAGCACGCGCTTCACCGACGGAGGCGAGTTTGGCCTGGGCGCCGAGATCGGCATCTCGACCCAAAAGCTCCACGCCCGTGGGCCCTTTGCCGCCGAGGCCCTCACCACCTACAAATACAAACTCCGCGGCACCGGCCAGGTCCGCCCCTAGCGTCCGAGGCAAACAAAAACCACCACAAAGGTGACCTTTGTGGTGGTTTTTGCGCTTTGGCGAGGCGAATTAGGCCTGGAAGGCGTCGCGATCGGGGGCGAAGGACTGCATGGCCGCGATGGTGCGGTCGAAGAGTTCGGGGAGCTCCCAGCCCAACATCTCGGCGCCCTGCGAAATCACGTCGCGCGAGCAACCGGCGGCGAAGCGCTTGTCCTTGAACTTTTTCTTGAGCGACTTGGTCGTAAAGTCCATGACGCTCTTGCTGGGACGCATGATGACGGCGGCGCCGATCAGGCCGGTGAGTTCGTCGCAGGCAAACAAGATCTTTTCCATCTGCAGTTCGGGCTTGGGCAGCGAAGGGTTGAAATCCGACGTGTGCGTCTGGATAGCGCGGATAAGCTCGGGAGTCGCACCCTCGCCCTCGAGGATTTCGGCCGCATAGATGGTGTGGTTCATGGGGTCGTCCTCATGCTCCTCCCAATCCAGGTCGTGCAGCAGGCCGACAATGCCCCAAAACTCCTCGTTCTCGGGGTCGAACTCGCGCGCAAAGTAGCGCATGGTGCCCTCAACGGTCTCGCCGTGCGTGATGTGGAACGGGTCCTTGTTGTGCTCGTTGAGCAGTTCGAACGCGCGGTCGCGAGTGATTCCAGCGGTAAGCGGCTCTGCCATAAGAGACTCCTTGTGCTCGTGGGTATCGCTAAGAATGAATACTACTAGAACAAGAAAACCACCACAAAGGTGCCTGTCCCCTTTGTGGTGGTTTTGGCAGGTTAATTGAGGGCGGCTTGGGCCAGGCAGGCCTCGGCGTCTTCTTCGGTGACGCCGAGGGCGACGGCGAACTCCTCAACGGAGCGGCGCTTGGCCTCCTTGAGCACGCGCATGTAGTAGGAGCTGGGTTTTTTGCCGGCCTCCTCGGCCTGGCGAATGCGGTGCATCATGGTCTTTGCCACGCGGACCGTCTCGGGTGCGCCCAGCTTAAGCTGCTGCTTAAAATGTGTCTCCTCGAGCGAGCTGTTACGCTCGGTAAAGGTGTCGCACTCGAGCTCGTCGTAGTGACTCAGCAAGTGCTCGGCATCTTGCTGGGAGATGGCGGCGTGCAAACGGTCGGCCTGCGCCACGGGGTACATAAGGATCGTCTGCGCATGTCCCTGCTTGGTCTCGAGCAACAGCATGGGCTGCGGCGTGTCGTCCCTAAAACCGACGACGGTGCAGACTCCCTGACCCGGATGAATGACGTGTTGACCGATTGAGAACATGCTACCTCCAACTTATACGAATTTGCGTATGTCTAGAATACCACGCTGACGTGCGAAAACCTTCACTTTATGCAGGAAAAGCACACAACTCTGATAGGTAAGAGTATTCGATAAAACGTACAGCTCATTCACATGTTTATGCACTTCTAGCGCTTGCATAATCTGCAGGCAGACTGCCAACTTTGAGTGGCTCCGCGTAGGCCGTAGTCATTTTTGTGCATATGCAATATCGATTGGCTTTACCCTACGACAGTGCGCGTCGCTTGTGATAGAGTGCTACAAACTCTGGCTTTTGCCCTACGAGTGACCAAGAGCTCGGGGGCTTTAACACAAGGAGGATCTATGCCCGAGAAGATTGAAGTGCTGCTACGCGCTGCGCTTGCTGCGGCCCAGGAGGCCGGCGACCTTTCCGCATTTGAACTTGACGATTGCGCTATCGAGCGACCGGCTGACACTTCTCATGGCGAGTGGACCTCCACCATGGCCCTGAAGTCCGCCAAGCTGGCTCACTGCGCCCCGCGCAAGATCGCCGAGGCCGTCGTTGCCCATATGCCCGAGGACCCTGCGATTGAGAAGGTTGAGATCGCCGGCCCTGGCTTCATCAACTTCTACCTCTCCGTCGCCGTCAAGAACGCCATCTTTGGCGAGGCCCGCGAGAAGGGTATGGATTTCGCTAAGTCCAACGTCGGCGGCGGCCTGAAGACCCAGGTCGAGTTCGTTTCCGCCAACCCCGTCGGCCCTATGCACATCGGTCATGGCCGCTGGGCCGCTCTGGGCGATTCTCTCTGCCGCGTCATGGACCACGCCGGCTACGAGATTCAGCGTGAGTTCTACATCAACGACCACGGCTCGCAGATGAACACCTTCGGCAACTCCATCAGCACGCGCTACATGCAGCTTGCCGACATCATCGCCAAGCAGGGCGTGGATATCGACGAGGCTCACAAGATTCTGATCGCCGACCGCGACGCCTTCGTTGCCGACGAGAACGACGAGCATCCCGAGACCCATCCCTACCAGGACAACTTTGCCGAGACTCTGGGCAAGGACTCCTACGGCGGCGACTACATCATCGACGAGGCTGCCGAGTTCTGGCGCACCGACGGTGACAAGTGGGTTGAGGCCGATCCGCAGGAGCGCATGGAGAGCTTCCGCGAGCGCGGCTACGTGAAGATGGTCGACAACATGCGCGACCTCTGCCACGCCGTCAACTGCGACTTCGACCGCTGGTACTCCGAGCGCTCGCTGTACGTGAAGGACACCGAGGGCGAGACGGCCGGCACTTCCGCTGTCGATCGCGCTTTTGAGAAGCTCGACAAGATGGGCTACCTCTACACCAAGGACGGCGCCCTGTGGTTCCGTTCCACCGATCTGGGCGACGACAAGGACCGCGTCCTGGTCAAGTCCGACGGCGAGTACACCTACTTCGCTTCCGACGTCGCCTATCACTGGGACAAGTTCCAGCGCGTCGACCACGTCATCGACATCTGGGGCGCCGACCACCACGGCTATATCGAGCGCGTCCGCTGCGTCTGCGACGCTCTCGGCTACCCCGGCAAGTTCGAGGTTCTGCTGGGCCAGCTCGTCAACCTGCTGCGCAACGGCAAACCCGTCCGCATGTCCAAGCGCAAGGGCACCATGGTGACCCTGCAGGAGCTCGTCGACGAGGTCGGCTCCGACGCCGCTCGCTACACGCTCATCTCCAAGAGCTCCAACCAGATGGTCGACTTCGACATCGAGGCCGTTAAGAAGCGCGATAACTCCAACCCGGTGTACTACGTGCAGTACGCTCACGCCCGCGTGTGCTCCATCCTGCGCCGTGCCGCTGACGTTACCGCCGAGCAGGCCGCCGAGATGGGTATGAAGGCCGTCGCCGAGAAGGCCATTGGCGAGAACGTCGATTACTCGCTGCTGACCGATCCGACTGAGCTCGCTCTTTCGCGCAAGCTCAACGAGCTTACCGACCTCATCGGTAGCTGCGCTCGCGACCGCGCTCCGTTCCGCCTGACGCACTTTGCCGAGGAGCTCGCCGGCGACTTCCACAGCTTCTACGCTGCCTGCCAGGTGCTGCCGAGCGAGGGCCGTCCCGTCGATCCTGAGCTCTCGCGCGCCCGTCTGGCCGCTTGCGACGCCGTTCGTGTGACGCTCGCCCTGGTGCTCACCCTCGTTGGCGTTTCCGCGCCCGAGCAGATGTAATCTACGGGTCGTTTGACCGAGTAGGTTCGGCTTAGTTGAGCCTTATAAGCCCGATCTCCCATGCGGAGGTCGGGTTTTTTGTGTTTGGCGGGGCTTTTTGACGTGTTGGAAAATGCTACAAAAATGCAACTATACCGGTTTACGGGGTTGAATCGCTGATTGGCGACTATAGCGACAGCAGTGAAAATGAAACCGCAGGTAGACGGCTTGTCGTTTTGTTAAATTGTAAGGTATGGTTGGCTTGCGTCGTTCTGTCCCCGTAAACCGACATAGTTTTGAAAATGATCCCTTGGGGACGGAGGAAATCGGATCATTTTTGTCCCGTGGGAGAGCGGTACGAAACCGTCCGCCACGAATCGGGCGCATTTACTACGTTTAGTCGCATACCCCGATCCATGCCGAAAGGCGCGATATTAAAACCGCAGGTAGCGGGCTTGCGATTTTAGGAAAATCGATGGTATGGTCTGGGGTCCCGGGTCAAACGTAGTAGATGGGCGCGTTTTGTGGCGAGCCGATCTCGAGAGCGACAATCTTGCTCTTCGGTTGCGTCACATCTATGGTGCTTGAGGAGAAACATGCCTTCTCCATCTAAGTTGCGGTGGAATAGTTCCTGGTTGGGACGGTTGCCGGGCTTTTGAGGAACTATTTCACCGCAACTTATGAGAGGCGGATGCCGCCGCCCGTGGCTTTGTAAAGAGCGTCTCTTTTGACTAGTCGGTTGATTTCCGATCTCAGCCGAACACATTGAGCGGATAGGCGGTTCCCGCAGCTAGCCGAACGCCCCCGAGGCCCCATCCGGGCCGCGGGGGCGGCATTTTCCCAGTTGAAGGAACGGTGGAGATGTGTTTCGATAGGTCCGGTGGCCATGCTCCGCCCGCCGCCCGGCACCTCTTCCCAGACTCAGCCGGACGGTCGGTCCGTCTATTCCGT
>CAKUFW010000011.1 GCA_934650975.1 uncultured Collinsella sp. | reverse complement strand
TGTTTGTGGTGTCCGTGATGCCGTGCACGGCCAAGAAGGCCGAGCGCGCGCTGCCGAGCATGGTGGGCGAGGACGGCGCACCCGACGTTGACGTTGCGCTGACGGTGCGTGAGATGGTGCGCATGATCCGCGCAAACCACGTGAGCGTGGACACGCTCGTCGAGGAGCCGCTCGATACGCCGCTGGGCTTTGGCACGGGCGCGGGCGTGATCTTTGGCGCCACGGGCGGCGTGATGGAGGCCGCGGTGCGCTCGGCCTATTACCTGGTTACGGGCAAGAACCCCGATGCCGATTTCTTCGCCGACGTGCGCGGGCTCGACGGCTGGAAGGAGGCCGTGGCCGATATCGACGGCACCAAGGTGCGCGTCGCCGTGGCGCACGGGCTGGGCAACGCCGCCCGTCTGCTCGACGCGATTCGCGATGGACGCGTGAGCTATGACTTCGTCGAGGTCATGGCGTGCCCCGGCGGCTGCGTCGGTGGCGGCGGTCAGCCCATCCACGACGGCTGCGAGCTGGCGGCCGAGCGCGGTCAGGTGCTGTGGGGTCTGGATGCGAAGGCGGACATTCGCTTCTCGCACGAGAACCCCGATGTTCAGGCATGCTACCGCGAGTTCTTGGGTGCTCCGCTCTCGCCGCTTGCCGAGGAACTGCTGCATACCGACCATCACGCATGGACGATGCCGAACGAGGGGACGTGCTAGCGATGCGCGCATTTGATGTTGAGATGTCGCGCCGGGGGTTTGCCTCGGCGCTCGCCGCGGGCGCGCTGTCGCTTGCGCTCGCGGGCTGTGGCGGCGGGGCTGCCGGGGCCGGGCCCGCCGTGGGCTCGGCTGCCGGGTCTGCTGTGGGCAGTGCTGCCGCCGAGCCGGTCGAGGTGCATGTCGCCTCGCTCAAGGGGCCGACCTCGATCGGTCTGGTGCAGTTTATGGATCAGGCCGCAAACGGCGAGACGGACAATGAGTTCGACTTTGCGATCAACACTGCCGCCGACGAGATCGTGCCCAAGGTCATTCAGGGCGATGTCGATATCGCGCTGGTGCCGGCCAACGTGGCAAGCGTGCTGTACAACAAGACCGAGGGCGCGGTGCAGGTCATCGACATCAACACGCTGGGCGTGCTGAACGTGGTGACGGGCGATGCGGGTGTAACCTTGTTTGGCGACCTGGCGGGCCGCACCGTCTACATGACGGGCAAGGGCACCACGCCGGAGTATGTGATGAACTACCTGCTAGAGCGCGCGGGTCTGACCGGCCAGGTGACGCTCGAGTTTAAGAGCGAGCCCACCGAGGTGCTGTCGGCGCTGCTGGCCGATCCGTCTGCCGTGGGCGTGCTGCCCGAGCCGTTTAAGACCGCGGCTATCGTCAAGAGCGAGGGCAAGCTGTCGGCGCCGGTGAGTCTGACCGACGTGTGGGATGAGCTGGCGGGCGACACAGGCTCGCGCTTGCTGACGGGCGTGACTGTGGTGCGTCGCGCGTTTGCCGAGGAGCACCCCGAGGCCGTGGCGGAGTTCTTGAGCTGCCACGAGGCGAGCGTTAAGGCCGTCAACGCGGCGCCGGCGGACTGGACGCAGGCCGTGGTCGATGCCGGCATCGTGGACAACGCCAAGATTGCCGAGAAGGCGATTCCCGGGTGCATGCTCGTGTGCCAGACGGGCAAGGATATGAAGGCGGCACTTGGCGGGTACCTGCAGGTGCTGGCCGACGCGGACGCGAGCGCCGTGGGTGGTAAACTTCCGGCTGACGATTTCTACTACATGGAGTAGCCCGTGCGTGCGTTTGCTCGACAAATGACAGAGCGTGTGAAGGCGGTGGCGGCAGCAGGTGCCGTCGCCGCCTTTTGGCTTGCCGTGTGGATGCTGGTGGCGGCGCTGGTGGTGCAGCCGCTGATTTTGCCGGGGCCGGGTGCTGTTGCCTTGGCGCTGCTGCGCCTGGTATGCGCTGTCGGTACCTGGGCGATTTTGGCGGGCTCGGGCGTACGGATTCTGGGCGGGCTGGCGCTTGCCGCAGTGTGTGGTGGTGTACTTGCCGGGATTTCGTCACGTTCGCGGGCGTTTGCGCACCTGGTGGCTCCGGCGCTGTCGTTTGTAAAGGCGACGCCGGTCGCCTGCGTGGTGGTCCTGCTGCTTATCTGGCTGGGGTCGGCGCGCGTGAGCATCGCGGCAGTCTTTTTGATGGCGCTGCCGGGTGTGTATTTTTCGCTGTTCGAGGGCTTGGCACAAGTGGATAAGCCGCTGGAGCAGATGTTCCGCCTGCATGGTGTGCGGGGATGGCGACTGTTTTGCGCCCATACCTGGCGCGAGGTCCTGCCGTTTGTGCTTTCGTGCGCCCGTGCCGTGATTGGCATGAGCTGGAAGGCCGGCGTGGCAGCCGAGCTTATCGGCATGGCGGCAGGCACCGTGGGCGAGCGCATCTATCAGGCAAAACTTTTGATTGAGACGGCTGATCTGCTGGCGTGGACCGTGCTGGTCGTTGCCGCCTCGTGGGCGTGTGAGCGCGTGCTGGTGTGGCTGCTGCGGGTTTCGGGACCCGTGGCGTGGCGCGCGGCCGTGCGGGCGCATGGGCGCGGCGCTCGCGGGCGTGCGGGGTCTGCGAGCGATGGCGCTGCAGCGGAGCTTGCGCTTGCCGTGGGCGATCGCGCGCCCTGGGCGCCGGCGCTCGACGGTCTGGAGCTCAACGTGCCTGCGGGTGGGCGTATCTGTGTGATGGGCGCTTCGGGCATGGGCAAGTCGACGCTGCTTTCGTTGGCAGCGGGGGAGTGCGCGCCGTGCTCGATGGTGTTTCAGGATGCACGCTTGGTCGAGTCCGCCTCGGCGCTGGATAACGTGCTGGTGTGCGCCGATGCACGCGTGGATGCTTCGAGTGCTGCGTCTCTGTTGCGCCTGCTGGTGCCGGGGGTCGATGTGCATGCTCGCGTGGCCGAGCTCTCGGGCGGGCAGCGCCGCCGTGTCGAGATCGCCCGCGCCCTGCTGTGCCCGGGCGGTGCCGTTATTCTGGACGAGCCCTTTACCGGCCTGGATGCCGCCGCGCGCGATGCGGCGACCAAGGTCGTGCTCGACCTGCTCGACGGTCGTATGCTGTTGCTTGCCACGCACGATGTCGCCGACGCTCGGGCCCTCGATATCTCGGACATCATCACGCTCTAAATACTGACTCAACAACAAAATGATTCGTTTTCCTCCGTCCCCATGGGGTCGGTTGTGGTATTCTATCTGCGGGGTAATACTTAGGAATACCAAGTAATACCAACGCTGCAGAAACAAACTCCGGATGCGGGCCAATCGGGTTGCCTTCACAGCCCGTCGCCCAGCCGCGCGGCCCGCATCTATCCGCACTACCGTCGTTTCAAAAAGGAAGCGCCATGGCAGAACACATGACCCCTGTAGTCGCGAAGGTCTTGCCCGAGGAGAAGGCGGCCTTCGCGGCGGCAACCCAGCTCGTGGGTACCACGCCGTCCAACGCCATCCGCATGTTCATCGCCGCGTTCAATCGCTGCGGCACCTTTCCGTTCGACATCTCGCCCAACGGGGCTTTTGGCTCCTCGCCCGATTCTCATCAACAATGACTGTCCCAAACTGCCGGCACTCGGGGACGTTCCTTTTCTGCCGACAGTTAAGGAACGTCCCCAAGTGCCGGGTTTTGAGGAGGTTGGCATGCTCAATGCGATGGTTTGGGCACTTGCCTGTTTTGGCGTCGTTGCTGCCGATATTGCCCTGAGCGTGGTTTTGTTCTCGGTGCTGGACATCGCGTCGGCGCTGACGGGTTTTCCGATCGACAGCCTCGATATTCAATGGTTTCAAGCTGCCGCCCAGACGGCGTCGTTTTTGATGGCGCTGCTGTGGTGGCGTTATTTATGGCCGCGCTCGTTTATGGCTCGCTGGCAAAGCGAGCGCCCGCTCGGCGGGGGAGCTCGCGGCGCGTGGCGACGTATCGTCTGCGTTATCGTGATCGGTCTGGCCTTGCAGGTGGTCGTTGGCTACGTGACCGATGCCGTACTCTCGCTGCTGCCCGAGGCCGCGGCCGATTACAGTGAGCTTGTCGAGGAAACAGGCATGGGCGACACCAGCTATCTCGCCATCTTCACCACGGTGCTCGGCGCTCCCTTTTGCGAAGAGCTCCTGGTGCGCGGCATCATTTTTGAATTTTCGCTCCGAGCATTTAATCCGCAGTGCCGTCTGCTGTGGAAGCGCCAGCGTCGCACGCGGGCGCAAGACGGCGCCATGGTGCCCTGGGCGGCCCCGAGCACTTGGGGTATCGCCGCGGCGATTGTGCTGCAGGCGGCGGTCTTTGGTTTTATGCACATGAACTGGGTGCAGGGCTGCTACGCGGGCGCCGCCGGCATCATCTTTGGCTGGGTGCTCGTGACGACCGGAAAACTCCGCTACACCATCCTGCTTCACTTTGCCTTTAACGCCGGGTCGTATCTCATGGCGTTGCTCTGGTTTGTGAACACGCCGCTCGACGTGGTCATCACGGTTGCTATCGCCGGCGTCATCCTCGTGGAGGCTATGCGCTCGCTGCGCCACGCGTGTGGGACGGACGCAGCGATCGCACCGCTGCCCTAGTTGCGGCGCCCGCCTCCGTTGGCTCCCTGACGACCCTGGGCCGCACGGTTACGCCCCGCAGTGTTCTGCGCGCGCGACATACCGCCATGGCCCTTGCTACCCTTGGGCCCCTTGCCGGCGGCACCACCGTGCGGCTTGCCGCCCTTCTTGCCGGTGCCGTGTCCGCCGCTGGCAGACGTCTCGCCCGGGCGCGGCGGCACGGGGCGAATCAGGCAATGCTTGGTGTAGCCGATCAGGTCGCGACGGCCGGCCTTCTCCAGCGCCTCGCGCACGAGCTTGTAGTTCTCGGGCTTGCGATACTGAATCAGCGCGCGCTGCATGGCCTTCTCGTGCGGGTCGCGTGCCACGTAGATCGGTTGCATGGTGCGTGGGTCCACACCGGTGTAGTACATGCAGGTCGACATGGTGGACGGGGTGGGGTAGAAGTCCTGCACCTGCTCGGGCATGTAGCCCATGTCGCGCACGGCCTCGGCAAGGTCCACGGCTTCCTTCATCGTCGAGCCGGGATGGCTCGAGATCAGATACGGCACCACGTACTGCTTGAGTCCGTATTCGCGGTTCAGGCGCTCAAACTTGCGACAGAAGGCGTCGTAGACGGCGCGGCTCGGCTTGCCCATCACGGACAGCACCGCGTCGCTCACGTGCTCGGGCGCCACGCGAAGCTGACCCGAGACATGGTGCTCCAGCAGCTCGCGCAAAAACTCGTCCGAGGCATCGGCCATGGTGTAATCGAAGCGGATGCCGCTGCGCACAAAGACCTTCTTGACGCCCGGCAGCTGGCGCAGGTCGCGCAGCAGCTGCGTGTAGCCGCTCTCGTCGACCACCATGTTCTTGCATACGCTCGGCCACAGGCAGCGCTTGTTCTTGCAGACGCCGTGTTTGAGCTGCTTGTCGCAGGCCGGACGGCTAAAGTTGGCCGTCGGTCCGCCCACGTCGTTGATGTAGCCCTTAAACTCCGGGTCGTGCGTGAGCAGCTCGGCCTCGCGCATGATCGAGTCGTGGCTGCGCATCTGCAGCACGCGGCCCTGGTGGAAGGTGAGCGCGCAAAACGAACACTCGCCAAAGCAGCCGCGGTTGGAGCTGATGGAAAACTTGATCTCGGAAAACGCCGGCACGCCGCCCGCGGCGTCGTAGTCGGGGTGCCAGTCGCGCGCGTAGGGGAGCTCGGCGACCTCGTCCATCTCGTCGGTGGTGAGCGTTGCCGATGGCGGGTTCTGCACCACGTAGACGCTGTTGGGGTAGGGTTCCACCAGGCGGTGCCCAGTGATGGGGTCCATGTTCTGCTGCTGCACGTTAAAGCTGCGTGCGTAGTTGAGCTTGTCGGACGAAAGGTCGTCCCAACTGGGCAGCAGGTCGTAGTCGTAGACCTCGTCGAGCGAGCCCGTGCGGTAGACGGTGCCGTTGATATAGGTGATTTGATCGATGGGCAGCCCGGCGTCGAGCGCGTCGGCGATCTCGACGATCGCGTGCTCGCCCATGCCGTAGATGAGGATATCCGCACCCGAGTCGAGCAGCACCGAACGCTTGAGCTTGTCCTGCCAGTAGTCGTAATGGGCCAGGCGGCGCAGGCTCGCCTCGATGCCGCCGATGATGATGGGGGCGTCTTTGAACGTCTGGCGGATGAGGTTGCCATAGACCGTGACGGCTCGATTGGGTCGGCGGCCTTCTTCTCCGCCGGGGGTATAGGCGTCGGTGTGACGACGGTGCTTGGTCACCGAATAATGGTTGACCATGGAGTCCATGTTGCCGGCGCTGACCAGAAAGCCCAGGCGCGGCTCGCCGAGCACGGTAATGCTGGCGGGGTCGGTCCAGTCGGGCTGGCAGATGATGCCCACCTTGTAGCCGTGTGCGTCGAGGACGCGGCTGATGATAGCCATGCCAAAGCTGGGGTGGTCCACGTAGGCGTCGCCGCAGATATAGACGAAGTCGCACTGGTCCCAGCCGCGCGCGTCCATGTCGGCGCGGCTGACGGGGAGGAACTTGTCGCGGCCCGGGCGCCAGGGGCGGGCGGGTGCGGCTTGAGTGTGCGTGGCGTGAGCAGCGCGTGCGGCCGTGGCCTGCGTCTTGCCGTGCTTTTGCTGCTGGCCCTGCTTGCCCTGCTGGCTGCGCTGGTTGTTCTGAGCGTGCTGAGGCTTTTTTGCCACGATCCCTCCCGGTGTTTGTATGCTGCACGTAATTGTAACCAGTCTTTTTGGGACGGGGCTAAAAAGACTGGTGGAGTACACGAGGCGCCGGGTGCCGGGTGTCGGCGTCGTGCCCGCCGTTTGTTTCCAGACTGTGTATCCCTCTGTCGAAGGGGACGTCTCGCGCACATGCCGTGTTGTCAATGGGTTACAGTATGAACGGCGGCTATGTTTCCGCCAATGCACGAGATAGTCGTCAACGAGGAGGATGCGCGACGATGCAGCGTGCCAAACAGATATCGGAGTCCATCGAGCTGGGCATTATCTTGGCGCTTGCCGGTGGCTTTATGGATGTGTATTCGTATGTGGGCCGCGACCATGTTTTCGCCAACGCGCAGACGGGCAACATCTTGCTGGTGGGCGTGAGTATCTCCGAGGGTAACTGGGCGCTCGCGGGGCGTTACTTCTTTCCCGTGGTGTCGTTTGCCGTGGGCATTATGCTTGCCGACCTGGTACACGAACGGTTTGGCAGCGTGATTCACTGGCGTCAGGTGACGGTGTTCTTTGAAGCCGTCATCTTGCTGGGCGTGAGTTTTATTCCTGGCGGCGATTTTAACCTGCTCGCCAACTGCCTCACCTCTTTTGCCTGCGGCATGCAGGTTGAGAGCTTCCGCAAGATACATGGTCACGGCATCGCCACGACCATGTGCATCGGCAACCTGCGCAACGCACTGCAAAACGTGGACGACTACATCATTACCCACAAGCGCGGCTTTTTGGAAAACGGCCTGCTGTACTTTGGCGTGATCTTTACCTTTGTGTTTGGCGCCGTGCTGGGCAACTGGTGCATCGAGCGCATGGGGCTGCACGCCATTGCGGTAGCGAGCGTGCTGCTGTTTGTCGCGTTTGCCATCATGTTTATCGACCGCGAGCGCGATTTGCGCTTCCGTTGGAAGTGCGCGGCAGAGGCCTGGAAGGAAGGCTGCCAAAAGTAGCGGCAGGATGTGCCAAAGGGACTGTCCCTTTGGCACATTATTTTCGCCATCTGTTGAAACGCTTTAACAATTTTGACGTTCTCGCGAAAATTTCGTTTCAAAAGCGTTAGGATGGGATTCATAGCGCGGGGCGTAATGGGTGCTCCGCACACGATGGGAGGCTATCAATGGCTAATCGTTTCGTTCTCAACACCATTTCTTACCATGGTTCTGGCGCCATCAAGGAGATTCCCGGCGAGCTCCAGCGTCGCGGCTACAAGAAGATTTTCGTCTGCTCCGACCCCGATCTGGTCAAGTTTGGCGTTACCGCCAAGGTGACCGACGAGCTCGACGCCGCCGGCATCGCTTGGAGCCTCTACTCCGAGATTAAGCCCAACCCCACCATCCAGAACGTCAAGGACGGCGTTGAGGCCTTTAAGGCTGCCGAGGCCGACGCTATCGTGACCATCGGTGGCGGCTCCTCCATGGACACCGCTAAGGCTATCGGCATCATTATCAACAACCCCGAGTTCGCCGATGTCCGCAGCCTCGAGGGCGTCGCTCCGACCAAGAACCACGCCGTGTTCACCATCGCCGTGCCGACGACCGCCGGTACCGCCGCTGAGGTGACCATCAACTACGTCATCACCGACCCCGAGAAGGTCCGCAAGTTCGTGTGCGTCGACACCAACGATGCCCCCGAGGTCGCCGTCGTCGATCCCGACATGATGGCCTCCATGCCCGCCGGCCTCACCGCTTCCACCGGCATGGACGCTCTGACCCACGCCATCGAGGGCTACACCACCAAGGGCGCCTGGGAGCTCTCCGACATGTTCCACTTTGAGGCTATTAAGCTGATCAGCGAGAACCTGCGCGACTCCGTCGCCGAGGCCAAGTCCGGCCAGCCCGGCTCCGGCCGTGAGGGCATGGCCCTTGGTCAGTATGTCGCCGGCATGGGCTTCTCCAATGTTGGCCTGGGCATCGACCACGCCATGGCTCACACCCTGTCCGCTCACTACGACACCCCGCACGGCGTCGCTTGCGCCATGCTGCTGCCGATCGCCATGGAGTTCAACAAGCCGGTCTGCGCCGAGCGCCTGGCCAAGGTCGCCGTCGCCATGGGCGTTGACACCACGGGCATGAGCACCGACGAGGCCGCCGACGCTGCCATCGCCGCCGTCAAGCAGCTCTCCGCCGACGTGAACATCCCGCACGTCTGCGAGGCCATGAAGGCTGACGAGATCGAGGTCCTGGCCAAGGACGCCATGGCCGACGCCTGCTTCCCGGGCAACCCGCGCGAGGCGACGCTCGACGACGTCATCGAGCTCTTCAAGAAGATCTGCCCTTCCGCTTAAGGTGACGGGACGGGGCGAGACCCCACCCTTCCCCAAGAACGTCCTCGGACATGTCGGAAGCCCCCGCTGCGCACTTCGTGCGGCGGGGGCTTCCTCCGTCCTGCGGAGTGTTCTTGGGGAAGGGTGGGGTCTCGCCCCGGCACATAGCTGGAAGATGCGCTGTTTTGGGGTGCTCGATGGGTTGTCTCGCTAGGTAAAAATTTGTTCGCGGTGGTATTGTTGCTGTGGGTTTAATTCGATATGAAAGGGTGACTTTGGTGTCCCAGATGGATTCTGCGCTTGGTTTTATTACTGACCAGTTGAAGGAGCTGACTTCTATTGCTTCTCCTACGGGGTATACCCGTGCGGCTACTGATTATCTGATGGAAACCCTGCGTGATATGGGGTTTGGGCCTGAGCGTTCCAATAAGGGCAATGTGCTCGTTGAGCTTGGTGGCGAGGGCGAGCCGCTCGTGTTGGCGAGCCATGTCGATACCCTGGGTGCTATGGTGCGCTCCATTAAGGACAATGGTCGCCTGCGCCCCACGACCCTTGGTGGGCATCAGTGGTCTACGGCCGATGGCGAGAACTGCACTGTCTACACGCGCGACGGCAATGTCTATACGGGTGTGGTCCTCAACACCGAGCCTTCGGCGCATGTGGCCGACGAACCGGTCAAGACCGTCGAGAAGAACATGGAGATCCTGCTCGATGAGAACGTCGACAGCAAGGACGATGTACTCGAGCTGGGTATTCAGACGGGCGATATCATCGCTATGGATCCGCGTACCACGGTGACGGAGAGCGGCTACATCAAGAGCCGCTTCTTGGACGACAAACTGTCCGCGTCGATTCTGCTGGGTTTGGCCCGCGCCGTCGCCGACGGCGAGGTGACCCTTTCGCGCAAGGTTTCGCTGCTCTTTACGGTGTACGAGGAGGTCGGCCATGGCGGTGCCTTTGTGCCGGCCGACACGCGCGAGATGATCAGCGTGGACATGGGCTGCGTGGGCGACGACCTGGGCTGCACCGAGCGCATGGTTTCGATTTGCGCCAAGGATTCGGGCGGTCCGTACAACTACGACCTGGTAACCACGCTGTCCAACATCGCGCGCGAGCTGGAGCTCGACTATGCCATCGACGTGTACCCGCACTACGGCTCCGACGTCGAGGCGACGCTTTCGGCTGGCTACGACATTCGCCATGGCCTGATCGGTCCTGGCGTGTACGCAAGCCATAACTACGAGCGCAGCCACATCGACGGCGTGCGCAACACCTACGAGCTGGTCCGCGCCTACGTCCAGCGCTAGATGCACCGATAACGGCGCTGGCCAGCGTGACTAGAAAGCCAGCGCCACCCACCCTCAATAAGTTGCGGTGAAATAGGGACTGTTTAAGCGTTTTAAATGCGAAAACAGTCCCTATTTCACCGCAACTTAGGAGGAGGGCCGTTATCTCTGCACGTGCCGTAGTACCTTAACGGCGGCGCTTACCTCTATCGTGCGGCGCTCGAGACCGCGGCGGATGGCCTTGAGGCGATTGTCCGCCGTTGCCCATGCGCTTTGTGAGAGGATTTCAACCGCCTCGTCGACGAACCCATCGAGGTGCGACGCATCGAACCAATCGAGTGAGTCGGCAAGCGCCAGCTGAGCGGAAGGGCTCGGCCCAAACGGTTTGGCGGCAAACCCGAAATCCCCGGCTTTAAGCGCAGCGGTTGGCACGTTGTACCACAGACAATTGCCGCTATCGAACAGCGGCGCAGGCCGTATCTCCAACGTGTCGACGTTGCGGATGACGCCGAAGTTTCGCCAGTGGCGGTCGCTGTTGGCCAGGAGGGCATCACAGACGATCATCTGCGACATGGATTTTCTTACCGTAGCTTCGTTAGCCCCGTGCCTGCCAAGATATCGACAGTATCGATCGTATGTTGAGCTTCCTCGCTGGCCACCGAGTGCGTCCCTGATATAAGCGGCCGGCACGTATTCCTCGCGGCCATTAAGAAAGTCATCGCATAGGCATACGGGCCCGTCGAACATGCGCTCGACCGTATAGGGAACAAACTCACCATTGGATAGCA
The DNA here is from genome assembly GCA_934650975.1 of uncultured Collinsella sp. Classification (GTDB taxonomy): domain Bacteria; phylum Actinomycetota; class Coriobacteriia; order Coriobacteriales; family Coriobacteriaceae; genus Collinsella. Next base: position 33,196 of record CAKUFW010000011.1, on the reverse strand, counting down.
GACGCCGATGTAGAGCTGTTGCAACCGCCTCGTTAAACGGTCGCTGATCGTCCATTCCGCATCCTTTGACCAGGATGCGAACGCCATTGCGGATCATCCAGGATTTGGGGAGCTCGCCCTCGGACGTATTGTCAGGATTTTTTAGTCCGATACCCTCAAGCCAGCCTGAACGTTGCTCGGGTGCCGACCGTTCAAAATCGTTCTCGAAGTAATTGAGGTGCTGCCAATTGAGCCCATCGCAGTCGACCGGCCGCAACCAGTAGCAATCCGAAAGCGAAAGGCCAAGACACTGAACCGGAACTTCAATACCGCTGTCAATTCCCAGCTCGCGATAGCGCGAGATGAGTCCGGGGCGGACGTCGGGTACCGACCGGTGACTCCACCACGTGTTGAGTGCCCGTTTATTCACCGTTGGGGAAGAGCTCGAGCACGTGCCAAACGGCATCCGTCGTGCATCGAGTATCTCGGCAATTTCAAAGGAAAACTCGCGCGTTGGATCAAACGAGACATGCGCGACCTCGTGGTCGGCTGACATCAACGTGAACTTGCGCCCAACGTCAGCTGCGGGACGGCGCCCGCGCTTACGGATCTTTTGATAATCAATCGCGGAATCGTACTCAACCATTTTCCGTCCACCGACGAAATCGCACACGAGCGTTCCCGATGCGGCCAGTTGCGATATGCGGGCCTTCGTAACGCCCAGCAGACGCGCAGCGTCACCCATGGATATATAGTTGGAAGTACTCATCTGCCGCATCACCTCGTTAAGTATTCTAATCGTTAAATACAGCAAGCATAAAAATCATAATACTTAACAAAGTTGCGGTGAAATAGGGACTGTTTGGGCGTTTGAAACACTTAAACAGGCCCTATTTCACCGCAACTTATGAAGGGGATGGGTCTACTTAAGCGCAGCGGTCACGGTGCCGCCGCCGAGGACGACGTCGCCGCGGTAGGCTACGACGGCTTGGCCGGGGGCGATGGCGCGCTGCGGCTCGTCGAAGGTCAGGAGCATCTGGCCGTCGGCGCCACGCGTGAGCAGTGCCGCCTGGTCCTTTTGACGGTAGCGGTACTTGGCGCCCACGCGGATGCCGCCGGCGTCCAGCTCAGCCTCCATGCGCGCGTCCGGCGCGCTCCAGATCCAGTCATTAGCCGTGAGCGCGGTGGCCGTCAGATCCTCGGCCTCGCCCAGATGCACGGTGTTGTTGGTGGCATCGACGCCCGTCACGTACACGGGATGAGCCATCGCGACGCCCAAGCCCTTGCGCTGTCCGATGGTGTAGCGCAGCGCGCCGTTGTGGCGCCCGACCACGCTGCCGTCGCGCCACACGATGTCGCCCGGTGCAGCGGGATGTCCGCAACGGCGCTCGATATAGCCCGCGTAGTCGCCGTCGGGGATAAAGCAGATATCCTCGCTTTCGGCCTTCTTGGCATTGGTAAAGCCCTGTTCGGCGGCAATGCGGCGCACGTCGCGCTCTTTGTCCAAGCCCGCCAGCGGAAAGATCGTGTGCGCCAGGCGCTCCTGCGTGAGCGAATACAAAAAGTAGCTCTGGTCCTTCTTGGGGTCCTCACCGCGATGCAGTCGCCAGGTGCCGTCTGCCGCCTGGCTTGTTTTGGCGTAGTGTCCCGTTGCGATGTAGTCGCAGTCCATGCCCAGCGCCGCATCGAGCAACGCGCCAAACTTAATGTGGCGGTTGCAAATAATGCACGGATTAGGCGTCAGCCCCTCCTGGTACGCGGTCACAAAGCGCTCGATAACGCTGCGGTCGAACGTCTGCTGCAGGTCGAGCACGTGATGGGGGATCCCGATACGCTCGGCAACGGCCTTCGCGTCGGCGATATCGCGGTCGACTTTGCTCATGCCCGTGGCGGGGTCGGGCGCGGGGCAGGTGAGGCGCATGGTGGCGCCAACGCATTCGTAGCCCTGGCTTTTGAGCAGGTACGCGGTCACGCTGGAATCGACGCCGCCGCTCATGGCGACGAGCACGCGCTTGTTGTGCATGGGGAGGTTCTCCTTGGTGGCATGTGGCCAAAAAAGAAAAGCGGCGCGGGAGGCTGGTTCCGCGCCGCAGACATTGTAGCAAGTTCGGGCGTCCTGTGGGACACCCTGTTGGGATGGGCTCAGGCTGCCAGAAGAGAGGGGAGACCGGCGTGCCTTGAGCTCATCCTGGGGGCGATAGGCCCTAGTCCTGGAAGAGCGCCGTGGACAGGTAGCGCTCGCCAGTGTCGGCAAGCAGGGCCACGATGGTCTTGCCCTCGTTCTCGGGGCGCTTGGCCAGCTGCAGCGCAGCCCACACGGCGGCACCGGACGAAATGCCCACGAGCACGCCCTCCTTGTGACCCACGGCGCGGCCGGTCGCAAAGGCGTCCTCGTTCTCGACGGGGATAATCTCGTCATAGACCTGGGTGTCGAGGACGTCGGGCACAAAGCCGGCGCCGATACCCTGGATTTTGTGCGGACCGGCCTGGCCCTTGGAAAGCACCGGTGAGGTGGCGGGCTCGACGGCGACGACCTTGATCTCGGGGTTCTGCTCCTTGAGGAACTCACCCACGCCGGTCACGGTGCCACCGGTGCCAACGCCGGCGACGAAGATGTCGACCTGGCCGTCGGTGTCATCCCAGATCTCGGGGCCGGTCGTGGCCTTGTGGATAGCGGGGTTGGCGGGGTTTACAAACTGGCCGGCGATGATGCTGTTGGGGGTCTCCTTCTGGAGTTTCTCGGCCTTGGCGATGGCGCCCTTCATGCCCTTGGAGCCGTCGGTGAGCACGAGCTGGGCGCCGTATGCCTGCATGAGCTTGCGGCGCTCGACGGACATGGTCTCGGGCATGGTGATGATCACCTTGTAGCCGCGAGCCGCTGCCACCGAGGCGATGCCGACGCCGGTGTTGCCGCTCGTGGGCTCGATGATGGTGTAGTCGCCGCCGCGCACGAGCTTGCCGGCCTTCTCGGCCTCGTCGATCATGTTCTTGGCGACGCGGTCTTTAACTGAGCCGGCGGGGTTGAAGTACTCGAGCTTGACGAGCACGCGGGCCTTGAGGTCCTCGTCGGCCTCAAAGTGAGTGAGCTCCAGAAGCGGGGTGTGGCCGATAAGCTGATCGATGGACGTGTAAACCTTGCTCATGGTGAACCTCCAAAGTGTTCGGGTTGCTGGATACCGTGTGGTTTTACGGTGTGTCTGACAGCTAAACCCACAAACCTTATAGGATGTTCGTTTAGCTGTTGGGAAGCATACTAGACACTAAAGCCTAGTAATGCAATAGGAAATAGGAGATTATTGCAAGTTGATTAATCACCTTGACCGGAACGGGTATTTTCAAACCCAGTTTTTCGGCTAGAATTTCAACGGACTAAAGGACCGAAAGGCAGCACTATATATGTTGGTTTCTACTAAGGGCAGGTACGCCCTGCGCGTTATGGTCGACCTGGCCGAGCACCAGGCGACCGGTCGTATCCCGCTTAAAGAGATTGCGGCGCGTCAGGGTATTTCCGAGAAATATCTCGAGAACATCTTGGCCACGCTCGTGCGCGCCAATATGCTCTCGGGCATGCGTGGCAAGGGCGGCGGCTATGTGCTCACGCGCCCGCCCGAGCAGTACACGGTGGGCGAGATTCTGCGCCTGACCGAGGGGAGTCTGGCGCCGGTCGCATGCTTGGACGGTGACTGCAAGGGCTGTTCGCGATCGGATGAGTGCCCCACGCTCGATGTGTGGAAGAACCTGGACAAGCTCATCAACGATTACCTTGACGGCGTGACGCTCGACCAACTTGTCGCGCCCAACGAGGGCTACGATTACGTGATCTAACCCCACCAGCCATTTGGGGACGGGGTGGAAATGGTAGTTTTTCTCGTCCTCTAAGACTTGACAAATAAGAAGGCCGCCCATTTTTGCGATGGAGGGCCTTCGTTTTGAGTCGATGCGTTTGCGTGCCGGGGCGTTCTATTCTTCGGCGATGCTGTCGAGGATACTGCGCATGATGGACACCAGGATGCTGCCCATAAAAGCCGAGCCAAAGCCGGCGATGGAGATGCCGACGCCCAGCAGGTTGACCGACAGGTAGCTCGCGAGCTCGAGCATAAAGCTGTTGAGCACGAGTTGGAAAATACCGAGCGTAATGATCGTGAGCGGCAGCGAGATGACCGTGAGGAACGGTTTGACGAATGAATCGACGATGTTGAGGAACAGTCCCACAAAGGCAAAGCAGACCCAGGCTTCGGCAAGGCCGAAGGGTTGGATACCGGGGACGAGGAACGTGGCGATCGCGATGGCGATCGAGGTGAAGAGCCAGTTAAGCATAAAGCGCATGGCGTGAATCCTTTCTTGCGCAGGGGTTGCTGGCGTCGCGTGAAGCGACTTGCGGCGGCGATTTGGATGGTTGCGCGGGCGTGCCGCGGTGTTTGGGCGCCCATTGTCTCAAATATTCGTGGAGCTTACGTGCGCATTTGGTTTCGAAACGGCGTTCGTCCTGAAAAACGCGCCGCTGGCAGAGAGTCTTGTCGCTTTAGTTTGGTGGTGTGCTACACTGCTACGGGCAAATGCCCCATGCATTGTTTTATTGCATAGAACGGGCGAACGATGCCCGATGTCAGTATTAACTTCGATGCCTTTTGGCGGGTTTGGCGGTGATCGATGAATATCGAGAACATGTTTGACAAGCCTGATGTCAAGCAGCTAGTCCACGCATTTAGTCTCTTGGATGACGAGAAGGATATCCAAGCGTTCTTGACCGATATCTGCACGCCGCGCGAGATCTGCGATCTTTCTCAGCGCCTGCAGGTCGCGCGTTATCTGGATGAGGGCGAGCCCTATGTTGAGGTTCAAGCCCGTACCGGCGCTTCGTCCACCACGGTGAGCCGTGTTTCCAAGGCGCTTAATGGCGAGTACGGCGGCTATCGCAAGATCCTCATCAAGCTGGAGGATGGCGAGTAAGCCAACGGCAAAAAACGAATTGCACAGAGCCGTCCCTTCGGGGGCGGTTTTTTGATCCCTTGGGGACGGAGGAAATCTGTTGGCGTGGGGCAAATCTGTCCGCGTGGGCGGGTAGGATGGATGCATTGATTATTGCGAACGGTTTGAGTGGAGGACCATGCCTGTTCGAATCTATACCACCAATACCGGTACGGACTTGAGCGATGCCGAGGCGGCGTTGCTCGCCGACCTGGTTGCCCGCCACGGGCGTGCCGTTTTGCTGGCGCCCTCGTTTGCCGAGCTTGACCTGTGCCGTCACGATGCTGCGGTTGCTGGCACCTCGCTGGGCGTTGACTACAAGACCCCCTCGTCATGGCTTCGTTCGCTGTGGGAGCTTTTGAGCGATGGCCGCAGTTTCGTCGACAACCTGCAGCGCCAGATGCTGTTCTCGGACATGGTCGCGCGTCTCGATGATGCCGACCTGCAGCCACTTTCGCGCAGCCAGGGCACGGTGCGCATGCTCGCACGCATGGCCCGCGATGTGCTTCCGGGCGTGGCGGGAACGGGTGCCGAGCGCTGCTGCGGCGACGTTTGCCAGCCCGATCCCAAGAGCGACGCCGAGGCTCGCGTGTTCGAACTGTTGAGCGCCTATGCGAGCGGCTTGGACCGTCGAGGCATGGTCGAGCCCTGCGAGGCGGCTGACCTTATGGGCGAGGTGCTGGCCGACAACCTTCCGGCGTGCGCCCGCGCCGTCTGCGTGCGCGGTGTCACGTTGTTTACACGCGGCCTGCTCGAGTTGCTGTCGGCCGTGGCGAACAATGGGGGAGAGGTCGTTGTGCTGCTTGCCCGCGAGCAGGCGGCAATGCGCGAGGAGCTTGCCGCGGCATTTGATGCCCGCGGTGTGCTGTTTGAGGCCGCGCCGCTGGGGGAGGGTGCCACCGCGCCCCAGGCTGCCTCCAAGTCCGCCGCTCAGCCAACCTTTGTAGAGGTTGCCGGCCCTCACGCCCGCGCCCACGCCTATGTGGATACAATCGATGAGCTGGTAAAAATGTGTGAGGACGCCGCGGTCGACGGCAGTGTCGCGGCGTCCGCGGACCCTGTCCGCGTGCTCGTGGTGTCTGCCCGGGCGCCCCGGCTGTTTGGTGAACTCGCTGCCCGTTTGGTGGCGCGTCATATTGCGGCCGAGACAACCGAGTTCACGGCATTTTCCCAATCCATCGCGGGCAGGCAGTTCACGGCGCTCGCCAATCTGATCGAGCGCATGAAGGCCGCCGACGAGGGCACCGCCTCCAAGACCGAGTGGTGGCCCGCTCCAGAGCTTACCGACTGGATTTACAGTCCGATTTCGGGTGCCGATACCGCCAGCGCGCGCACCTTCGACAAGAACATGCGCCTGTCGCGCAGTAAGACCACCGCGGGCGTTAAGAGCCTGCTGCAGAGCGTGCAGGGCCAGGTAAGGGGCGCACGCAAAGCGGCCAGTGACCAAAACTGGTTTAAGAACGTGCCGTGTGTGGCCTCGGACGTGTTCCAGGCCCTGTGGCGCGACAAACCCGTGACGGCGCTCAAGGCCATGTTTGCCGTTGTTGAGGCCCTGCCCGATCGCGCCCTGGGAGGCCTTGACGGGCAGGCTCGCCGCCAGGCCGAGGCGGCCCTGCTACGCCATGCCATCGATATCCTTATGAACGACGCCCGTGCACTCGATGTGTCGCAGGCGGCGACCGTACCCGTGCTCGATGGCGTCCGCACCAAGGTGGATAAGCGCAGTACCGCTTACGATTACGAGACCTACGAGGTCGACCGCACGCCGCGCGCCCAGGTGCGCTTTGCGTCGCTTGCCGATGCGGCAGCCCTGCGCCCCGACAGTTGCGATGCCGTGCTGTTTGCCGATGTCGACCTGGACAGCTATCCGCTCTCGCACGAGGAGGGCCCGCTGGCCACGTTGACGGAAGAGTTGGGTCGCGGCGGCGTGACGCTTGAACCCGCGGCCCTGCTGCGCGTGCGTTTTGGCCGTGCGATGCAAGCGTCGCGTGGCCCGGTTACGCTTGCCCGCGTGACGCACGATCGCCAGGCGCGCGAGTGCTATCCGGCGGCCGTGTGGACTGAGCTGAGAGCGCACGCCGAGGCCGCTGGTGCCGCCAAGGTTGCGTGCGTGGGCGAGGGCGGTATCGTCGCCGACTTTGATCCAGCGGCCGGCGAGGGCATCGAGTGCAAGCGCGTTGCGTGCGAGGCTCCTCAGCATTTGAGTGAGGCGGCTGTGCCGTACCTGGTTCTGCGTCGCCGCGATGGCGAGGGCGAGGATGCGCCCCTCGTGCCGCGCCTGACGTCTGCCTCGCAGATCGAGGCGTACTCGACGTGCCCGCTGTGCTGGTTTGTGTCGTATCGCGTGAAGCCCCAGTCCATCGACGCGGGCTTTGGCAACATGGAGAAGGGCAACTTTGTCCACGATGTGCTGGAGCACCTGCATGCCCGCCTGCCCCAGGAGGGCATGGAGCGCGTGACGCCCGAGAATCTGCCGCGCGCGCAGGAGCTGCTGCGCGAGGTCTTTGACGAGACGTTGGCCGAGCACGCCGGCAAACGCGGCACGGAGGGCCCACTGGTGCCGCTCTCTGCGGTGGAGGAGCGCCAGGTGGCCGAGATCTTGCCACAGCTGGAGGGCGTGCTCGCCTACGAGTCCGAGGCGCTTGCCCCCTTTGCCCCGCGCTACCTGGAGTTCGCCTTCAACGAGCTCAAGGTCGAGTATGCCGGTTGGCCGCTTGGCGGGCGCATCGACCGCGTGGATGTGGACGCCGAGAATCGTGCCGTGGTGATCGACTACAAGCATCGCACGGGCGTTGAGGAGTTTAAGCTCGCCGACCCTACGGTGCGCGACGAGGAATCGGGCACGGCGCCCATCGACGATCCGCGCTGGTTGCCGCCACATACCCAAACGCTCATCTACGCCCAGGCCATGCGCCGGGCGCTGGATTTGGACACCCGCGCGGCGCTCTACTTTTCGACCAAGGGCGGCAAGCCGGCGTTGCGCGGTGCCGCGAGCGCTGAACTGCTCGAGGAAGAGCGCGGCGACGGTCGCATCCCGGGCCTTAAGAAAGGTTTCCCCGGCGAGGACGGCAGCATGGACTTCGACGCCCTGCTCGACCGCGTGGAGGCCGGCATTGCCGAGCGCCTGCGCGAGCTCGAGGCAGGCAACGTTGCCGCCGTCGACCCGGCGTCGGCTCAGGCCGCGCATGCGCGCTGCTCGTATAACCACGAAGGAACGTTTGTAAGGAGGGACGTGTAGACCATGGATCTTTCGACTTTGATGCCGCAGCAGCTGCAGATCGTCAAAACGCTCGACCGTCCGCTGTTTGTCTCGGCGGGCGCCGGTTCGGGCAAGACCTTTACCCTCACGCGCCGCATCGTCTACGCGCTCTCGCCCGAATCCGGTCCGTTCGTCGAGCATCTGGACCAGGTACTCGCCATTACCTTTACCAAGGACGCCGCGGCAGAAATCCGCGACCGCGTGCGTCGTGCACTTATCGACGAGGGCATGGACGAGGAGGCCCTGACCGTCGACGATGCGTGGATCTCGACCATTCACGGCATGTGCTCGCGTATCCTGCGCGCACACGCGTTGGAGCTGGGCATCGATCCCGAGTTCACGGTGCTCACCGATACCGATGAGCTTATGGACCAGGCCGTTGAGCATGTGCTGGCCCGCGCGACGGCGCCCGATGCCGCCCCCGAGCTCGCCGCTTCGCTTAAAAGCCTCTACGCCTGGTATCCCATGGCGGGCGAGGGCGGTCCCTTTGGCGCCGGCACGACCATCAAGGGTCTGGTGCGCGACCTGCTGGAGCTCTCGAGCCAGCTGCCGGGCGGTATGGACGACGTGCGCGTGGCGCGCGGCCAGGCCGACACCTCGGCACTCGCCGATGCCTATCGATCGGCGTTGGGTGCGAGCAAGGCCGCGACCGAGAAGGCGCAGGTGGCGCTCGATGCCATCGATGCGTTCGAGGCGAGCGGCAAGACCATGGCCGATGCGGCGCGACTCATGATGTCGTGCACCATGCCGCGCGCGAGCAAGGCGTTTCCTAAGGAGCAGGTCGAGCTGCTCAAGGCCGAGGCCGCCGATGCGTTTATCAATATCGTGCTCGCCTGCGGTGCCCCGGCGCTCGATGCGCTGGTGGGCCTGGCCCGTTCCGTGGAGGCCGAGTATCGCGCGCTCAAGGCCGGCCAGTCTGCCCTCGACAACAACGACCTGCTGCGCATGGCCTACGAGGCCCTACGCGATTACCCGGCCATCCGAGCGGCGTACGAGGGCCGCTTTAAGATGGTCATGATCGACGAGTTCCAGGATACCGACCAGATGCAGGTCGACCTGATCCGCTACCTGACGGGTGCGGGGGAGCGCGCACTGTGTACCGTGGGCGATGCGCAGCAGTCGATCTATCGCTTCCGCGGCGCCGAGGTCGAGGTCTTCCGCCGCCAGGAGCGCAAGGTGGGTGCCTCGGGCGCGACCGAGGCAGCGGCCGGCGCTGCGGCTGCCGCCGATGTCCCCGCCGGCGAGCTCGTCAAGCTCGTGCGCAACTTCCGCAGCCATGACGAGGTGCTGCGCTACGTGGCCCGCGTCTTTGATGGCGACGATGGCGGCCTGATGCAGGGCTTTTTGGATCTTGAGGCGAGCGACGGCCGCAAGGACACGCTGGTGGCGGACGCCTCGCGTCGTCAGGCGCTCTTTGTTATCGGCGGCAGTACGCAGGAGCGCACACAGGCTAAGGCCCGCGCGATCGCGGAGCGATTCCGCGCGCTTGCCGATGCCGGCCAGCCCCAGGGCGGCATGGTGCTGCTGCTGGGCCGCATGACCAACGCCGACGTCTACGCCCAGGCCTTCCGCGACCAGGGGCTCGACTGCGTCATCGCGGGCGGCTCGGTCTTTGCGCAGGCTGCCGAGGTGCAGACGGTGCGCGCCCTAGTCTGCGCGCTCGCCAATCCGGCCGATACGGCGCAGGGCCTTATGCCGCTGCTCGCCTCGCCGATGTTTGCGCTCGGCGCCCAGGAGTTTTTGGCGCTGGCGACCAAGCTCGACGAGCAGACGGGGGAGACCTCGCGCCGCAACATCGACGCGGGCATCATGAGCGATTTCGACGTGCCGGGCCTGCAAGACCTGCCGCTCGTGACGCGCGCCCGCGAGGTGTTGCGCTATGCGCTTCGTCGTGTGGGTCGCGATTCGTTCGCCTCCATCGCGCGCGACGTGGTCAACGCCTCCGGCTGGTTTTTGCGTCTGGCACAGCGTGGTCCCGAGGGCAAGGCCATCGCCGCCAACGTGCTCAAGGCGCTCGACGCCGTGGCCGAGGCGGAGGCCGAGTTCGGCAACTCGCCGCGTTCCATCGCGCTGGCCTTCGACCGCTTCTTGGCGGGCAAGGAGGCCCCGGGTGCCCTCAACGAGGAGGGCGACGGCGCGGTGCGCATCATGACGGTGCACGCCTCCAAGGGCCTTGAATATCCGGTCGTGGCGGTTGCGGAGTGCTTTGGCGTGCGCAAATCGTCCGGTGCGGCTCAGATGGGGCGTGTCGAGGGCGGAGCGCAGGTCGTGGCGCTGCCGGCACGCTTCGACGGCGTTAAACTCGCGGACGGCACGTTCGTAAAGGGCGACGACGTTAAAAAGCAGTTTGAGCATGCGTTTAAGGGCAAGGGCACGTCGTTGTGGCTGCCGCCGGAGCTCATGGAGGACGTCTGTGCGACGGGCTCTCCCGCCGAGGCATTTGCTCGCCTGCGCAACGACGACCTGCAGCTTTCGCTCGAGGAGCGGGCTCGTTTGCTCTATGTCGCCATGACGCGTGCGCGAGAGCTGGTCATTCTGGCGATGGATGCCGGCGTGAGCCGTGGCAAGGTGACGGCGCCGACCTTCGACGTCGAGACCGATCTGACCTATGACGTGCTGCGTCGTATTCTGCCGACGGACGGCCTGGACATGCCGCAGCTCGATGCCGACCGCCTGGTGTTCGACAACTCCCAGCCGGGTGACTACGAGCTTATTTCGCTCGCGGACTTTTCCTTTGGCGAGCAGGCGTTTGAGGCCAACGCTTCGTTGGATGCCGAGGGCAGACTTGTCCGCGGTGATGCGGAAGCGGAAGGCGCCGGCACAGATGTTCGCGCCGCCGTTCCCGGTCCTGCCGACCCCGAGCCCGATGCGTTTGAACTCGTGTATCCCCAAGCGGTGGGTGTGCGTATGGGTACCTGCCCGTATCCGGCGCGCGATTCGTACAGCTACTCGTCAATTGCCGCGGCGCTGCATGCCGAGGCTGAGGATCGTGCCGCCGAGGCGCGCGTGCCCATGGACGAGGCCGGCGATGATGCGGAGTCGGATGGCTCCGAGATGACGGATGCAGACGTGGCCACCGCTGAGCCCGCCGGCAATCCCATGGCCCTGGGCTCGGCTTTCCATGCCGCCAGTCAGTGGCTGATCGAGATGGGCGCCGACGAATTGCCCGCCGAGCGCGCCGATGCACTGGCGCGTCTGTGGCGCCTGACGCCGGAGCAGCGCGAGCGTTTTGACGTCGCCCTGAATCGCTGGCTCAGGTCGTCGGTCCGTGCCGAGCTGCTTGCCTGGCCGTGTGTCCGCGCCGAGGTGCCGTTCTTCTCGCTGGGCTGCGAGGATGTGGACATCGCTCGCTACGGTGCGTATGCCGAAGGTGCCATCGACGCTTTGGCGACGAACCCGACAGACCCGTCGCGCGCGCTAGTCATCGACTACAAGACGGGCGGCACGCCGGACGAGACACCGGACCAGCTGCTCGAGAAGCACGCCCTGCAGGCTCGCGTCTACGCAGATGTTCTGCACAAGGCGGGCTTTGAGAGCGTAACGGTCAAGTTTGTCCGCGTGGAGCAGACGGCCCCGGCCGTCTTCGTCGAGCTCGCCGAGCCCCAGGTGGTCACTTACAAGCTCTAGCCTCAATAACTTGCGGTGGAATAGTTCCTGAATTGCTGCCCAGACTGGCCAAACAGGAACTATTTCACCGCAACTCAATAGGAGCCGTGTGGGTTTGGCTAGGTTCGGGTGGCGTCCGTGCCGTGCGGTAAAATCGTTCAGTCAGAACACGAACCCGCATCGGAGCTCATCACATGGCATTCGTCCATCTGCACAACCACACTGTTTTCTCTATGCTCGACGGCGCAACCCGTATCCAGGATATGGTCAATCGTGCCGTTGAGCTAGGCATGCCCGCCGTGGCCATTACCGACCACGGCTACATGTACGGCGTGCCCGACTTGGCGCTGGCCTGCGACGCCGTCAACCACAACACGCCCGAGTACAAGACGTGGAGCCACGACAAGGCCTTCTTGGAAAAGGACCGCCGCGACGAGCTGGTGGAGCCCGACCCCGAGGCAAACCCGCGCGAGCATGCCCAGTACGTAAAGGACATGGCCATGTGGGACGAGAAGGGCAACATCGACGAGCTCAAACCGCCGCTGGTCATCAAGCCCATCTTTGGCTGCGAGGTCTACTTTACGCCGGACGAGACGCTCGCCCGCGATCACAAACCCGAGCTCTACCACATGATCCTTCTGGCCAAGGACCAGGAAGGCTACGTTAACCTGATGCAGACGGTCTCCGAGGCCGCCGTGCAGGGCTTTTACTACAAGCCGCGCGTGACGCTCGACAACTTGCGCCGCCACGCCAAGGGCATGATCTGCACGAGTGCCTGTATCGCCGGCATCATCCCCAAGTACATCGACCGCGGCGACATGGAGGGCGCCATCAAGTGGGCCGAGACCTTCCGTGACACCTTCGAGCCCGGCGACTTTTATATCGAGATCCAGGAACACGGCATTACCACCGACAACGGTCTGACCGACGAGCAGATGGACCGCACGCTCATCGACATCGCCAAGCAGGTGGGCGTCAAGGTCATCGCCACCAACGACTTCCATTACCTGCGCCGCGAGGATGCGCCCGTGCAGGACGTCATCATGTGCATCGGTATGAACGCCAAGGTCGACGACCCTAACCGCATGCGCATGACCGGCTCGGAGTTTTACATGAAGACCGAGGAGGAGATGCGGGCGATGTTCCCGTATTGCCCCGAGGCCTGCGACAACACGCTCGAGATCGCCGACAAGTGCTACGTGGAGCTCGACTGGGACTCCATCATCCTGCCACGCTTCCCGCTGCTCGATCCCGGCGAGACGCACGAGAGCCAGTTCCGCCGCGAGTGCGAGAAAGGCCTGCGCCAGCACTACGGCGACGACTGGGCCACGCGTGAGATCGGCGGCGTCAACATCAAAGAGCGCTTTGAGTACGAATACAAGGTCATCTGCGATAAGGGCTTTGCCGCCTACTTCCTCATCGTTGCCGAGTACGTGCAATGGGCCAAGGACAACGGCATCGGCGTCGGCCCCGGCCGTGGCTCGGCCGCCGGCGCTATCGTCGCCTACGCCATGAACATCACCGCGTTCGACCCGCTCGAGAACGGCCTGATGTTCGAGAGGTTCCTGTCCCCGCAGCGTACCGAGATGCCCGATATCGATATGGACTTCGACGATGAGCGGCGCCTCGAGGTCGTTGAGCACGTTCGTCAGCTCTACGGCCCCGAGAAGGTCACCCACGTCATCACCTACTCGACCATCAAGGCCAAGCAGGCTATCAACGACGCCGCACGCGTTCTGGACTACCCGGTCTACATGGGCCAGCGTCTGTCCAAGATGGTCTCGAGCGACCCCAAGGTCAAGCTCAAGCAGGTGCTCGACAAACAACCTGGCAAAGAGGATCTGTTTAACCCCGATTTTGCCGAGGCATATAAAAAGGACGACGACGCCCGCCGCATCATCGACACGGCGCTCTCGATCGAGGGCCTCACCCGTGGCGAGGGCGTGCACGCGTGCGCCGTTCTGATCTGCCGTGACCCCGTCAACGAGCACGTGCCCACCAAGCTCGATACCAAGGGCGGCGTTGAGATTACCCAGTACGAGGGCCATACCGTCGCCGACATGGGCCTGCTCAAGATGGACTTTCTGGGCCTGCGCACGCTGACGGTTATCTCCAAGGCCAAGGCTAACATCAAAAAGAACTTTGGCATCGACATCAAAGAGGAAGAGATTCCCTTTGACGACCCCGAGATCTTTAAGCTCATGGGCTCCGGCCACACCGCCGGCGTCTTCCAGGTCGAGTCCGCCGGCATGACGGCCACGATCAAGAACATGAAGCCCACCGAGTACAAGCACGTCGTAGCATTGATCGCCCTGTACCGCCCGGGCCCGCTGGGCGCAGGCATGGTTTCGTCCTACATTAACCGTATGAACGGCAAGGAGCCGGCGGTCTCCTACGACGACCGCCTGGACGACATTCTGGGCGAAACCTACGGCACCATGGTCTACCAGGAGCAGGTTATGCTCATCTCCGTCGAGATGTGCGGCTTCTCCAAGGGCGAATCGGACTCGCGTATCCGCAAGCCCGTGGCTAAAAAGAAGATCAAGCTGCTCACGTCGACGGTGCTCCACTGGGAGGATGGCTCGGACGAGACCACCTACGACCACTGGATGAACGGCGCCATCAAGAACAACTACACGCGTGAGGTCGCCCAGAAGATTTGGGACGATGTTCTTGAGTTCGCGTCCTACGCCTTTAACAAGTCGCACTCCGCCGGTTACGCCATTCTGGTTATGCAGACGGCATGGCTCAAGGCGCATTATCCGCACGAGTACATGGCGGCCGTTCTGACGTCCTATACGGGCAAGACCGACAAGATCGTGCACTACGTCTCGGCGTGCCGTCACGACGGCATCCCCGTGCTGTCGCCAGACGTCAACGAGTCCGGCACCGAGTTCACGGCTACCAAGGAAGGCGTGCGCTTTGGTCTGGCCGGCATCCGCGGCGTGGGTACCGGCGTGGCGCAGGCGATTATCGCCGAGCGCGAGGCGGGCGGTCCGTTTAAGACGCTGCACGACTTTGTCGAGCGCGTGGACTCGAGCCAGGCCAACCGTCGCGTGATCGAATCGCTCATCAAGGCAGGCGCCTTCGACTCCACGGGGTATCCGCGCCGCCAGATGATGCACTTCGTGGACAAGAACAATCCCGAGAACATCATCGATGCCGCCGTGAAGCGCCAGAAGGACCGCGCGAGCGGCCAGACCTCGTTCTTCGACATGTTTGGCGATGTCGAGGGCTCGGGCTTCGAGGTCAGCGTGCCCGATCCGGACGGCCAGGAATGGGACCGTCACCTTAAGCTGAGCCAGGAGAAGGAGGTTCTGGGCATCTATGTCTCGGACCACCCGCTGCGCCCGTTTGAGTATGCGCTCAGCAAGGCGCGCGACTTCTCGTTCTCGCAGATTGACACCGGCTACGAAGTCCAGAATCCCACGGGTGGCACCATCAACCAGGAGATTCCCGAGGGCAAGGCGCTGTGGTGGGCCGGCATGGTCTCGAGCGTGTCCAAGCGCGTGACAAAAAACGGCGACCCCATGGGTATTGTGCAGCTCGAGGACATGGAAGGCGAGGCCACCGTCGTCGTCTTCCCCAAGACCTACAAGGAGGCCGAGGGGTATCTGTACGGCGAGGTCGATCCCGAGACTGGCGCGCAGCTGTCCGACGCGTTTGTGCGTATTAAGGGCAAGCTTGAGCGCTCGGACCGCGGCGACCAGATCATCGCGCAGGAGATCGTGCCGCTGGAGCTCAACGAGGAGAACAACAAGCCCAAGGTCTTTGAGGTCATGGTGCCCAACAGCCGCTTTAGCCAAGGCAATATGGCGCGCCTGGCCACGGTGCTCACCACCAACCCGGGCGGCGACCGCGTGGAGATCTTTATTGAGCAGGTGGACGGGCGCGTGCTGCGCGCCGAGGTGCCGGCCAAGGTCAACGCGCGCTCGATTCCGCTGCTGGCCGAGGCCAAGGCGATCGTGGGCAACCAGGGCAGAGTGACGGTGATCTAGCGGCGCCTTTGCTGAGGGTAGCTAATTTGGGACGGGGCTATTTTAGCTACCCTTTGGCTGACGGCGGATTGGCTGGGATTTTGAATAATTCTCAACCGACATATGGGGGTAGCTAAAATAGCCCCGTCCCAAATTAGCTACCCGGCGCGAGATTGGAGGAAGTGATGGCGCAGGGGACGTTTGTGCAGGCGCTTCGTAAGGAGGCGGCGCTCAGCGGCACCTTTATGAAGGGGCGTTCGCTCATGCTCAACGGCGCCGTGCTGTCGTTTGAGGACTCCGGCTCGCGCTTCTCCAAGAACGTGACGGTCGAGGGCACGGTACGCGGTTCGCGCGGCGACCTGTACAAGACGCACGTGGCGCTCGACATGGACGAGTACGAGGTGATCGACTACGACTGCGATTGCCCCGCCGCGTACCGCTATCCCGGCATGTGCAAGCACGCCATCGCCACGGCGCTGGCGTATCTGGATGCGAGCGGCATCGAGCCCGTCGAGGGTCTGCGCACGCCGGTCCGCACGTTCACGGCGCCGCCCAAGCAGCCCACGCGCCCTGCGTCCGCCACGCCGGCGGTCAACCCTAACTTTCCCTTTCCGGCGCCGGTCCCCACGAGCCCGAGCCTCATGAAAGCACTCTCCGATCTTTCGGACGCACGCATGGACGAGCTGGCGGGTATGCGCCGCAAGCTCGCCGCCACCGTCGACCCCGATGCCCCCAAGGCGGTGTTGGAGCCCTCGCTGGTGCCGTACTACAATCCGCTGTTTGCCGACCGCTTTAGTTGGGCGCTCGAGCTGCGTATCCGCTGCGGCTCGGTGTCCTACGTGGTCAAGGACATCGACGGCATGGCCGACGCCTATGTCCGAGGCGGCACGTTCTCGTACGGCAAAAAGCTCACGTTCCTCCATGCGCCCGAGGCCTTTGATGGGGTGTCGGTGCGTCTGCTCGACCTTGTTGCGACGACGGTTGCCCATCTTTACGACATCACGAGGTCGCGCTCGGCATCGTACGACTTTGCACGTAGCGGTTTTGTCGCCGAGCGCCAGCTGCCGCTGTCCGAGCATGACATCGTTTACATGCTGGACCTGCTGCGCGGCCGGACCATTTCCTTTGAGCCCGCCTGGTCGCGGGGGACGACGACGCACCGTTCCTACGAGGTGGCGGTTGAGTCGGCACCGGAGGGGGAGGACGAGGCCTCGGCAAAACGCCCGCCGCTCCTTGCCGCCAAGATTGTACCGGCGGCCGGCGGCAGCTATGACCTGCGCCTGCCCGCCGATGCGTACTGTTTTGCCTCGGGCGACGTTGCCTATCTGATCGACACGCATCGCGCGCGCCGTGCCGATGCGGCGTTTGCCCAGCATGCCGCGCCATTCCTTTCGCGTCTGCTGCCTTGCCGCACGCCGGTCCATATCGCCGCCGAACAGGTGGGCGAGTTCTGCCGCATGGCGCTGCCCGTGCTGCGCGAATACACCGACCTCACCGCTCCTGCCGTGCTCGACACCGTGGCGCCCGAGCCGAGTTTTGCCATGGCAATCGGTGTCGACGACGGACTTGTGACCTGCAAGATCACGGTTGCCTACGGCGACTGGTCGGCGGATCTCTTTAGCCTGGGTGCTCCGGGAAGCCCCTTCGAAGACCAGCGCCCCGGCGTGCCGCCCCGCGACGTGGTAGCGGAGTTTCGCGTTATGGACACGGCTGCCATGTACTTCGATTTTTACGAGGGCGGCCTGGTGTTTGAGGAGCGCGATGACGAGAGCCTGTTCCGCCTGCTGACCGAGGGCCTGTCTGTGCTGTCCGAGCTGGGCGAGGTCATGCTCAGCGACCGCCTGCGCCAGATTTCGGTCCGCCCTGCGCCCAAGCTCTCGGTGCGCGCGATCGTCAAGAGCAACCTGCTCGACGTTGAGCTGGGTGCAAGCGGGCTTTCAGCCGCGGACCTTGCCATCTATCTGGACTCGTACAAGCGCCACCAGACGTTCGCGCGCCTGACGTCCGGCGACATCGTGCGTCTGGATGAGGGTGCCCGCGCCGCGTTTGGCCTTGCCGAGGACCTGGGCGTCGATGCCGTCGACCTGCTCGATGGCGTGTCGCTTCCCGCATCGAGCACCCTGTTTGTCGATAGCATGCTCGCGCGCACGCCTGCGCTCGAGGCCGATTGCGATGCCGCGTTCCGCCGCACCGTCGAGCGCTTGGACACGCTCGGCAAGATGGACTTTACGGTGCCGGCCTCGCTCAAGGCCACGCTTCGTGGCTACCAGGTCGATGGCTACCAGTGGCTCGGTTCGCTCGAGCATCTGGGCCTCGGCGGCATCTTGGCCGACGACATGGGCTTGGGCAAAACGCTGCAGATGATCGCGCATATCCTGGCGCGCGTGGAGGCGGGGGATACCAAGCCCACGCTCGTGGTGTGCCCGGCGTCGCTCGTGTACAACTGGACTGCCGAGCTGGAGCGCTTTGCGCCTTCGCTCGACGTGTGCGCCATCGTGGGTGCCAAGGCGCAACGCCGCGTGCAGATAGCCGGCGCCGCCGAGCATAACGTGGTCGTGACCTCGTATGACCTCATGCGCCGCGATATCGACGAATATGCCGAGCAGGACTTTGCCCGCGTGGTGCTCGACGAGGCCCAGTACATTAAAAACCCGCTCACGCAGGTGGCGCGCGCCGCCAAGCGCCTGCCGGCCGGTGTGCGCTTTGCCCTGACGGGCACGCCTATCGAAAACCGGCTGTCCGAGCTCTGGAGCATCTTCGACTTTTTGATGCCGGGCCTTTTGGGCACGCGCGAGTCGTTTGCCAAGCGCTTTGAGAGCCCCGTCGAGCATGCCGAGGGCGATAGCGCTGCTCGCCTGCAAGCGCTCGTGTCGCCGTTTGTGCTGCGCCGCGTTAAGGAAGACGTGGTGGCCGACCTGCCCGAGAAGATCGAGGACACGGTCATGGCGCAGCTCACCGGCGAGCAGCGCAAGCTCTACCTGGCCAACCAGGATCGCATTGCCCAGCAGGTGCAGCATCGCGAAGCCAGCGAGTTTAAGAAGGACAAGCTCAAGGTGCTTGCCGAGCTCACCAAGCTGCGCCAGATCTGCTGCGACCCTCATCTACACTACGAGGACTACAAGGCGGGGAGCGCCAAGCTCGATGCTTGCATGGAACTCGTTCACGGAGCACTCGACGGCGGACACCACATTCTGCTGTTTAGCCAGTTCACGGGCATGCTCGATATTATCGGCAAGCGCCTGGCCAAGGAGGACATCGGCTTTCTTAAGCTCACGGGCGCATCGTCCAAGGAGAGCCGCGCCAAGATGGTTGCGCAGTTCCAGGCGGGCGAGGTGCCGGTCTTTTTGATCTCGCTCAAGGCGGGCGGCGTCGGCCTCAACCTGACGGCCGCCGATGTGGTCATCCACTACGACCCGTGGTGGAACGTGGCGGCACAGGACCAAGCGACCGACCGTGCCCACCGTATTGGCCAGCAGCACACCGTGACCGTGTACAAGCTCATCGCCAAGGACACGATCGAGGAGCGCATCATGCAGATGCAGGAGTCCAAACGCGACCTGGTCAACAGCGTGCTCGGCGGCGACGGTATCTCGTCGGCGCTGTTTACCCGCGAGGATGTCCTGGCGCTGCTGGGCGGCGACGGGCGCTAGCCTCGCTCGTTATGTGTTCATTTGCGATGCCGTGGATGGTTCGTTTGCCTTTGGGCATAAGAGACATCGAGAACACCGGCACATCAGCAAAGGAGAACATCATGGCGAAATTCTTTAAGGACCCCGAAGGCAAGCTCATTGCCGCCCTGGGCGACGACGTTGCAACCCCTGCCGGCTGCACGGAGCTGACCGCGAACACCGAGGACGCGGCGCACGAGAAGCACGTGCCCGTCATCGAGAGCGAGCGCGACGGCCACGTGATCCGCGCGCGCGTGGGCTCGGTCGAGCATCCCAGCCTGCCCGAGCACTACATCGAGTGGATTGCCCTCGAGGCCGAGGGCCGTCTGGAGGTCCATTACCTCCAGCCCGGCATGAAGCCCGCGACGTTTTTTGCCGGCGGTTCCAAGACTGGCACCGTCTATGCCTATTGCAACCTGCACGGGCTGTGGTCCGCGACGTTCTAGGAGCGTGCCCCCGCTCGGGGTATCATAGCTAGCATATGCACATGCAAGCGCCGACTGCATCTTGCGGCCGGCGCTTTTACTACGATAACGACGGTTTACGACGGAAAGGGCTGAGCCATGAAGCTCGCACTTGCACAGATCGATATGCGCCTGGGTGATATTGAGGGTATCTGCGGCCGCATCGAGGACCAGGCGCGCCTGGCCCATGAGCGCGGTGCGCGCGTGCTGTGCGTGCCGGCTCCGCTCTTTATGGGAGCCCTGCCCGGCGGCCTGGTGGGCGCTACCGACTTTGAGCACGACATGCTTGCCGGCCTGACCGGCGTCGCTGAGCGTATCCAGGAGCTCGATATGATCTGCATCGTGCCCGCGGCGGTTTCGTTTGAGGGCCAGCCGCTGCTCGACTACATGATGCTCAAGGACGGTCGCGTGGTGCCCGCGCGCGCAAGCATTGCCCTGCAACGTGGCGAGAACAACGACGCGCGTTGGGCGCCGCCGGTGTTCGATGTGGACGGTGTGCGCATTGCGGTGATTTTCGACCTCGACCGCGAGCTCGAGATGCTGCCGACCGGCGTCGACCTCATTGCCTATTTCCAGTTCAACGCATTCGACATGACCGACCGCGAGACCGCTGCCGTTGCCGCCGTGCGCAGCGGAGCCTACCGCAAGATCGCATCCAAGCGCAGCGTGTGGTTTGCCTGCATGGCGCCGGTCGGTGCGTACGACGAGTCGGTGTATACCGGTGGGTCGTTTGTGCTCGACGACTGCGGCCGCGTGGTGGCCCAGGCGCCGTGCTTTGAGGAGAGCCTGCTGGTCCAGGAGATTCAACGCGGTGTGATGCTCGATGCCTTGGAGGACCATGAGCTGCCCGAGTTTCGCTCGGAGGAGTGGCTGTGGCAGGCGCTGGTGCTCGCCGTGCGCGACAACGCCCGCGCCCACGGTACGTCGCGCGCCGTGGTGGCGCTCGAGGGCGACTTGCCGTCGTCTTTGCTGGCGGCGCTTGCCGTTGACGCCCTGGGCCCGCGCAATGTGATCGGCCTGGTGCTGGGGCGCAACCGCATCTTTACGCCGGCGCAGGAAGAGGCCGAGGCGGCTCGCTGTGCCGCCGTTCGCGCCATTGCCGAGCGCCTGCATATTCGCACGGTTGAGCGCGACGCGCCGGATGCATCGCGCGTGCTCGACCGCGACGTGTCGGCGGGAGACGCCGAGCGCCTGCGCTCGCGCACGCTGGGGCTCATGCTGGAGGACACCGCGCTCGAGCTGGGCGCGATGGCGCTGAGTCCGCTGTCCAAAACCGAGTACGCGCTGGCGGCGCCGGCGCTTTGCGGTGGCTACCAGGGCGATTACGCGCCCTTTGGCGACGTATATCTGTCGACGCTCGAGTTTGTGGCGCGCGTGCGCAACCGTACATCTGCCGTGGTGCCGCAAGAACTCGTGACGCTCAACGCGGTGGAGGATTGCATGGAGCGCGTGCTGGCGCAGGCGCTTTCGACGCTCAACGGTCCGGTTGACATGCTCGACCGCGCGGCGCAGCTGCTCGGTGGGCTTGAACCGGGCGAGGTCGATGGCACGCTCGAGTCGCACGTGGACCGCAATCGTCCTTTCGACGATATCCCGATGGCTGCTGGCAAGCCCGAGGCATGTTCGCTACTGTTGATGCTCGTGCGCCAGGGCGAGGCCGCCCGCCACCAGCTGCCGACGGCGCCGATTGTTTCGGCGCGTTCGTTTGCCGAGCGTTCCTGGCCGTATATGCTCGCGTGGTCCGATCTGGGGCTTAGCGGTAAAGAGCGCATGACGGTCGACTCACTGGCGCGCGCAGAGGTGCGCCGCTATGCCGACGAGGATTCGAGCGAGCGCATGCGAAACGAGATGATGGGCGTGCTCGGCGAGCTGCTGGGTATTTCGCCCGAGCAGATGGAGGAGCTGCGCTCCGAGGACGGTCAGCGCCGCCTGCACGAGGGCATGAAGAAATTCGAGGGCGAGGTCCAGGACGCCATCGATAAGATGATGGGCGGTCAGGGCGACCCGCAGGGCGGACCTCAGGGCATGCCGATGCCTCATCCGCCAGTGGATCCAAGACAGTTCCCGTTTTTCTCGCAGAACTAGACTGGGGATAGGATTCGCTCCCAACCCCGATGCTTCAGCAAAGCAAACCGGCCCCGTTGTGTTATTCTAGAACAGACGTTCGTGAATGATGCGCGGGGCCTTGCCTTGCGCTTGGCATAAGGCGAGGGGAGGTTGGCTTGGTTATTTTGGGTATCGACCCCGGTTTGGCCCATACGGGTTGGGGGATTATCGAGGAGCGGCGCGGCGAGGTTCGCTGCCGTGCCTACGGTTGCATTGAGACCAGTGCCGGAAGCCCGCTCGCGGTGCGCCTGTCGCACATCGCCCACGACCTTAAGGATGTTGTCGAGCGGTACCGCCCCGATACCGCCGCTATCGAGAGCATCTACTTTGGCGCTAACGTCCGCTCGGCTATCCCTACGGCACATGCCCGCGGCGCCGCACTTGTGGCGCTTTCGGAGTGCGCGCTCGAGATCGGCGAGTATACGCCCATGCAGATCAAGCAGGCCGTCGTGGGTACGGGCGCCGCGGACAAGCGGCAGGTCGCCTACATGGTGCGCACGCTCACGCAGCTCGACCACGACCCGCATCCCGACCATGCCGCCGATGCCCTGGCCTGCGCCATCTGTCACGTAAACCTCAGCCGCACCCGCGCCCTCACCGGTGGCGAGTTCTATCAACAGAGAGGAACCGGATACTGATGATTTCCCAGCTCCATGGAACGCTTGCCGAGGCCACGATGAGCTCGGCCGTCGTCGATGTGTCGGGTGTGGGCTTTGAGCTCGGCATCTCGGGCAGCACCGCGGCCACGTTGCCGACGCCCGGCGGCGAGGTTCGCCTCTACACCCGCATGCAGGTACGCGAGGACGCTATGACGCTCTTTGGTTTTGCCTCCAAGGACGAGCGTACGATGTTCGATCGACTCGTGTCCGTCTCGGGCGTCGGCCCGCGCTTGGCGCTCGCTGTGCTTTCCACTTATACCGTGGGACAGCTGTATTCGCTGGTGATGGCCGAGGACGACAAGGGCATGGCCAAGGTGCCCGGCGTGGGCAAAAAGACCGCGCAGCGTCTCATCCTGGAGCTCAAGAGTACCTTTGCTAAGGACAAAGGCTTTGTGCCGGTCGACGTGATTCCTGGACAGGTCGCGATGCCCGTACCCGCCGCCGCTCCCTCGGCCATCGACGATGCCCGTGCGGCACTCCTTTCCATGGGCTTTAGCCCGCAGGAGACCGATGTCGCCCTGAGCGGGTATGATGGGCAGGATATGCGTGTCGAGGACCTGCTCGGCGCGGCGCTTAAGCGACTCGGAATGGATGCGTGATGTGGGAAGCCGATGACTCTCAGGACCTGTGGGCGACGCCCGGCAACTCGCCGGCGGCATCCATGGCGCATGGCGAGCGCATGGTGGGCTCGGAGCTGACGCCCGAGGACCTCGATGTCGATTGCACCCTGCGCCCTCAGCGCCTGGACGACTACTGTGGCCAGGAGCACATCAAGCAGAGCCTGCGCGTGTTGATCGAGGCGGCGCAGAGCCGTGGCGAGACGCTCGACCACGTGATCTTCTCGGGCCCTCCGGGTCTGGGCAAAACCACGCTGGCCACGGTTATCGCTAACGAGCTGGGCGCCCAGATTAAGACGACGAGCGGTCCGGCCATCGCGCGTACCGGTGACCTGGCGGCTATTCTTACCAACCTGCAACCGGGCGACGTTCTGTTTATCGACGAGATCCACCGCCTCAACCGTTCGGTCGAGGAAGTGCTGTATCCCGCGATGGAGGATTTTGCGCTCGATATCGTGATCGGCAAGGGTCCGGCGGCACGCTCGATTCGCCTGGATATCCCCAAGTTTACGCTGGTGGCGGCCACGACCCGTTCCGGCATGCTCACGGGCCCGCTGCGCGACCGGTTTGGCATTTCGTATCGCCTGGATTACTACACCGTCGAGGAGCTCGCCCAGATCGTGACGCGCTCGGCGACCATCTTGGGCGTGACGATTGACCACCCCAGCGCGCTCGAGATCGGCTCGCGTTCGCGTGGCACGCCGCGTCTTGCCAACCGTCTGCTCAAGCGCGTGCGCGACTACGCGCAAGTGCGCGGCAACGGTCCCATCGAGCTCGACATCTGCCGTCAGGCGCTCGAGTTCTTCGAGATCGACGAGCTTGGCTTGGACTGGATGGACATTCGCATTTTGGAAACGCTTGCCAAGACGTTCTCCGGTCGCGCCGTGGGCCTGACCACGCTTGCCAGCGCGGTAGGCGAGGACCCGGGTACACTCGAGGACGTGTACGAGCCCTATCTGCTGCAGTGCGGTTTGATGATACGCACGCCACAGGGTCGCCAGGCGACGCTTCGCACCTTTGAACATTTGGGGATCGAGCCGACCACTTAGGGGCTTTTGTTTTGGCAGGTTTGTAGGCTATCGCTGGGCATTGGATAAACATATCGCCGTTCGTCGGTTACGGGCGTTTTTACTATTGCGCGTGCGTGCTATGCTGGATTGGTCTTTTTCTCATCCGGTAACGAAAGGACCGCCCATGCCTACTGACATCGAAATCGCACGTTCTGTTACGCCGCTGCCTATTACCGAGGTGGCCAAGAACGCCGGCGTCGACGTTAAGCATCTGATTCCGTACGGCTTTGATAAGGCAAAGGTCGACTACTCCCTGCTCAACGAGCCAACTGATCACCAGGCCAAGCTTGTCCTCGTGACCGCTATCAACCCCACGCCCGCAGGCGAGGGCAAGACTACCACGACCATCGGTCTGGCCGACGGCCTGCGCCGTCGCGGCGTCAAGAGCGCCGTGGCCCTGCGCGAACCTTCGCTCGGTCCCGTGTTTGGCGTGAAGGGCGGTGCCGCCGGCGGCGGTTGGGCCCAGGTCATCCCCATGGAGGACATCAACCTGCACTTTACCGGTGACTTCCATGCCATCGGTGCCGCCAACAACCTGCTGGCCGCCATGCTCGACAACCATATTCAGCAGGGCAACCAGCTCGGCATCGACGTCAAGCGCATCACCTGGAAGCGCGTCGTCGACATGAACGACCGTCAGCTGCGCCACGTCATCGACGGCATTGGCGGCAAGGCTCAGGGCGTGCCGCGCGAGGACGGCTTCGACATCACCGTTGCCTCCGAGGTCATGGCAATCCTGTGCCTGTCCACGAGCATCAATGACCTCAAGGAGCGCTTGGGCGAGATCGTCGTCGGCTATAGTTTCGCCGGCGAGCCCGTCCGCGCCCGCGACCTTAAGGCTCAGGGCGCCATGGCGGCACTCCTCAAGGACGCGCTCAAGCCTAATCTGGTTCAGACGCTCGAGGGTACGCCTGCGTTTGTGCACGGCGGCCCCTTCGCCAACATTGCCCACGGCTGCAATTCCATCATGGCCACGCGCATGGCCATGCGTTTTGGCGATGTTGCCATTACCGAGGCCGGCTTCGGTGCCGACCTGGGTGCCGAGAAGTTCCTCGACATCAAGTGCCGCATGACGGGCGTTCGTCCCAGCGCCGTCGTGATCGTCGCCACCGCTCGCGCCCTTAAGTACAACGGCGGTGTCGCCAAGGCCGACCTCAACGAGGAGAACCTCGAGGCCCTCAAAGCCGGTATGCCCAACCTGCTGCGCCACGTCGACAACATTCAGAATGTCTACGGCCTGCCCTGCGTGGTTGCCATCAACCGCTTCCCGACGGACACCGAGGCGGAGCTTGAGCTCATTGAGTCCGAGTGCCAGAAGCTTGGCGTTAACGTTAAGCTGTCCGAGGTTTGGGCCAAGGGCGGCGAGGGTGCGCTCGAGTTGGCTGACGAGGTCATGCGCCTGATCGAGCAGCCGAGCGAGCTCAAGTTTGCCTATGAGGATGGCGCTGATATCGCCGATGCCCTCGAGGCCGTTGCGACCAAGGTTTATCGTGCCGACGGCGTGGACTTTACGCCCGCCGCTAAGCGCCAGCTCGCCGAGCTGCGCGAGAACGGCTTTGGCAACCTGCCGGTGTGCGTGGCCAAGACGCAGTACAGCTTTAGCGACAACGCTAAGGCCCTCGGTGCCCCCGAGGGCTTCCGCATCACCGTGCGCGAGCTCAAGGTTTCCGCCGGCGCTCACTTTGTGGTCGCGCTGACCGGCAGCGTCCTGACCATGCCGGGCCTGCCCAAGGTCCCCGCGGCCGAGAACATCGACGTCGACAACGACGGCAACATCACCGGCCTGTTCTAAGCCCGCCGCCCATAGCCGCTTGCCCGCCCCGTCGAGCCCACCAAGGCCCGGCGGGGCTTCTTGATCCCAAGGGGACGGAGGAAAACGGATCATTTTGCGGCTGTTGGGTCAATGAGGCTATCCGTATGGGGTCGATTGTCCAAAACTATGCCGGTTTACTACGATGAATCGGTATACCTCGACCATATCTGGATTTTCCGATTATGACCGATTCGTCTACCTGCGGTTTTGTTTTTCTGCAAAGTAGCGTGCTCAGGTTCGGGCGATTTATCGTAGTAAACCGGCATAGTTTTGGACGTGGCGGCAATGTTGCGCAACAAGAACGGGGATTTCTCTCGTACGGTGTAGTTGGAAGAACTACGCGGGCGCATTGCGGCTGCGATGAGAGATGGGAGATGCGATGTATTGCACCAAGTGCGGAGCTCAGATACCCGATGGCTCCACGTTTTGCACGAGCTGCGGCGCTCGCGTGGGTGGCGCTGAGGACCAGGCGGAGCCTGTGGCGTTTCCGGTAGGGGATGCGCCGGCGGCCGCTCCTGCGGGGCAGCACGCTCCTCAGGGTGCCCCGGTTCATATGGCGGCGCAGCCTCGTTATGAGGAGCCTATGACCGAGCCTGCTGAGGCCGCTCAGCCGTTTGTTCCGACGCCGCAGCCCAAGAAGCCCAAGCACAGTGGCCGTATCGTTGCTGCCGTTATCGGCGGCGTTGCCGTTGTCGCCATCGTAGCGGCAATCGTCATCGTGCCGCGCATC
Source organism: uncultured Collinsella sp. (assembly GCA_934650975.1). Taxonomy (GTDB): domain Bacteria; phylum Actinomycetota; class Coriobacteriia; order Coriobacteriales; family Coriobacteriaceae; genus Collinsella. Next base: position 6,280 of record CAKUFW010000011.1, on the reverse strand, counting down.
GGCTCGTCGTCCGAGGTGACTTCGGGCGGCAAGGGCTACGTTGTCTGCGCATGCGAGACTAAAGTGCTGCCCAAGAACAGCAAAGGAAAAAAGCTCAAGAGCTATACCGTCGAGCTGGCTCCGGCGTCCGGCAAGGGCAAGAGCTATACCATCAAGGTCGACGGCGAGGACGGCTTTGCCATGGAGGACTTTGGCGAGCTGCCCGATCAGAAGTACCAGATGACCATTACCTCGGGCAAGGGCAAAAAGAAGAGCACGACCACCATGAAGGTCGACTATACCAAGGAAGGTTCGGACGCCCCTAAGAGCGTTGAGCTCACGCAGTCCAAGAAGGAGGCCAAGGCATCTGCCAAGGCGGCGGTCAAGACGGCAAACGAGCTGTTCACTGATAAGATTCTCGAGTACCAAAAGAAGCACGGCGAGGGCGAGGCTGTCGGGTTCGACGAATATGCGTATGGAGCCCAGGGTGTTGCTTACGCCAAGCTCATTGACTTTGATGGCGATGGTCAAGACGAGCTGCTGATTGAGTATTCCGATGAACCGGTGGACCGTGGGGATAACGCAGCCGCTGCGCATCTTGAGGTCTGGGCGTATAAGAATGGCGAGATTGAGAAGGTCTACACGCCAGAGGTAAACGTATCTCATCAGCAGGCGTGTGTGTCTGTCTGGCTTGATGAATACGAGGGCAAGATTGGTTTTTCGCAGTGGTATGACCATGGGACAGCAATTAAACAAAGCGATCTCTCTGGTGAAAGTGGTCCTTCTACTCACGAATACCAAGTTAAATTCATTGGCTACGACGGCAAGTCATTCAAAGCCATGACCGACCTTGTTGCCCCGAATGAAGTCGATTCCGCCTCTTTGGGCGGTATTGGTTTCCTGTATGCCGACGAGAACTCGGTTAATGGCGCCATCGCAACGGTCGCCACGACGCTGGAGCAGCTGAAGTCGAAGGACGATGACAGTGCGCAGACGAGCTACGAGGCCGTTTCTGCCACGCAGGATGTCGACTTTACGGCTGCAGTTGGCGAAGGCCCGCTGAACCCGTCTCCCGATGACACGTGCCAGATCACGGCTACGTGGACTTATCCTCAGGTGAAGGGCCAAGGCGTGGGCGTCGCCAAGTTCAACAAGGACATGGTCCAGCTTGTTGCGGACACGCTCGACGCGAGCAAGCGGGCCTCGTTGGATGACGAGGACAGCCGCGTGACCATGGTGTACACGGCCGAGATCGTCTCGATTGACGGCGATATCGCCTGCGTGCGTACGTTTACACGCAGCTATCAACCTCCGTATCGATCGGTACAAATGACGAGGTCGGCGTACTACAACCTCAAGACGGGCGAGCAGGTCTCTCTCGAAGACTCGCTTGCACAGCACGGCCTTTCATTCGACACGCTCAAGAGCGAGGCCAAGCAGGCGATCAAAACGGCAAAGTCGGATATGGACTCCGCATATAACGATGGTCTCGACGATGAGGACAACTTTACCGAGGACCATTTCTACTACGACGGCAAGGGCTACATCGTTGTCCTCGATACCGGCGTATTTGACTGCATGGCATGGGATACGCACGACTTGGTTGCGCACGCCTTCGACTCGAGTTATTCCAGCGGTCAGGATGTAACGCCCGAGCGTGCAAAGGCTACATACGTGCCCAACGAGTAGAGCAAGGCCGCAAGAACTGAATTTCAAAGTCCCCGGTGGCGCAAAACACAGCGCCGCCGGGGACTTTTTGATGCCAATTGGCTCCACAAACAAGCCATCTGGGTCAGCCGTGCCATGAAAAGCGCCCATCTACTACGTTTACCCGGGTTGGACCGACCATGGAGCGTTTTTTAACAATGCAGCAAAACGTTTACCTGCGGTTTTGTTAACGCAAATTTGGCTATGGTTAGCACCCTTGGGTTAAACGTAGTAGATGGGCGTATTTCGTGGTACACGACCCAAGCGGGGAGGTATTAGCCGCGCTGGAGGCCGAAGAGTTTGGCGTTGCGCTCGGCGACCATCATGTTGATGTCGGCGATTTCCATCTCGCCGTCAATGTAGGGCTGGTAGGTGCCGTAGGGGTCGCCGGCTCCCAGGCTGCAGCTACCGCAGTTGTCGCAGCTGCCGTTTCCGCAGCCCGCGAGCGCCAGCTTGATGATCTCCTCGCGCTCGGCACGCGTCGTGTCCTTGATGAGCTTGCTTTTTGCCATGACGTTCCTCGATTCGCTTATGACCGTCGGCCGCGCATGTCTTGTAGATACCGGTGGGCTTTGCCCATCATAGGCTTTTGCGCGGGTAGAATGCATGGATAACTTGATGCTTACGGGCGACGGAAAGGAATCGTTGCATGGATCAGGACAAGACGACCGTAATGGGCGGCTACGGCTCCCCGCGGACGGGCAATGGTGCCGATACGACCCGCGTTGTGCCGAATCCCGGCTACGCCGCTCCCGATGCAACACGGGCTTCTGCCGATCCCACACGCGTTGTGAACTACGGAAACGCACCGCAGGACCCGTTTGGTGGCTCGTCGCAGAACCCTTACGGCAACGCGGCGGCAGACCCTTATGATGACCTGCTGCAAAATCCCATTCCGCAACCTCAGCAGACGACATATATGCCGCGCACGGCACAGTCACGCTACGAGTCGCGCGACCGGTATGCGCGTGAGCCGTACCGCGAGTATTCCAAATCGATTCCCCAGTATGGCGAGGACGAGGAGAAGAAGCCTTCGCGTTCGTCGAGTGTGATCAAGAAGATCCTGATTGTGCTGGCGATTTTCTTTGCCCTGTCGGTTGTGTTTGCCATCGTGTCGGGCATGCTCAACAAGCGGGGCGCTACGACCGACACTACGACCGAGCAGGCTGAGACCACTCAGTCTGCCGCCGTCGACCTGAGCGATATCCCGGGGCAGTATTGGTCCAATGCCAAGAAGCTCCTCAAGTCGCGCGGGGCCGACCTTTCGAACGCCGTCATCCTGACCGATGATGGCTCGACGCCCGTCGTCGATGCCAACTGGGTCGTAACGTCTGCCTACTACAACGACAACGGCAACTTGGAGGTTCAGCTCACACGCAAGGACGGCTCGTCAGGCAACGTGTCCGGCGATCAGGGCGCTACGGACAGTTCGAGCTCCAATACGCTGGAGGACCTGAGCAACAAGGCTCAGGAGCTGGGAGATAAGGCTCAGCAACTGGGCGACACGGCTCAGAATCTCGGTGACACCGCGCAGAACCTGGGCGACATGGCGACGAACGCCTGGGATACCCTGCAAAACGGTATTTCGGGCGCGCAGGGCAATTAACAGCTAAGCGGGCTACAGCTGCTCTGCCGGGCGGTCGGGCGAGCTAAAGCCCGAGTCAAACGTGACGACGCACGAGGCATCGGGCCGGCGCTCGTGCACGATGCGCGTGACGAGCTCCAGCAGCTCTTCGTCGGATATGTCAAAGCCGTCGGGGCGTACTAGGTCAAACGAGACGAAGCCGTCGTGCTCGTGCAGATCGTGGATGGAGAGTGCGGGGTCGATCTGCATGATGCCGCGTTTGACCCAGCCGCGCAGGTCGTCGCCGGTTGTGGCGATGGGGTCGCAGTGCAGCGTGATGTCGATGCCCATCTGGCGTTTGATGTCGTGCTCGATGGTGTCCAAGATCTCGTGGTGCTCAAACGCATCGCCCTCGCCGGGCATCTCCACGTGGGCGCTGGCAAATTGGCGACCGGGGCCGTAGTCGTGCACCATCAGGTCGTGCGTGCCCAGGACCTGCGGATACGACATGATCTTGTCGCGGATTTCCTGGACGAGCTTGGGGTCGGGCGCTTGTCCCAACAGCGGGCTGATGGCGTCGCGCACCAGGCCCATGCCGCTGACGCAGATGAAGATGCCTACGCCCAGGCCTGCCCAGCCGTCGAGGTCAAAGCCGGTCGTCTGCGAAATGAGCGCTGCCGCCAGAACCGAACCCGAGGTGATGACGTCGTTTTTGGAGTCCTGCGCCGTGGCGATGAGCGTCTCGGAATCGATGCGGTTGCCCAGCGTGCGGTTGAACGCCGCCATCCAGAACTTGACGAGCATGGACAGGAGAAGGGCGGCCACGGACAGCGCCGAATACGCGGTGGGGGAGGGCTTGATGATCTTGGTGACCGACTCCAAGATCAGGTTGATGCCGACAGCGCAAACCAGGACGGCGACAAACAGACCAGCCAGGTACTCGTAGCGGCCGTGGCCATAAGGGTGCCCCTCGTCGGCCGGGCGGCTGGCAAAGCGGAATCCGAGCAGGCTCACGATGTTGCTCGAGGCATCGGAGAGGTTGTTGAAGGCGTCGGCGACAAGCGAGACGGAACCCGCGAGCAGGCCCGCGATGCCCTTGGCCAGGCACAGCGTAATGTTGAGCCCGATGCAGATAAGGCTTGCGGCAAAGCCCGCGTTGGTGCGGCGGGAGGTATCGACCGGCTCGCTTTCGCTGCCGGGAACAAGCGTATGCACCAGCCGATTAACAAATAGCATAACGGTCGTCCTCACAATCATGTTTAAGGGGATAGTGTAGCTCGCACGGGCGCGTCGTGCGCCGATGTTCAGAAAATGCAGCAATGGTCTGCCGGCGCTAACGGGCGCAAGGCGGAGGCGAGCGGCTGTCCGCGCGGCCTCGAGCCCGCTGCGCCTTCTCGTCCGTGCGAGTGCTCCATTTTGGGCCACATGGGTATGGGCACGCGCCGATTTGCTCGACATACTTAATGTCGACAGCCCTGTGCAAAGGAGGACGTTTCCATGGACGAGATGTTTGCCATTAAATGCCAAAACTGCGGCGGCCCCATGTATTCGCATCAGGCAAAGCGCAGCTTTGAGTGCGCCTATTGCGAAACGGTTATTCCGTGGAAGGCGGATGCCGGGGAGCCCAAGAGTGCCCTGGGCATTCGTCATACGCCGTTGACGGTAGTTGACGGGCTGCTCAAGCTCACGCACGTCTCGCAGCTCGAGCGCCCAGAGGACCCGGACTGGTATTTCTTCAATTCGCACTGGCGCAATCAGTCGGTTCTGGAGCATCTACTGTGGGAAGATCGCGGAACGGCGCAGGAGTTCCAAGAGGCGACGCACGTGAGCATTCCCTGCCCCTTCTGCGGCGCGTCCTTTGAGGGCGAGTCGACCCAGCGCGTGTTTGAGTGCCCGTCCTGCGGCAATAAGATTGGCGTTGCCGACCTGCTCAAGCCTGGCACGTTTAGCAAGCGTCTGACCATGGGCGTGGGTGCCGAATACGTTCCCGAGCAGGGCGTTCCCTGCGAGATCTCCCCACAGCAGGCGCGTGCCAACGCGCTGCAGCTGGTGCGCCAGTATCCGGACGCCTTTGCCGGGCATGATGTGGAAGATGCGATCCAAAACGACATGATGCTCTTCTATTTCCCCATGGCGCTGGCGGACCTGCGCATGATGGCGTCCTTCCCGGGCAAGGGCCTGAGCAAGGAGACCCTGGTGTACTACGAGGTGCTCGATTGGGCATATCCCAGGGCCAACTACCTGGACGTTCGTCTTATGGGTATTTTGGAGCCGTGGGACTTCGGCAAGGTGGGGCCGTTCGATCCCGCCATGCAGGAAGGCGACTTCCGCGTCGTCTCGGTCGACGCGTCCACCAAGGACCAGGTGGTCATTGATAAGCTAGCGCTCGACGTTGCGGGCAACGATGCCGAGGCGACCCTGGGGCTCAATAAAAAGAGCATCCGCACGTGGGCGCGCAAGGCCCGCAAGCACAAGGATGGTCTGGTGATGGTGCCGGTCTACTTTGTTGACCGCCCGGCGACGGACAGCCGCGACGGCGAGCAGGTGCGCATCGCCGTGAACGGCCAGACGGGTCGCGCGGCCGCGGTTGTGTTTAGCGATAAGCGCGAGACGCATATCGTGGCGCCGCTCAATCCGAGCGTGCTGCTGTCGAGCGAAAGTACCGTGCACGCCACGCCCATCGAGGTCAAATACGTTAAATCGCCGTTCCTGTACCAGATCGTGCGCCGCGGAGGCAGCGAGCAACCGCGCCAGGTGGCGGCCACAGCCGAGGGCTCCTACCGAGAGGAGAAGCCCAAACGCAAGGGCCTGTTCGGCGCGATCTTTGGGAAGTAGGGGAGCGGCGCCGGTTGGCGCTGTGATGTGATAGTTAGAGGAACGGGGCAGTTCGCAGGAGCGCGGGCTGCCCTGTTATTTGTGTGGCGAGGGCATGGCACTCGAACGGCAGTAGAGCCTAAGCTAAATGGCTATTTAGCTGAGTTGATGAATGTTCAGTACCAACATTCCTTCTGCTGCAACAAGTCAGCCTTC
>CAKUFW010000010.1 GCA_934650975.1 uncultured Collinsella sp. | reverse complement strand
ACGGGCATGGCAGCCGTCGTCGCCGGCATCTTTACCAGCCGCAAGCGCTCGTAACTCCAAGCCTCGTGACGCTCGATTAATTCGGGCGTGCACCGTCCCATGGTAAGCGGCCGCCGGACCTTCCACCGGCGGCCGCGCCGCGTTTGAACGGCCCCTATTCGGTTGTTCACTCAAAACAAATGAGCTCGCCTTGCCTACAACAATACGAACTGCTTCAGGGCGGCGCGACTCGATACTCCCAGCTTGGCATAGGTGCTCGACAGGCGATTCTTGACCGTGCCACGCGAGATACCCATATGGGCGGCAATCTCATCATTGGTCCAGCCGCGACAGGCCAGCATGGCGATGGCAAATTCCGTCGTGGTCAGGCTTTCGGCAACAGTGGCGCCCGCACCCGGATTATGCACGCGACGCCAGCCGCCACTAAAGCGCCTGGTGACCTTGATAATCTCCGCAAACTCCTGCGGGTGGTCCTTCTTTAGGCATGACTCCAACACGCCCTGCAAAAGCCCGTGATGCTCGCCGACGATCTCGATTAAGCCGTCAGGCTGCGCGATCTGCCACGCGCGCATAAAGTGAGTATTCGCGCGGTCGGCCTCGCGTTGGTTGATCCACCCAACGGCGGCGATCAGGTGCAAGAAGACCTCGGGGATGGGATAGCTTTCCTGCTTCATCGACAGGGCGTTCTCTGCCATGCCCACGCAGCGCCCGTAATCGCCATCGAGATAGGCACGGTGCGCCAGCGCATAGGTTGCAAACAGGCGCAGCCCCTCAGGCAGCAACGATGCATACGAATCGAATTCGCCGCGCGACACCGGCGAGGGAAAGTGCAGCAGCACGCAGGCGCTCGCGGCAAGCAGCATGTACGAGGCCTGGGCGCGTGGATCCTTTGCCGCCCCTTGGCCCTTCCCCGTCTCCTTGAGATACGCAAGGCAGCGGCGCGCCGCCAACGCGCGATTCAGCGACAGATTTGCATAGGAGCACAACAGGCATGCCGAAAGACGGAGCGAAAGGTCGTCCGACAACAGGTACGGCTCCGCTAGGCGGCGGGTTTCATCGGGGCAGCCGCGATAGTAGTGCGCCTCGGCACGCGCGATCACGCCATAGTCATCTTTGAGCATCACGTCGAGGGTCTTGTCGAGCGTCCCGAGCTCAAACGCTGTGCACATAAGTGGCATGGGGAAACGCCAGTTGTCGGTATATATCCGATCCACGGCGACCTCCCCTCACTTAGCGGCTCACTTTGATGGTAATGCGAGGGGGCACCGGTTAATGGGACATGTGGCTCGAAATCCGGCCTCATCCTGGGACGTTCGCGGTAAATCGAGCGGCGCCAAGCCCGAACCCGGCGCTGTTCAAACAGCTAGATATGCTGGCGGATCGCGTCGATATAGGCCTGTCCGTAGCGCGTGAGTGTCGTGTTCTTGCGCGTGATGATGCCAATCTCCATGTACTCATCCACGTCGAGCGGAATCGAGATAATGCCAGGGCCGTTGAGCTCGTGGCTGATCACGCCCGAGCATACCGTGTAGCCGTTGAGACCCATGGCCAAATTGAACAGCGTCGCGCGGTCGCGCACGCGGATATTCTTGCGGCGCTCAAACGTCGAGGTCAGTTCCTCGGAATAATAGAACGAGTTGTAGCTGCCCTGCTCATAGGACAGGAACGGGTAGTCTTCCAGATCCTTGAGCGTCACGCTGGAGCGGCCCGCCAGCGGATGATCGGCGCATACAAAGACGTGCGGCGTGGCGCAGAAGAGCCCTTCGAACACGAGATCGTTGGCCGCCAGCATGCGCTCGATAACCTCGCGGTTGTGCTCGGACAGGTACAGGATGCCCAGCTCGCTTTTCATGTGCGCAACATCCTCGATAATCTCGTGGGTCTGCTCCTCGCGCAGGGTAAAGTCGTAGCGCGCGGCATCGAACTCGCGAATCACGTCGACAAACGCGTTGACGGCAAAGGAATAGTGTTGGCAGCTCACACTAAAATGCGGCACCTGCTCGGATGCTCCCTTGTACTTGTCCTCGAGCAGGTCGGCCTGATCGAGCACCTGGCGCGCATAGCCCAAAAAGGTCTCGCCTTCCTCGGACACGATGACACCCTTGTTGGTACGCTCGAAGATATGCACGCCCATCTCGTTTTCGAGGTCGCGGATCGACGCGGTAATTGAGGGCTGCGACACAAAGAGGCGGCGCGAGGCCTCGGTGATGCTGCCGCACTCGGCAACCTTAACGACATATCTGAGCTGCTGGAGCTTCATGGTTGCCTCCTTAGCTGTTCGCGAGATTCGCGTCGGCCGCACCCGGCAGGCGCATAAACGGCGGCATCTCCCCCGTCGCGGCACAGGCAGCAATCTGATGCAGGGCCTCGGCAACCGCATCGTCTGCTGCGGCACCGATATGCCAGCGCGCAGCTGCCGTGACGGCCTCGTTGGCATTGGCGACTGCCACGGAGTTCGGGACGGCATCAATCATGGGCAGGTCGTTATCGGAATCGCCGAACACCGCGACCTCGTCGGGCGTCAGCCCCAAGGCGCGCGCCAGCTCAAGCGCCGCGCAGCCCTTGTCCCAACCGGCCGGGAGAATATCGAACAGGCGCACGCGGTTGTTGGGGAATACGAGTGAGAGCTCCGGCACCTCGGAGGCAACGCGCTCGCGCAGCTCGGCGAGCTCCTCGCGCGAACGGGCACTCCAGATATTCGCCTTGTATACCGGGGCATCATCGACGACAGGGCGGCACGGAGCCTCTTCGCCTTTGAGCCATGCGTTGCCGCCCGACTCCATGGCGCGACGCACGCGCTCGGGGTCGCTCGTCACGCAATAAGCGTCGTTGTCCCAAAAGTCATCGCCCAGGCTGTAGACCTTTAGATAGGTGTCGTCGGTCTCTTGCTCAAGGTAGTCGGCCAGGCGCATCAAGGCATCGTTGTCGGTTGCGCGCGAAGCGACCACCTGGCCGTCGACAAACATCACCTGCCCGTTGCAAAAGGCGCCGGTCGAAAAGCACTCGGAGCGATTGCGGAACATCCAGCCCATCGCGGACGGTTGGCGACCCGAAACCGGGCCAAAGTGCAGGCCTGCCGTCTGCATGGCATGAATGCCCTCGATAGCATAGTCACTGGCGCCGTCTTGCCCAGCCGGAATCAGCGTATCGTCCATATCGGTCAGCACAAGTTTGATCATAAGGTCTCCTCGGTCATTCTTAATCCCATCTATTGTACCGACCTGCCAAAAAGGGACAGGTTTATTTTGGTAGGTTTTATCTGGGAGAACGCATCACCCCAGTTGGCACCTGCCAAAATAAACCTGTCCCTTTTTGGCAGGTGCGCTAGTATAGGGAGCAACAGATTCGATGCGGGAGTGCCGGCGGTGCAAACCACAAGGCTGAGAGGGCAATGGGCCCAATCCTTTGAACCTGTCAGTTAATGCTGGCGTAGGGAGCATGCCGCCTTTGCAGGGGCGCTGTCTATGCACAGCGCCCCTTTTCTATGCCAAGGAGGCATGTGCAGTGATTGATTCTGAACAGCTTAGGCAAAACGTGGTCAAGGCCGTGGACGAGATTCGCGCCACCAACCCGATGGCAGGCTCCATCACGAACACGGTGACGATCGACTTTGTCGCCAACGCGCAGCTCGCCGTGGGCGGTTCGGCCGCTATGGTCTACCTGCCCGACGAGGGCGAGGCGCTCGTTGCCGGCGGCGGCGCCATCTATCTCAACATGGGCACGCTCTTCCCCATCTACGAGCAAACGATCCCCCGCGCGGCCAAGGCGGCACACGACGCCGGTAAGCCCTGGGTGCTCGACCCGGTGGGTCTGGGCATCGGCAGCCTGCGCACACAGCTGGTAAACGAACTCAAGCAGTACAAGCCCGCCATCGTACGCGGCAACGCTTCCGAGATCATCGCGCTCGCCGGCCTTTGGGGCCTTGAGGGTGAGGCCGCAGACCTGAGCCGCGTACGCGGTGTCGACACCACCGATACGGTTGACGCCGCCCGCGATGCTGCCGTGGCGCTCGCCCGCTACACCGGCGGCGCCGTAGTGGTCTCGGGCGAAGTCGACCTGATCACCGACGGCACGACCGTGGCAAAGTCCCACGGCGGCAGCCCGCTCATGTCAAAGATCACCGGCTGCGGCTGCTCGCAGGGCGGCGTGCTGGCCGTGTACGCCTGTGCCACCGATCCGTTTACGGCAGCCGTCTGCGGTACCGCCGTCTACAACGTTGCCGGCACGCGCGCCGCCGCCGTCGCCGATGCCCCGGCGAGCTTTAAGGTCGCCTTTATCGACGAGCTCTACCGTGCAACTGCCCAGGACATCGCCGACAACCAGCTCGAGCTCGAGGAGGCATAAAGCCATGTCCGAGTCCGCAGCCAATACCGGCATGAACACGCTGGTCGCCGTTGCCATCGCCCCGTGCGGTACGGGCGACGAGCTCTCCGCCGAAGTCGCCGAGGTCGTGCGCGTCATTCGCGAGAGCGGCCTTCCCAACCGCACTACCTCGATGTTCACCGAGATCGAAGGTGACTGGGACGAGGTCATGCAGGTCGTGCGCGACGCCACCTTTGTCCTGGCAAACAAGGGCATCCGCACCGAAGTTGTGCTCAAGGCAGATATTCGCCCCGGGTTTACTAACACCATGAACGGCAAGCTCGAGCGCATGGAAGCGCAGATCAAAAAGCAGGAGGAAGCATAATGAGCATCCGCGACAACCTTGATATCTCGGCCTATCTGGTGCTCGGCCCCGAAAACACGCTGGGCCGCCCTGTGGGCGATGTAGTGGCTCAGGCGCTCGACGCCGGCTTTACCTGCATCCAGGTGCGCTCCAAGGTGGCAAGCGCGCGCGAGATCATCGCGCTGACGGACGACGCCGCACAGGCTATCGCGCAGGCCGGCAAGACCGGCCAGGTCGCCTTGCTGATCGACGACCGCCTGGACTGCGTGCTTGCTGCACGCGAGCAGGGCATTGCCGTCGATGGCGTGCATGTGGGTCAGAGCGACATCCCCGTCGAGGTCTGCCGCAAGCTGCTGGGCCCCGACGCCATCGTGGGTCTCTCTGCCCGTTGCGAGGAAATGCTCGAGTACGTCAAGACTGCCGACATGAACCTGGTCGACTACCTGGGCATCGGTCCGCTCCACGAGACCGAGACCAAGCGCGATTGCGGACGCGCTGCCGACGGCTCCATCATCACCAAGAGCTTTGAGGACCTGACCGCGCTCCACGAGGCAAGCCCCGTGCCCATCGTGGTGGGCGGCGGCGTCAAGACGGCCGATCTGCCGCAGCTCAAGGCCACCGGCGTCGACGGCTTCTTCGTGGTGAGCGCCGTCTGTAGCGCCGACGACCCCTACGCTGCGGCCAAGGAACTTGTCGATACTTGGCAGCAGGCATAGACCTAGGCCGAACGACTGCTCCGCAGCCTCATAGCTTCAACAACGGAAAGCGCATCCCAGTTTGGACCTCCATTCTGGGATGCGCTTTCCATATGCAGCCCCATTGGGAAACTGCGACCCGTTTTGAACGCTCATTCTGGGACACACTTTCCGCAACAGACCTCGCGGGGAAACTGTGTCCCAGTCTGAGCGCATATTCCGGGATGCTCTTTCCGCCGAGCTGTCGACCGCGGCCCCTACCCTGCCAGGTATGCCTCCAACGCCGGCAGCGTCGCCTCCGCATCACGCCGGCCAATCTGATAGATACGCTCGAGCTCATCCGGCTCGCGGCACAGCGACGGCACCTTTACCGATTCGCTCGGCCGCACCACAAAGATCTCGCCAGCGGCCTCACGACGCGCCAGATCATCGAGCGTAGCGTTGTACACCTCATGCCGATGCTCAAGCGCTGCGACAAACTTCGGATAGTGCCGAAACACGCGGCGCAGCATGGGCATTACGCTGTTGGGCTGCTTTACAAAACCCGCCGGTTGCGTGAGCACCACTACATTACGGTCATAGCCCTGCACAAACAGCCAGGCGCTGGGAATGGAATCGGCTACGCCACCATCCAGATACTTATGCCCCTCAATGGCGACGGGACGCGTTACCACAGGGATAGCCGACGAGGCCCGAATCCACTCGATATCGCGCTCGTCGCCATAGGGCAGATCGTGATAGACCGCCTCGCCCGTCTCGATATCGGTACATACGCACGTAAACCGCATGGGGCAGGCGCGATACGTCTCCAGGTCGATGGGATCGTGCTCGATGGGCACCTCGTGATAGGCAAAATCGGCATTGAACATGTCTCCGGTTCGCAACCAGCTCGTCACACTCGCATAGCGCTTATCGGCACAATAGGCTTTGTTGTAGCGAATGGCGCGGCCGATCTGCCGCGACTTAAAGTTGTAGCCAAACGCGGCACCCGCCGAGACGCCCACCATATGATCGCAGGTCAGGCCATGCTCCATCCAAACATCGAGCACGCCCGCCGTATACATGCCGCGGTAGCCGCCTCCCTCGAGCGCAAGCCCCACCGTGCGCGTCGTATTCGGCTGTGCCATGCGACCATCTCCGTTCCCAAGCTTTTGAACGGAACAAGTATACCCGTCAACATATACCGCCCCAGTCGCATTTTTATCGAGCATCGCATCGTCGTGCCACCGCTTGGCGAATAATAGTCGCCCACAGCTTGGGCACCCATATATAATTGTGTATTGTTGTTTATACTACTCAGCAGTTATCGACGGCGAACACCAGCCGACAAATTTGCCCAGCAGCAAGGCGGGGGCCTGGATACACGCAAAGCGCCAAACAACAACGCGTGTGCACAACGAGCTCGCCCGACGCAATCCGCCCGACCTCAGAAAGCCGCTTACGACATGGATACTGTCAGCAATTACACCGAAACGCTCGAAAAGACCGTCCGCGACCTTCTCGAGCGTCAGGATGATCTGATTAGGACCGCCTTTACCGACCAGCTTACCGGACTTGGCAACCGTGGCGGCTTTACCAAGTCTCTCGAGGAGCTCTGGGAGCAAAACACGCCGGTCACTATGGCGTTTATCGACATCGATAACCTTAAACACTGCAACGATGCCTTTGGCCATGACGAAGGCAACCGTTATATACTGCAGGTGAGCCTGTATCTCAAGCTGTATATGAGGGTGGGCGAGGCTGCGTTTCGCATAGGCGGCGACGAGTTTGCCATCCTGTCACCAATTGCGACCGAGGACGATCTCGCCAGACGTCTGGAGCACTGCCGAATGGTGCTCCTCAAAAACAACGATGCCGAGATGCCCCATTCGTTTAGCTACGGCGTATCGCATGCCGACCCCGCCCTGGGTGAGGCTTCCAGCCGCATGACGCTCGATGCCGACCATCGTATGTACGACTACAAGCTGCGCCACGCCGTGCACTTGGATCGGCGTAATATCACGCAAGTCCATACCGACGACTTTGAGGTGAGCGATCGCGTTTTCGATGCCTTTTCGATGCTCAACGAGGGACGTTATTTCTTTATCGAGAACTTGGACAAACATCGCACGCTATGGTCGCAAGGTGCTTTGCGCGATCTCGGCCTGTCTTCGGAGCACGTTGACAACTGCCGCGATTACTGGAAAACGCGCGTCCATCCCGATGACCTCGAGGCTTTTACCGACGACATCGACCAAGTCTATAACGGCTCCAAGCACCATCGAGTCATGCAGTATCGCGTACGCAACGCCGAAGGCGGCTACGTGCTCTGCCGTGCTCGCGGTTTTCGCATCGATGGCAGCGAAAACGAGCCCTCGCTCTATGTCGGCGAGCTCGTCAATCATTCCCTTGCCGAGACCGTCGACGCCGCCACAGGACTCGGAACGCAACGCATGCTGGTCAACGCTATCGATGCCTGTCGCCGCGACCACTGCAAAACAGGACTCATCGCCGTGCGCGTTCGCGGCACGACGAAGCTCAACGAGCTCTACGGTGCCGAGGCGGTCGACAGCATGCTTGCCGAATACGCAGGTCGCATGCTGTCGATTACCCGCGGCAGGAGTCGCGTCTTCCGTTCACGAAGCGTCCAGTTCGTCGTGCTCAGCAACGATTTGGACCACGAGGCATTTGAGCTCCTGACCCATCGTCTAAAAGAGACCATTTTTGCTCCCGTTCAGATCGCGGGCGACACCATCACTCCCGTTTGTATTGTCGCCCCGGTCTTTTACGAGCGCTTGGACTATCAAACATCTACCGTTTTGGGCGAACTCGACCGTCGCCTTCGCACAGCTGGCGGTCTTGTCCCCAACGACAGTCTCCCTATACCCGAGGTCGAGCGCAAAGGCGCCATCGCCGAACGCATCGATATGCTCACAGGCCTCTACCGCCCCAGCGAGTTTATGCGCCGCGCCAATGCCTTCCTCGCAACGGTGAACGAGGGCGCCTGGTGCATTGCCACCGTTGACATGGGACACATGCGCCTCTTTAACGAATGGCACGGTCAGGCCGAAGGCGACCGTGTTCTCGCCGATGTGGGCACGGTGCTCAAGGATATCGAAAACGCAGGGCTAGGCGTTGCGGGCTATTGGGGCCAGGACGATTTTTGCATACTCGCCCCCTTTGAGCACGATACCGTGCATCGTATTTATGCGCGCGTGCGCGAGGCCGTAGCCAAGCACGACGACGGTGTGGGCTTTTGGCCGTCCATGGGCATCTACCCCATCGACTCCCACGAAGAGATCACCATCGATGCCCAGGCCAAGGCCATGTTCACGAACCGCCGTGCCAAAAACGACTTTAAGGAGCGCATCGCCGTCTTTCGCCCCGAGGAGTACGAGCACGAGGTTGCGTTCCACCATACGCTGACCGAGTTCCAGTATGCGCTCTCAAACGGCCGCATCACGTATTACCTGCAGCCACAGGTCGATATGGAAACCGGCGAGATCATTGGAGCCGAGGCGCTCACCCGTTGGATCGACAAGGACGGATCCCTCATTTCGCCTGCAGCCTTTATCCCCGCCCTCGAAGAGAGCGGGTTTGTAGTGACGCTCGACAAATATGTTTGGCAGGGCGTCGCCGCGTGGCTTCGCGAGCGCCTTGATCGTGGACTTCACGTGGTCCCAATCTCCCTCAACGTATCACGCGTGGACATTCTTGCCTGTGATGTCGCCGAGCATATGGGGTCGCTCGCCGCCCAGTACAACCTGCCGCCCGAACTCATGCGCATCGAGATTACCGAGACCGCCTATACCGGAGAGTCCGAGGCCGTGGACAAGCTGACAGCAGACCTTCACACCCGAGGCTTCTCGACCTACATGGACGATTTTGGCACCGGCCAGTCCACGCTCGCGATGCTCAAGAACGTCAACGTCGACGTCATCAAGCTCGACCGCACCTTTGTGCCCACCGACCGCGATCAAGGCCGCAGCACGCAAATCGTATCATCGATGCTCGAGATGGCGCATTCGCTCCATCTGCCCGCTGTGGTCGAAGGCGTCGAGACGGAAGCGCAGGCCCAGCTGCTGCGTCAGATGGGCGCCCGCTATGCGCAGGGCTTCCTCTACTACCGCCCCATGCCGGCGGCGGATTTTGAGGCATTGCTCGACGGATGCGACAATGCCTGATACGTTCGCGCGCAAAACACTACCGTTTGAGGACGCGTTTGTCCCCACTGGCTAACTTATATCCCCAATCCAAACCGAATTGGGGATATGATACAGACCATTGTTTCGCCCGAGGAGGTTATCCATCATGAACGAGTCATATCGCCTGGGCGAGCAATCAATCATTGCCCATCTTCAACGACTCGCAAATGGGGTCTCGACCGCCGAGCTCGATGTTGCCGCACTGCCTACGGAGTTGCGCGCTGTCGGCGAGCAACTACAAAAGACACTCGCCATCTTGCAACAAGAACGCCAGCTGCTTGAGCGCAGCGCCTATATCGACCCGCTCACCAATCTTGGCAACCGCGGCGGACTCGACCATCATGTCGATCAACTCTGGCGCAAAGGCGACCCTTTCACCTGTGCTTATATTGACATCGATCACCTCAAGCACTGCAACGATATATTTGGCCACGCCGAGGGCAATCGCTATATTCTGAGCATCTGCCGCGCGCTCTCCGAAACCATGGAGCACGACGAATTGCTGTTCCGCATTGGCGGAGACGAGTTCGTGCTCATCTCACCCACGACAAGCGAGACGGAACTTGAACAGCGCCTGGAGCAGGTACGCACCAATCTGATCGAGGCAACCTCGGACGGCAAGGCACCCATGATCGCCAGCTTTAGCTTTGGCTGCTCGCGCGTCGACCCGCTTGCTGGCGACACGCGCCGCCAGATGACGATGGATGCCGACCGCAAAATGTATCGCTACAAGCTCATGCATCGCGTGCAGCAGCCCGAAGGCGACGGCGCGCCGCAACGTCCCGTTGCCGACCATCTTCCCTGCAACGACCGCGTGTTCCAGGCGATCTCCATGAGCTCCGAGACACGTTATCCGTTCATCCTCAATCTCGACACCGGCGAATCGCAGTGGTCGGTCAACGCCGTGCGCGATTTTGGCCTGCCTTCCCAGCACCCCTTTAACTCGGTCGACATGTGGCTCGCTCGTGTCCACCCCGAGGACCGCGATAACGTGCGCTCCGAGCTCGACATGGTGGTAAATGGATCGTGGCACTTCCATTACATGCAGTATCGCGTGATGGATGCCACCGGAACGTACGTGCTTTGCGACTGCACGGGCTACCGTCTGGACGGCACCGATACCGAGCCTAACATGTACGTGGGCATTATCATCAACCGAAGCCTAGCGGATACGACCGATTCCGTGACTGGCTTGGGCGATGTCCACGCTCTGGTCAACGCCATCGGTGAGATGCGTCGCGTACCGCACGAGGCAGGCTTTATTGTCATTAAGGTTGACGATATCGCCGAGGTCAATGCCCGCTTTGGCTTTGATGCGGGCGACCGCGTGCTCGCCGAAAGCGCCGCCTGCCTCATGGATTGTTCGCGCGGCAAGGGTCGCCTGTTCCGTTCGACGGGACCAACGTTCGTGGCGCTTTTCGATGAGCTCGGCCCCGAGGCAATCGACGAAATCGCAAGCGAAATCGAACGGTTCCTGGGTTCTCCCGTGCTCATCGGCTCGCTTGAATATCAGCCGCCCATTCGCGTGGCCACACTCCATCTGGACGGCGTCGACCGTCAGCCCGTTTCCATCTTGAACGAGCTCAAAGCGCTGCTTGAAGAGGCGCCGCAGGTGCCGGGTACTCAGCTGGATTAACGCCACATGTCGCGGCGCACGCCGTCGGCCTCATCGTGAGATAATCCCCTGCAGAAGTCATCAAAAGCAGAGGGAGTTTGTGATGAAGGTTCTTCTAGTTAACGGTAGCCCCAAGGCAAACGGAAACACCGCCACGGCACTCGCCGAAGTCGCCGAGCAGCTGCATGCCGAGGGTATCGATACCGAGGTATTCCAGCTGGGCGCCAAGCCCATTCGCGACTGCATCGGCTGCGGCCAGTGCGGCAAGCTCGATTGCCGCTGCACCTTTGACGACGACGTGGTCAACGAGCTGATTGCCGCCGCCGAGCAGGCAGACGGCTTTGTCTTTGGCTCGCCCGTCTACTACGCGCATCCCAGCGGACGCATCCTCTCGGCCCTCGACCGCGCGTTCTATGCCGGCGGCAAAGCCTTTGCACACAAGCCCGGCGCCGCTGTCGCCGTTGCCCGCCGCGGCGGCACGTCGACCACCTTCGACGTACTCAACAAGTACTTCACCATCAACCAGATGCCCGTGGTCGCCTCCACGTACTGGAACAACGTCTTTGGTTCCATGCCGGGCGAGGCCGCCCAGGACGCCGAGGGACTGGCCACCATGCGCAATATCGGCAAAAACATGGCCTGGCTCCTGCGCTGCATCGAGGCAGGCAAGGCCGCCGGCATCGAAGCCCCCGAGGCCGATCGCGCCAGGACCAACTTCATCAGGTAGAACGGCGGAACTACGAGAACGGCGGAACACAATGATCCAGATTTTTGGCACCAAGAAGTCTTTCGACACCAAGAAGGCGCAGCGCTATTTTAAGGAGCGTCGCATCAAGGTGCAGTTTATCGACCTTAAAGAAAAGGAGATGAGCAAGGGCGAGCTCACGAGCGTCATGCAGGCGGTCGGCGGCATCGACAAGCTGCTCAACCCCAAGGCCAAGGACGAGGAAACACTCGCGCTCATCCAGCACCTCACCCCTAGCCAGCGCTTCGACAAGCTGCTCGAGAATCAGCAGGTGCTAGCCGAGCCCATCGTGCGCAACGGCAAAAAGGCGACCGTCGGCTATTGCCCCGATGTATGGGGAGCCTGGGAGTAGCCTGTGTTATTTGCCGGCTCGTGGGTATAAGAGCGAGCGTTTGGCATATGATTCAACTGTAAGCCATGTCTAACAAAGGAGGGCACATGCCCAACAAACCCGTGAAGATCATTATGCTTACCGGATACCTCGGTGCCGGCAAGACCACGCTGCTCAACCACATCCTCGCCAACGACGGCGGCATCCGCGCCGCCGTCATCGTCAACGATATCGGCGAGATCAACGTCGACGCCAACCTTATCGCCGATGGCGGCCTTTCCGAGACCGACGACCTCATCCCCCTTACCAACGGCTGCATCTGCTGCACCCTTTCGGAGGACCTCGCCAACCAGCTGCAGGGTATCGCCGATTCGGGCAACTTCGACTACATCATCATCGAGGCCTCGGGCATCTGCGAGCCTATCCCCATCGCCTACACCATCTCGAGCTTCTGCGACGAGGCCAAGGTGGGCGGCGAGCCCAAGCTCGCGCTCGACAACATCGTTGCCGTGGTCGACTGCGCCCGCATGTACGACGAGTTCAACGGCGGCCGTGACCTGCTGGCCGAGGATATCGACGAGGACGACATCGAGAGCCTGCTGATCCAGCAGATCGAGTTCTGCTCTACGCTCATCCTCAACAAGACCGACACCGTCACGCCCGAGCAGATCGCCGAGCTTAAGGCTATCGTGCGCAGCCTGCAGAAGGACGCGGTGATCGTCGAGGCTCAAAACGGCGAGGTCCCCATGGAGGAGTTGCTCGATACCGACCGCTTCGACTTTATGCGCGCCTATAACTCCGCCGCCTGGATCGAGGCCATGGAGCATCCCGAGGAGCACGACGACCCTGAGGTGCTGGAGTACGACATCGAAACATTCGTATACTCGCGCCGCAAGCCGTTTGACCTGCAAAAGTTCACCGACTTTGTTGAGCAGGAGTGGCCTGACGAGGTCATCCGCGTCAAGGGTCCGCTGTGGCAGACCGGCGATCCGGACATGTGCTACATGTTCGAGCAGGCCGGCCACCAGATGCGCCTGATGGAGAACGGTCTGTTTGTCGATTCTGCGCCCGAGGGCGAGAAGCAGAAGATCATCGACGAGAACCCCGAGATCATGCAGATTTGGGACGACGAGACGGGCGACCGCATGACGAGCCTGTGCATCATCGGCCGTCACATGGACAAGGACGCGCTCATCGCCGCCCTCGATGCCTGCCTGACCGACTGGCACCGCGCCTAGGTTTTATCGAGGCGAAACCACCACGAAGGTGCCTGTCCCCTTCGTGGTGGTTTTTCGTTCTGAGCCAAGGAGATTCATGTTCAATATCGTGCTGTACGCGCCCGAGATTCCCGCAAATACGGGCAACATCGGTCGCACCTGCGTGGTCACCGGCACCCGCCTGCATCTGGTGGAGCCGCTGGGCTTTTCGCTCGACGACAAGACGGTGCGCCGCGCCGGCCTGGGCTACTGGCAAAACTTGGACGTGACAACGTATGCAGGCTGGGAGGATTTCCTTGCGCGCAACGGCCTCTCCCCCGCCGACGGGCGTCTGCATCTGCTGACCAAAAAGGCGCGTCGCACTTATGCGCAAAGCACCTATCGCGACGGTGACTTCCTGGTCTTTGGCAGCGAGAGCTCGGGCATTCCCGAGCCACTGCTCGCCGCGGCGCCCGAGCGCTGCGAGCGCATCCCTATGCTACGCGATTGCGACTCACTCGAGAACGCCGATGCCTGGGAAGCCCACGAAGAGTCGCTGGGGCATGCCGAAGACAGCCACGAGGCCATCCTGCAGCAGGACATCTGCGGCAACTTCGTCAACCCCGACGACTACCGCATCAGCGCCCTCAACCTCTCCAACAGCGCCGCCATCGTCCTCTACGAGGCCCTGCGCCAAACAGGCTTCGCCGGCATGTGACAAAGGGGGCGTTCCCTTTGTCACATTCGACCACCGTTTAGTTAAATAGAATTAATCACTTTTAACTGAAATTAACTAGAATAAAATAAAGTTAATCGGCGGTGCGGAAGGAGGGCATTGTGGAGTATCTCGAAAACCCGTTTACCCCTAGCTTTGGCGAGGTTCCCGCACATCTTGCCGGAAGACAGCAGATTATCCGCGATCTGGACCGCGCCTTCTTGAGCCGGCACGGACGCCCGGAATTGACCTCCATCTTCTCAGGGGCGAGCGGAACCGGCAAGACTGCTCTTATGTCGGCACTCGCGACGAGGGCCGAATCCCATGGCTGGGTTGCCGTAAAGACAACCGCGCTTCCAGGAATGCTTGAGGAAATTGAACTCGGAGCAAAACGGGCAGCGGCTCATCTCATTGATCTTCCGACCGATTTTGAAATTACCGGTCTTGGCATCGCGCCTCTCGGCAGCATCGAGGTCAATCACGCCCATGAGGTCTCGACCTGGCGTTATCGCATGAGCGACATCATCGACCAGCTCAACGAAGCGGGCACCGGTCTGCTCGTCACGGTTGACGAGGTAGACCCGACACTCGACGAGATGATTCAGCTCGCAGCGACGTATCAGCACTTTGTGACCGATGGGAAACGCGTCGCCCTGCTCATGGCGGGACTTCCCAACAACGTCTCGACGTTGCTGAACCACAAGACAGTCTCGTTCCTTCGCCGCGCCCAACAATATCATCTGGGTCGCATTGCCGACTATGACGTACGCGAGGCCTTGATTCGCACGATCCAGGAAAACGATCGCCTGGCAGATGCTGAGGGAATCGATAGAGCCGTTCGCTCGATCTCTGGTTTTCCCTTCCTATTGCAACTCGTAGGCTACCGTGCCTGGGATCTCACAAGCGATTCGAAGGAAATCTCGTCACGCGACTTTGACCTGGGAATCAAAATAGCGCGCGACGAGATGGACGACCGAATCCTCGCGGCAACCTATCGGGAACTCACTGCAGAGGACAAGCGATTCCTCATCGCCATGCTCGATGACGAGGAAGAGTCCACCACCGCTGACCTTGTCGAGCGCCTTAAGCGTTCGCCTCAGCAGGTCTCCCGCTACCGACGCCGCATGATAGATGCCGGCATCATTGGAGAACGCGGACGAGGGGTCGTCGCCTTTGAATTGCCATTCTTCCGCGACTATCTTGCTGCTCAATGCGTTAAATAGACGCCGATGTGACAAAGGGACAGTCCCTTTGTCACATTCGCTTATAGGTAGCGGCCGGTGATGCTCTTGGAGCAAGCTGCGATATCGCCCGGTGTGCCGGCGCAGACGATTTGCCCGCCGGCGTCGCCGCCACCGGGGCCCATATCGATCACGTAGTCGGCATTACGGATGAGATCGAGGTCGTGCTCGATTACGATGACCGTGGCGCCCTTGGCAACCAGGCCGTCAAACACAGCCAGCAGGACCTGAACATCGAGCGGATGCAGGCCGATCGTGGGCTCATCGAACACGAAGACGGCATCGTCCTGCACGCGACCCATCTCGCTCGCGAGCTTAAGGCGCTGTGCCTCGCCGCCCGAGAGCGCCGGCGTGGGCTCGCCGAGTGTCAGGTAGCCCAAGCCTAGGTCGTGCAAGGTCTGCAGGCGCGCCTGAACTTTCTTGAGTCCCACCGTGGCATCGAGGGCCTCGTCCACACTCATGTCCATGAGCTGCGGCAGCGTAAGCAGACTACCGTCCTTGCCCTCGCGATGGATATGTGAGGCGGCCTCGGCGTAGCGCGAGCCGCGGCATGTCGGGCAGACGATCTCGACATCGGGCAGAAACTGCACGTCAAGCGATATGGAACCCGTGCCATCGCACGTGGGGCAGCGCAAGGCACCAGTGTTGTAGCTAAAGGCGCCCGCTTTGTAGCCGGCTGCCTTAGCCTCGGGCGTGCGGGCGAAGGCGCGGCGCAGCTCGTCATGAATATCGGCATAGGTTGCCACCGTCGAGCGCACGTTGGCGCCGATGGGTGTGGCGTCGATGAGGTTGGCGCGCGCAATGCCCTCGGCATCCACCCAGCGCACATGGCTTGGCAGGCGCTCACCCGCGGCCTGCGCCTTGAGAGCGGGGATGAGTGTCTCGAGTACCAGCGTCGTCTTGCCCGAGCCCGAAACACCCGTAACCGCGACAAGACGACCACGGGGAATATCGACCTCGAGCGGCTTGACGGTATGGATGGCATCGGTCGCCATACGGATATGACCTTGGTCGAACATCTCGTCGTCAGCTATCTGCGGACGCAAGCGCTTGGGGTCCGAGCGCAAGAACGGTGCGATTCGGCTGCCCTGCGATTGCTCGACCTCGCCTACCGTACCGGCAGCGATGACGTTGCCGCCGCCCGCTCCGGCGACGGGGCCCATCTCGACCAGATAGTCGGCTTCTGCCAGTACGCGCGTATCGTGGTCGACAACAACCACGGTGTTGCCGTCGCCAACCAGATCGCGCATCACTCCTACCAGGCCGTCGACATTTGCCGGATGCAAGCCAATCGAGGGCTCGTCCAGCACATAGAGCACACCCGTCGAGCGATTACGCACCACGCGGGCGAGCTGCACACGCTGACGCTCGCCCGTAGAGAGCGTGGCGCCGGCGCGATCGAGCGAAAGATAGTCAAGCCCCAGGTCGACCAGGCGACGAGCCGTGCTCAAGAACGAATCACAGATGTCCGCTGCTATGGGCTGCATCTCGCCCGGCAACGACGCGGGCACGCCACGTACCCATTCGATCGCCTCGCCCAGCGTCATAGCTGCCGCCTGTGCCAGATTGATACCGCGTACCTGGGGCTGACGCGCCGCCTCGGAAAGCCGCGTGCCGCCGCAATCACGGCACGGCCCCTCGCGCAAAAAGCGCGCAACACGTTTGAGGCCCTTGTCGTCCTTGACCTTGGCAAGCGCATTCTCGACGGTATAGACGGCGTTGTAGTAGGTAAAGTCGAGCGGCGTGGCGCCCTCGCCGTTTTTGGGCACGTAGAGGATATGCTTCTTGACGGCAGGGCCATGAAACACGATATCGCGCTCATGTGCCGTGAGCTTGTTAAACGGCACGTTGGTGCGCACGCCCATCTCGCCGGCCACCTGCTTCATCAGGTCCCACATGAGCGTACCCCAAGGAAGCACCGCGCCTTCGTTGATGGTCTTTGACTCGTCGGGCACCAGGCTCGCCTCGTCCACCTCGCGCATAACGCCGGTGCCGCCGCAGGTCGGGCACGCACCGCCGCTGTTAAAGGCAAGATCCTCGGCACTCGGCGCGTAGAACTCGCGGCCGCATGACGGACACACAAGTGACAGACCGGCCGCCACATTGAGGCTCGGCTCCACGCGCACTCCGCAGTGCGGACACACGTGATGGGCGCAACGGCTAAAGAGCAGGCGCAGGCTGTTGTTGAGCTCGGTCATGGTGCCAAAGGTCGAGCGTACGCCTGGAACGCTCGGACGCTGGTGTAGTGCGAGCGCCGCCGGCACGTGCAGCACCTCGTCCACCTGGGCATGTTCTGCCTGCGTTAGGCGACGGCGGGTATAGGTGCTGAGCGCCTCCAGGTAACGGCGCGAGCCCTCGGCATAAAGAACCCCCAGCGCCAGCGAGCTCTTGCCCGACCCCGACACGCCGGCAATGCCCACGAGCTTTCCCAGCGGAATGTCGATATCGATGTCCTTGAGATTATGGACGCGTGCGCCCCGCACTTCGATAGCGTTCGGCTGTTGCGACACCCTCATCGCTCCCCTTCTGCCTGTCTGTGCCAGTCTTCGCAGGTCAAATACGTAAAGTACTCGGTACGCACATCGCCCATAAGCTCGCAGGGAACGTCACGCTCAACGTGGTGCGGTGCGAACCCACATTTTTGCTGCACACGCAACGACTTGTTGTTGCCCTCGTAGTATCCGCACCAGAGTGCCTTGCAGCCAAGCGTTTCGAACGCATAGCGCTGCATCGCTCGCACGGCTTCGGGAGCAAAGCCTCGGCCCCAGAACGGCCTGGCGATCCAGTACCCCACTTCGAGTTCGAGACCGTCACCTTGGTGGTTTGTTTCGCAGCGAGACGACATGAGCCCGATGCTGCCCATGGGCTCATCTGTCGCGGCCAGACACACGGCAAAGGTGTGGGGCGCGGAAAAGACCGTTCGAATGATCTCCCCACTTTCTTCAATGCTTCGATGGGGTGGCCAGCCGGCAGCCGGGCCCACCTCTGGATCGCTCGCATATGTAAACAGGCTCGCCGCATCCGTCTCGCGCCACGGGCGAAGCGTCAAACGCTCAGTATGAATCACCATGTTTTGCCCTCTTATCTATCAATGTGACAATGTGACAGCCTTCTATCACCTATGGCCGAAGAACTCCGCATCGGCCGCTCGCCAGGGGCGGAAGGTGGCGGGGTCGACCTTTACGTGCGCGGCGGCGGGGACGTCGTACCACTTGACGGTGTAGCCGGCGCCGTGAGAGCAGAAGACCGAGTCGGGCGTGTTAGGCAGATCGGCTTCGGGCTCATAGGCGGCCGTCTCGATCACGCGCTCAGCATCATGGCAGGGCGCATAGCCGGCAAACTCCAGGTACAGATGCCCGCGGCCGCTCGTGTAGGCAGCCACCTCCAGGGCATAGTCCTGCACCTCGGATGCCGGCACGCGGCCCACCAGTTTAGCCCGGTCGTCAGTCATCGCCGGCGGCTCGTACTCGGCACCCATACGCGTGGCATCAGAAAGCGCGCGGCCCACGCACTCCCCCGGCACCTCGAGCTCAAAGCGATACCACGGCTCCAGCAGCACCGCCGCACCCGCCTCACGCGCCTGCATGAGCCCCTGGCGAATCGCGCGATACGTTGCCTGGCGAAAGTCGCCGCCCTCGGTGTGCTTGGCATGTGCACGGCCGCCCGTGAGCGTAATGCGCATATCGGTGATGGGCGAACCGGTCAGCACGCCCAGGTGGTCACGCTCCATGGCATTGGTGAGCGCCAGGCGTTGCCAGTTCAGATCGAGCTCGTCAGTCGAGGTCACGGTGCCAAACTGCACGCCCGAGCCCGCCGGCAGCGGCTCTAAGCGCAGGTGCACCTCGGCATAGTGACGCAGCGGTTCAAAGTGGCCCACGCCCTCGACCGGCTGCGAGATGGTCTCCTTGTAGAGGATGCCGCCGGACTCAAACGCAACCGCAAGGCCAAAGCGATCGGCCAGCACGCGCTGCACGACCTCGAGCTGCACCGCGCCCATCAATTGCAGATGGATCTGCTCAAGATGCGTGTTCCAGCTTACGCCGAGCATGGGATCCTCATCGGCAAGCTCGGTCAGCGCCCGGAACACCGTATGGATATCGTGCTCGCCCGGCAGAACCGTATAGGTGAGAACCGGCGCGATGATCGGCTGCTCGCCCATGGGCTCTGCGCCCAGGGCATCACCTGGGCGAACGTGCGCGAGGCCTGTCACGGCGCAGATACTGCCGGCGGCAACTTCTTGGGCAAGCTCGTATTTCTCGCCGTTATAGATGCGCACCTGGTCGATCTTCTGCTCCCATGCCTCGACACCGGAGCGTCCCTCAATCACCTGCTTTGCGCGCAGCACACCGCCCGTCACCTTGACCCAGGCAAGACGCTCGCCACGGTCTCCACGACTCACGCGGTAGACACGTGCGGCGAACTCCGAGAGCCACGCCCGCTCGCACATCAAAGCACACATGCCGTCCAGCAGCTCCGCCACGCCCTGGTCCTTGAGCGCCGAGCCGGCAAAGCAGGGGAACAACCTGCGCTCGGCCACCATGCGCGAAAGCGTGGCTGTCGAAAGCTCCCCCGCCTCAAGGAACTCGTCGAGCGCCCCCTCGTCCAGCGCCGCGGCATCCTCTTGCACGGCGCCACCTGCCGGCAAGCCCTCGGCATCTAGACAGCCCTCGGAAAGGCGCTGCCTAAGCTGAGCCAACAGCACTTCGCGACCAGGGTTCTCAAGATCGATTTTGTTGATAAAGATGAACGTCGGAATGTCGTAACGAGCAAGCAGGCGCCACAACGTTTCGGTATGGCCCTGTACGCCGTCGTTGGCGCCCACCACCAGGATCGCATAGTCGAGCGCGCGCAGCGTGCGCTCCGCCTCGGCCGAAAAATCGACATGCCCGGGAGCGTCCACGAGCATAACGTGGGTGTCGCCGTGGTCGAGCACGGCCTGCGACGAGAAGATCGTGATGCCGCGCTCGCGCTCAATCTCGTTCGTGTCAAGATGCGAGTCGCCATCGTCCACGCGCCCGCGTTTGCGAATGCGGCCGGCATGAAACAGCATGGCCTCGGCCAGCGTGGTCTTGCCGGCATCGACGTGCGCCAGAATTCCTATGACCGCTTGCTTCGACATGATCTCCCCCGTTGATAGCCCACCGACCCCGCAGGGTACGCTTTTGTCACACACCGGATGATACAATTTACGAGCCGGCGGGCGAAGCGGGCCCTATCCCCCGACCGAGCTCATCGCCCTGCGTTGCCGCGCGGCGATTTTCGTAGGTTCGCGCCTTGCGAAAGCCGGCACCTCCCCTTTTGTCTGCCCGGGCTCATCTGGGGCGGTGGCAATGCGAGCCCCACAACAACGAGGAGCCACCATGAAGGCACTGCTCAACGAATTCAAGGAATTCATCAATCGCGGCAACGTGATGGACATGGCCGTCGGCGTCATCATTGGCGGCGCGTTCACTGCCATCGTGACCTCGCTTACCGACAACATCATCAACCCGCTCATCGCCGTCATCGCCGGCGGCAGCGCCACCGAGATCTCGGGGCTGGTGGTGCCGGGCACCAATATCGACTTTGGCGCGTTCATCGGCGCGTGCATCAACTTTTTGATCGTGGCGGCTATT
Organism: uncultured Collinsella sp.; assembly: GCA_934650975.1. Lineage (GTDB taxonomy): Bacteria > Actinomycetota > Coriobacteriia > Coriobacteriales > Coriobacteriaceae > Collinsella. The sequence continues at coordinate 24,979 of CAKUFW010000010.1, read as the reverse complement.
GTCTTTGCCATCGTCAAGGCGTTTAACAAGGCGCAGGAGATCGGCGACAAGTTGGCCGGCGCCCCCGCCGAGGAGGCCGCCCCCAAGCCCGTCTGCCCTTATTGCCTGGAGGAGGTAAATGAGGGCGCGACCAAATGCTGCCACTGCGGAAGCGAGCTGCCCAAGGCGTAGCCAGCATTTCCCTGCGACGGACACTGCCCCCTTACCCAGCCAGAACATCACTTGCAAGCAAAAATGGCCCCGCTAGGGGCCATTTTCCGTTCACATGAACTGTTGATACAAGGTGCTGCCCTTACGCCTCGCGCAGCCAGTCAAAGGCAACGCGCGGCGTACCGTCCGACACATATACGATACCGGCACGCTCGAACCCGGCCTTGGCGATGGCACCTTGCATGGGCAGGTTGTCTTGATGCGTGTCGATGCGCAGATGGTCGACGCGTTCCTTGGCAAAGGCAAACATCGCGGCCGCAACGCCATGCGTGGTACCGTCGGATGCCACGCGGTGCAGCACGGCATACGGGACGTCGCTGCGCCATTGACCGTCCTCGATCACATCATAGGAACTGTCCGGGCCCGGCAAAAAGGCGAACGTCGCCACCACGCGACCGTCCTCCTCGCATACATAGCTACCGCCCGCAGCGATATCGCTTTTGAGCTGCTCGGCCGAGGGCGTGCCTACCGGCCACTGCGTAGCATTGCCATGCTCGCGCATAAAAGCGCGGGCTGCGTCATAGATTGCCATGACGGCGGGAATGTCGGTATCGAGGGTTTTTCTGATGATCACGCGGCGACCTCACGTTTATTGGTATCACTTTGATTGAGCAATGATACCAGCGTTTGGAGAGGGGCACGAAGCAGATGGGAAGCAAAAAGCGAGCCGCCTGGTCAAAGGCCAAAAGCGAGTTTCTGAGCACTGCCACAGGCGGCGATATGAGCGACCTGTTTGCGCGAGAAGGCGATCGTCGCGACGCCCTGGATGCCGAGCGCGACGAGGCCTGGCGCTACAAGTCGTGCGAGCGCAAGAACCGCTACGACACGCGCGCCGAGGCCGAAGCCGTTATGGCCGATTGCGAGAACCGCGGGCGTCGCGGCCTGGCCTGCTACAAATGCGAATACTGCGGCGGCTGGCACCTGACGTCGCATCCTTGGAAACAGATCGCGCTGCGCCCTCGCGTTGAGCGCTACTCGGCAGATGACGGACGCGGCGGCACCAAGACATCGTAGCGCACGGCCTTGCCCGCAAGCTGGTAGCTCGGCTTCATACCGGCAAGCAACGGGCCCTTCACCGGTCGTTTAATAACGACTTTACGCGGACGCACGGCAAGTGCGGCCTCGACCAACGTCTCCTCGTCGGCGCACGGCTGCTCCAAATGATGCAGCAACTGAAACTTCTTTTTGACCGCCGCGCTCTTGGTGCGCTCGGGAAACATGGGGTCTAGATATACCACATCGGGCGCGGCGAGCTCGCCTTGCTCAATCGAAGCGGCGGTCTGGTGAAGACCGGCGATGCTGTCCTCGCCTGCATGTAAACGCATACGCGCCACGGCATCCGCAAGCGCCGGATCGTCCGCCGCACGGTCCAAGGCATCCTGCAGCAGCGCCGCGATCACGCAATCCTGCTCATACAGATCGACGGTAAAGCCCGCGGCCGCCAACAGCAGCGAATCCTCGCCAAAGCCTGCCGTGGCATCGATTGCCCACGGACGCTCGACGCCTTTCGCGCGGGCGGCCTTCACCAGCAGCTCCTGCTGCAGACGGCCCTGCTTGAGCCGTGGAAGCATGCGGGTAAAATCGGCGCGCAGCTCCATCGCGCCGTCGGTGAGCGTGAGGCCCTCGGACGTCCTGGTTAACTCGAGCCCTGCCGCCTGTGCAACAGAAAAGGGATCGACGACGCCCATGGACACTCCTTAGCAAACAAAACGAATACATGGGCGCCATTCATGCCGGCACCCAACCGTCCGTTATTGTCCCACATGCGACATAGTCCACAGCATCCCAATGCAAAGCACCGCCATCAATCCCGTGCACACGGCAGCGATCACAGAATCACTCATGCGCCTTCCCAACCACCGTGGCTCGCGCGTCTGCTCTACTCCGTACATCATTGCTCCTCCTTCGGTCCAGCCCTTACCATGGCCTCATCATCGCAGCGCCGCGCATACGCTGCCATCGATTTGGCTTACGCCCAGCTTTCTTTTTTGAAAGGTTGGAGCACCCAGGCTTCAAAGTGCTTTCAAGCGCATGTGCGCCGACGTTGAACTACAATGTGCTTCACGATATGTGCCGTAACCTGGGTGCGACAGATTCTCCGCGCCCGCATCGAAAGGACCAGTCATGAGCGCCGCTCGCAAGACACTCAAAATCCTTGCCCTGATTTATTTTGTTCTGGGCATCGCAAGCCTCGTCATTGGAATCGCCGGCATCGCGACCGGCAAGCTCGAGTCAACCTACGGACCGAACGCCATGCTCGCCGCCGTCGTGATTATCGCCAAGGGCCTCGTCGACCTTGCCGCAGGCGTTGCGGGCATCAAGGGCGCCAACAAGCCTTCGCAGGTGGATGGCGCGTTTAAGCTCGGTATTGTTGCCGCGGTCGCCACGCTCGCTCAGGCCGCGCTCACGCTCCCCGCACTCGGCGGCAGCAGCGTTAACATCGTGGCCTTTGTCATCGTGGTGTACGACCTGTTCTTTATTCAGCAGGCACACGCCGTCAAGGCCGAGAACAAGGATCGCCTGTAGGCGCCTGCATCTCATACCCCTTACAACGAGCAACAAGAAGGGCCGATCGCGTAGCAACGCGGTCGGCCCTTCTTCGTTTGCCCAGATAAAACCTGCCAAAATAAACCTGTTCCTTTTTGGCAGGTTAGTGGTGGTACTCGGCGATGATGAAGTCGATGTCCGTTTGGAGCGAGTCCAGGTTTGCCAGGCGCTCTTTGTCTGCCGGGCGTGTGCGGTAGTAGTACGGCGTCATCTGGAATACGGCTTCGATGTCGGCCTGCGTCTGGAGGGTGATCGACGCCGTCACGCGCTGTGTGCCTACGAGCTCAAGCTCGGTAGTCTGCGGCAGCTTTTCATCGTTGAGGTACGGCGTATCGTAGAGCACTTCCTTGAGTCCAAAGAGATGGCGGGCGCCCGGCACCACGGTATAGAGCGAACCCTCGGGCGCCAGCACGCGGGCAAACTCGCGCTCGTTAAAGGGAGCAAAGAGCTCGGTCACCATATCGAAGGCGCCATCGGCCACGGGGATATCCTTCATGTTGGCCACAAAATAGGTCGCATCGCCGCGCTTGGCGGCCAGGCGCACCATCTCTTTGCCCAAGTCGAACCCGTAAGCGTCCACGCCCGGCACCGCGCCCATGGCACTCGTGTAATAGCCCTCGCCGCAGCAAATATCGAGCAGCGTCATGGGGCCGCTCGTAGACGCAGCACGCCCAGACACCTGCTTGCGCACCAGCTCGACCATCGCATCGCGCAACGGCACATAGTAGTCGCGATTCAGAAAGTCGCGACGGCTGCGCGCCTGAGACTTGGGATCGCCCATGGAGTCACCACTCTTAGACGAGCGCAACAGGTACAGATAGCCCTCGCGCGCACGATCGAACCGATGCCCGCCCGCACATGCAGCCCCACGCTCGTCGTCCACCAACGGCTCATGGCAAACGGGACACAACAACATGGCAACTCCTTAGCACGGACAACACAATGCCCACCATTGTCTCACGCCTCCCCCACATGGCGGCACTTGGGGACGTTCCTTTTCTGCCGGCACTTTAGGAACGTCCCCAAGTGCCGGCAGAAAAGGAACGTCCCCAAGTGCCGGGTGGTCGTATTAGGAGTATCATCGTCTGCGCAAATTAGCATTGAAGCGCATATAAGAGATTGAGAGCGTATGGCTGATACCGCATCTAAGCACATTGACATGACGACTGGCTCGCTGTGGCGCAACATTCCCCTGTTCGCCTTTCCCGTTGCCGCGACGAGCATCCTCGAGCAACTGTCGAACCTCATCGCCACGGTCATTATCGGCAACTTCTCGGGCGACCAGGGAACCCTTGCCATGGCCGCCGTCGGCTCCAACGTGCCGCTTACCAGCCTGATGATTAACCTGTTCATTGGCTTATCGCTTGGCTCCAACGTGGTTATCGCCAACGCCATCGGCCGCAACGACCAAAACATGGTCAAGCGCGCCGTCCACACCTCGATCCTTATGGCACTCGTGGGCTTTGTCGTCATCGCGCTGGGCGAGATCTTTGCCGAGCCCATGCTCGCCGCGCTTAACGTCCCTGCCGAGACCATGCCGCTCGCATCGCTCTACCTGCGCGTCTTTTTGCTGAGCATGCCCTCGATCTTGCTCTACAACTTCGAAGCCGCCATCTTCCGCTCCGTCGGTATCACCCGCATGCCGCTCCAGGCGCTCGCCGTGTCCACCGTCCTCAATATTGGCCTGGACCTCATCTTTGTTCCCGTGCTCCACTGGGGCGTCGCCGGCGTGGCTATCGCCACGGCCATCGCCTATACGACGAGCGCCGTCACACTCTTTGTCCGCCTGCTCAAGACCGACTCCGTCGTCCGCGTCACCCCGCGCGACCTTGCTATCGACCCCGTCGCCCTCAAGCGCATCGTCAAGATTGGCCTGCCCGCCGGTATCCAGAGCGCCGTCTTTGCCGTCGCAAACATCATCATCCAGTCCGCCATCAACAGCCTGGGCACCGAGGTCATGGCTGCCTCCAGCGCGGCCATGAGCCTGGAGTACGTGTGCTACAACCTGCTCAACAGCTTTAGCCAGGCCTGCACCACCTTTGTGGGGCAGAACCACGGCGCGCGCCAGATCGACCGCTGCACCAAGACGCTCAAGGTCTGCCTGGTCGAAGGCGGCATTGTCGCGCTCACCACCATCGTCATCATTGTCGGCTTGGGACGCGAGATCCTGTCGCTCTTTAACAGCGATCCCAATATCGTCTCGATCGGCTATATCCGCGTGTGCTCGATTTTCCCCGCATACGCCTTTAGCATGTTCTACGAAAACATGTCCGGCTACCTACGCGGCTTTGGCATCTCGCTCTTGCCCGCCCTCATCACCATGATCTGCGTCTGCGGCATCCGCTTCTACTGGGTGTTCTGCGTGTTCCCCAACTTCCGCACGTTCGCGAATATCATGATGGTCTACCCCATCAGCCTGGGCACCACGGCGTTCTTTATGGTCGTGGCCGTACTCCTTTGCCACCCCGCGCGCACCTACCGCCTGGCCCAGGCCAAGGCAGAGGCACGCTAGACAAAACCCCAAGCGCCGCGCAATCGCTAATTGACGATATGCGAGCTCATGTAATCGATAAAGCGCCTGGTGGCGATGGGCATGGTGTCCCAGCTGCGCCAGGCTGCCACCACGTCGCGCGAAGGGGCATGCACGATGGGCCGCACGCGAATATCAGCCCGCATGCCCTCGACGGTACGGCGGTAGAGCATGCTCACGCCCAACCCCTCCTCCACCATCGCCATAATGGTGTAGTCGTCGGTGACCTCGCTCGTCACATGCGGCGACAGCCCGTGCGCGGCAAATGCGTCGAGCACCAGGCTCTGCTCACCCTCGTCCAGCAGAACAAATGGCTCGGACGCTAAATCGGCCAGCGTGACCTTTTCCTTTGCCGTCAGCGAATGCGTTGCCGGCAGCAGCGCCACGAGCTCGTCGTGATAGACCACGCGCTTCTGCAGCCCGGCGGTAAATCCACGCGCCGTAAAGCAAAAGTCAACCACACCGTCGTGCACCCACTGGGCGTTGCGCGTGTAATCGCCTTGTTTGAGGGTAAAGCGCACGCCTGGATGCAGCGTGCCAAAGTCGCGAATCACGCGCGGCAGCACGGTTCGGCTCACGTTGGTAAACGTCGCAATGCGAATATCGGTCGAGGACAGGCCCAGCAGCTCTTGGCGCTTGCCCTCGAGCTCGGCCTCGGCCGTTACAATTTGACGCAGATACGGCAGGTACTGCTTGCCGTCACGCGTAAGCGAAACGCCCTGCTTGCCGCGCTCGATAAGCGTGGTGCCCAGCTCGCGTTCGAGCGCCTTAACGGCCTGGCTCACCGCGCTTTGCGTATAGCCCAGCTCATCGGCCGCGCCCTTGAGGCTGCCGCGATCGACCACCATACAAACAATCTGATACCGCGATGCCATCTTGCCTCCACAACGATGCAGCCGTAAAACGTTTTGCCAGCGCTTTTCACACCTACTTTAGCTTTACTTAATCATACTGAAGATACATTCGCTTTACTACATCCATATCTGGGCGCAGAATCCTTTTTGCGAAACCGTTCTGTAACAAAAGGAGTCCCATGGATCGCAAAAAAGCAATCGCGCTCTCATTTTCCGTTCCCGTCGCATGGGGCTTTTCGTATCCCCTTATGAAGATCGGCATGGACAGCATGAACGCCACGAGTATCGTCGCGTTGCGCTGCCTCATCGCCTTTGCAGCTTGCCTGCTGCTCTTCCACAAGCACGCGTTCCGCATCAACCGCGACCTGATGGTCCGCGCCGCCATTATCGGTGCCATCATGGCAACCGAGCTCACCTGCATGTGCCTGGGCTCCAGCCTCACGTCTGCCTCCACTGCCGGCTTTTTGCAGAGCCTGACGGTCGTAATCGTGCCGTTTGCCAACGCCGCCCTGCTGCGTCGTGCCCCAGAGCGCAAGGTGCTCGTCGGCACCGCCATTGTCACCTGCGGCATGCTGCTGCTTTCGGGCGCCGACTTTACCAGCCTCAACCCCGGCGCGCTCATTATGCTGCTCTCCGCCTTTGTGTATGCCGGCCATATCATCGTCGCCAAGCGCTTTGTCGAGGAAGTCGACCCCCTGGGCCTGGGCGTTTGGCAGCTGGGCTTTGCCGGTCTGTTCTCGGGCATTGCCGCATGCGCTTTTGGCGGCTTTACGCTCCCCAGCACCCCGAGCGAGATCGTGGTTGTCGTCGCCCTCGCACTCATCTGCTCGGCCTACGGCTTCATCACGCAGACGCTCGTTCAGCCCCATGTTCCCGCCGAGACCACGGGCTTTGCCTTCTCGCTCGAGCCGGTCTGCTCCGCCGTCTTCTCGTTCTTCCTGGTTGGCGAGGTCCTGAGCCCCATCGCCTTCTTTGGCGCCGCCCTCATCCTCACCGGCGTCATGGTGGCAACGGTCGAGCTTCCGCGCCTTCGCGCCCGCAGCAACGCCCGTATGGCTGGAGCGCCCGAGCACGTCTCCTAGAGCTCGACGCTTTTATACACAGCGGCCCAGCATCCATCGGACGCCCTTACAATAGATGCCAGCAAAGCATCTGCCGCAAAGGAGCCCCATGGACACCGCAACTCGCGACCGTAACATAGCAACTTGGTTGGGCGATGCGCCGCAGCCGGTGCGTGACACTACGAACCAGCTGCTCGAGCGCATCGCCCTTTTGCGTGCCGAGCAGACCATCTACCCGGCGCAAGACGACATTCTCAATGCCCTCGCCTATACGCCGGCCGACCAGGTCAAGGTTGTCATCTTGGGTCAGGACCCGTATCACGGACCCAACCAGGCCATGGGACTATCGTTCTCGGTTCCCGCGACACAAACCAAGCTGCCGCCCAGCCTGCGCAACATCTATAAGGAACTCAATGCCGATCTTGGCTGCCCCATTCCCGCCACGGGCGATCTAACGCCGTGGGCGCAACAAGGCGTCCTGCTGCTCAACACCACACTCACGGTACGTGAGCACGCTGCCAACTCACACGCCAAACTGGGGTGGAGCACCCTCACCGACTACATTATCGAGTGCTGCTGTCTACTGCCCCAACCCGTGGTCTTTTTGGCCTGGGGTCGTTTTGCCCAGCAAATGGTCGAGGGCAAGCTCGCTGCAACCGGCGCAGGCGAGGCGACCGGCAAGTTCTGCCTGGCATCCACGCACCCCTCGCCGCTTTCGGCCAACCGTGCCACGGCGGAACTCTCGGCTTTTATGGGGTCGCGCCCCTTCTCGGCTACCAACGACCTGCTCGAGCAAAACGGCAGCAGCCCCATCGGCTGGGGCTGCCTAGCTTCGTAAGTCCTCTTTCTAGCCGGCAATCCAAAAATCGGGATACTCATTGATATCGATGGGATTGGACAGCTCGCTGATATCGGCGATAGGCTCCATGCCCATCATCGCGCGCAGGCGATTCTCGCACTCCATGATCGGCTCATTCACGGCCTTATTGAGCACGTCGAAGGTCGGCGATTCAAATGTGTCCATGTTGACATTGCTGAACCACTTGCTCCAAACGTAGTTCTCTTCATCGTCGTCCACGAAAGCCCCAACCATCTGACGGGACCAGGCCTTGAGGAATGCCTCGCGGTCGGCTTCGGCAACATCGAGCGTCACGTTACTGCCAAACGAGAACGGCGTGTTCTCCATCCCGCCCAGCAACTCCGGCAGCGGACAACCAGAAGGCAGCGTCACCGTCACACCACTACAGCCGATAAACGCGCCGCTTTGGATGCCGACCACCTTATCGCACAGCACGATCTCGGTAAGATTCGAGCAGCGCGAAAAGGCATTCGAAGCGATTACGGTTGGTCCCGTCAACACACTCGACAACTCAGCCTGCTCAATGTCGGACGGCGCCGAGACCAGTGTGGCGGTTCCGTCGCCGTTGTCCTCGATCTTCCATTCAGTGTTCTCGGGCACATCACCGCCCGTTTTGATAACCGTAGACGCCTCAACCAACGGCAGCCCCATCATAGTGCGCAAGCGATTCTCGGGCTCCAGAAGGTTCTCGGCCATTTTTGCCTCGACCGCCTCAACCGTCGGCTCTGGGCCCACTCCCATATAGAAGTCCATGAACATATTCCAATAGACTTCTTCGAAATAGGCGTCGTAGTCGTCATAGCCAATAAAGCCGTAGGTCCACGCGTTCAGGTAGTCCTGCTCCATGCCGCTCGGCACCGACAGGCGAATGCGGCTCGCCTCCTCCTCGGCGTCAGTCGCGCCGTCAAAGAAGAAGCCTACGCCCGGTGCCGGATAGCCCAGCGTCGCAATGCCAGCACCGACCGTCAAGCTCGTAAAGTTAGCATCGCTGCCGAACACCGAGGACGCCAAATAGTTTTGAGAGCCCAGGCCCGTGGCGCTATCGTAGTCGCCATTGCTGTTCGCCACGAACGATGCACTCGTAAGCCTCAAGCAATTGGTGAATGCCTGGTCGTTGATATCGAGGGTTGCCGCATGGAGCGACGCGGACGTTAAGTTCGTGCAGCCGTCGAATGCCGAGACGCCAACAGAGATGTCGTTGTTGGGAAGATCGATGTTCAGATTGCCGGCAATGCCCGAATTCCTAAAGGCGTAGCGATCGATGTACTCCAAGCGGGGCGCCGAAGACCAATCGATATCCCACACGCCACCGGTTCCCTCAAACGCGCCGGGCAGGTCCCTGGCGCCGGACGAGGAATAGCCGCCAAAGATCTCCAGCGTGCTCGGCAACAATTCGATCGTGCCATTGAGTACCGAGGGTGCACCGAGCAGAATGCTGGGCTTGCCCTCTTCGTCGCCACGGTAGTAGCCGTAGAGAAGGACGGTATCGTCGCCCTGCGCATCGCAAGCAAAATCGTAAATACCGCTGATGGCGACAAAGCGGCTGTCATAGCCCCGAACCTCGCCATCGGGCGCATACCAGGTGCAGCCAGCCGGATTAGGATTCTCGGTCGTGGCAAACGAAGCCCTTTTGGCACGCGATGCCACAAAGCCCAGGCCCGTACAGCCGTTAAAGGCATCGGCCCCCACCTCGATGCTATCGGACGTCCCAAAGAACACGCCTTGCAGGTTCTGGCAGTTCTCAAACGCGTTGCGACCGATCTCGCTCGTATGCTCACCCAGGTTGACAAACATGAGCTCCGCATCGCCCGAGAAGGCGTACGGTGCGATGGTATTCACCTCGAGCTGTTTAGCGTCGTCCGTATGCAACGTGCCGTCAAAGGTCGCAGGCAGATTGCCGTCTTCGTCGCCGGCAGCAGACAGCAGGATTATCTCGCCGTCGTTGTCGTAATACAGGTATCCCTCCTGCGACAGGCTCATCTTAATAACGCGCGCATTGGGTGCGCCGGCAGCAGCCTTATGCTGCTCAACATAGGCAACCTGCTCGTCCGTAGCGCACACAATGGTCTGCACCGAGCCGCCCGCAAGGCAGCCGTCCTCGAGCGTCACCTCGTCACCAAACCACGGCATGAGCACCAACGTATCGACCGAGGTGTTGCCCGCAAAGGCACCCTTCATGATGTTGTTGGAAATCTGCACCAGCGCGATGTTGGAACCCGTATCGAGTACGCAGCACAAATCACTTTCAAGCTCCGAATCCAGACTGTACACAAGACCTTGAGAGTACATAAGCTGTACGTCGGGGCTACTCGCAGGCGACACATAGACGCCGTAGGCATTCTCCAACTCTTCCGCATGTTCGACAATAAAATCGAGCAGCAGGGAGTCATCGACGACGAGCGCGCAATCCCGCAGACCGCTCACGTCAATCTGGGGTAGCTTGCCCTTTTTAGACGCATGCAAAACGATGTGATCGAGCTTGTTGTGATTGGGCACGACGACGTTGGTAATGTCAGCGGGAACATCGAGCTCGCGCGTATTGTACGGAATGCCCAGGTATTCTTTGCCGTCATGGGAGGTCAAAATACCATCGTCCGTGGCGGCGTAGACGGGATTGTCCGATGCCACGCGGTAGGCGTCGAGCACCTGAAAACCCGCATCGACGTTGACGTAGTACACCGAGGACGGCAGCTCCAGATTGTTGACCTGCCAGGTAAAGCCCTCGCGCTGGCGGCTATCGGTATAGGCATCGACCGCCTGTACACCTTGCGGGACGCACAGGGTCTCGACACCGCCGTCAACCGACACCGCCGCCTCATCGACATCTACGAGCGTCTGCAGGCGCGAGCTATTGAGACTGGTCGGGTCATCGTCAAAGCGATAGTCATCGTCGAGAGCATACCCCTGAAAACGCACCTTGTAGGCGGGGTCAATCGGCACAACATCGCCGGGGACCACTACATGGCGACCGGGCGTTAGCGTATAGAAATACGGGGCGGGCGTCTCATTCTCGCACCAGCCCAGCAACAGAGCATTGAGATACCCGTCCGAATCGACATGACCCGCCTGCTTCATAAACGCCTCTTGCGCGTTAACACCGAGCAAGTTCGCCTTGGCGCTCAACGTATTCCAAAGCACGCTGCGTTGCCCGTCCGAATCGGGCTGACCGACCACAAACAGGCACGACTGCGCCGGTTGGATGGTAACGGTACGGGTCGTCCACGCTGCATCTTGTGATAGGCGCAGCGAGACGCTCACCGTTAGCGGCTGGCTTGAGCAAAGCGCCGGATTCTGCTCCCCGGCAGTATTGGTCCATGAGTTGATGCGGAAGTACGGGAACGCGGCGAATTCATCCTTGGTACAGGCAAGGTAATAGAGACCGATGTCATCGCTCCAATGAACGTCCATAGCGCAAAACAGCGTCCAGGCATCGAGCATTTGGCCGTCGTAGATTGCATCCGTAATGGGTGCGATTTCCACCTTGCCAGCATCGACCACGCCGGCGTTGCCGGTAAACTGCGTAAAAAACGTCGTGTCACCCATGGGTGCGCCCTTTTGGGGCGTGGGGTCCTGCAGCAGATATTTATAGGAATTCGCCGTCGAGTTGGTCGAGCCGCCCGCACCAGAGCCGCCACCGGCGCCGGAACCGCCTCCACTACCGCCGTTGCCGCCCGCGCCGCCACCAGCGTTGATCACGGGACCAAGAACGCCACCCGCAGAGGCACCGCCACCCGTTCCATTGCCGCCCGCGCCTCCTGCAACCGTTACGCCGGAGCCATCGGCGTTGCCGGTAACGTTGTAGGCAGTTGTTCCGCTTTGGCTTGCCAGATTAGCCTGCGTCGGCACATCGGCAAGCGGGGCCTCCTGCTCTCGGGCGCTCGTGTCGTTACTATCACTTTCTTCGTCATAACGATTTGCCTCGGCGTCGGTCGAGGTCGAACTGATTCGATAGGCCTCACCAGATGCGGCATCGCCATGGGCGTAGGTCGCAATGTATGACGAGGGATCAAAGCTCAGGCCGCCTTGTGCCAGCTCAAACGCACCAACGCCAAATGCACCGACCGCTGCCACCGAAGCCGCCACGGCTACCATGCGCGAGGCGGAGGGCAGCGCAACGCGGTGCGCAAGTTGATCGACAACGCGCTCGCCAGCACCCTGCGAGCGCTCGCCTTGGGGCTTTTTCAGTCGTGCGGCGGCAGCGCTTTTGCGCGAGGCCATATGTTGAGACTTCTTAGATATCACGTTACTCCACTCCCCTACAACGCATGCAGCACGCAGCGGCGGAAGCGTTCAATTACATTCTTTGGCGCCGGCATGTTCTGATGCAGACGCTCGGCAAAGCGACGAAGGGTACGCAGCTCGTTGGGTTTAAGCGCGTGCCCGCCAAAGACATAGGCCTGGTAGAGCTGAATGACTCGACGGTACTCCCAAGGATCGACCGCGGGGAATGCTTCGGCAAAGGAATCAAGACATTCGAGTGGCTTGGTCTCGTCAAAAGCCGCAACTCCGCTCTGCTCCATCACCAGCACCAAGTAGCTATAGAGCGCCGGGATGCAAATGTCCTGATCGTCATTCGAAAGATCCCGCGCGCGTCGATGGCGCACCACAAGCATGCGAACAAGCAGGGCAAGCGACATCAAGGCGACAAAGACAAGCGCGGCGGCACCCGCCTTTACCACGACAGACGCCTTGCGCTCGTTAACCGTAGCCTTGTCGCGCTTTTTCTGGGCCTTGCCGGCGACCGCACCCACATCGAGCGTCGAATCGTTGGTACCGTTGCTCCATGCCTCGCCCACGTCGACAATCTTGTCCGCATCGAGTGACTGGCTGTAGTACCCAGGCGTGACCTCGACAGGAGTCCAGCCCTGACCATCCAGATACACCTCGGTCCAGGCATGGGCATCGGCAGCCGTCAAGTAAAGCGTGCTGCCGGAATGATATGCGCGGGCAATCCGTTCGTCCGAAGCCCGATACCCCTCGACATAGCGCGCCGGAATCCCCTGCGACCGAAACGCAAGCGTTGCCACCGTGGCAAAATAGGCCGAATTGCCCTCGTGGGCCGTACCCAAAAACCACTTGGTGAACGTCCCGGCTTCGGCATATGTCGGCGGATTATCCGTATCACTTGCAAGCGCAGAAAGCATGGTACGCACACGGCTAACGACCGCCGCCTCCGATACATTCGCGTTCGCATCCCAGCTATCGCTCGCGAACAGGTACTCCTCGACTGCGCCGCGCTCGTCATCGTCTATATCCAGATAGTGCTCGCGGACAAAGGAGGCATAGACCCGTTCACTCTTTGCGTAAGCGCTCTTCGACGATGCTAGCCATGTCGAATCGGTAATAGCGCTCGCCGCGGGCACATCGTCCACGATTACCGCATATGTCTTCGAAGGCATCAAGCCGGAGCACGTAATCGTAGAGCCGGTAAGCATTGCATCGACACCGCTTAGCGAACGCAGCGTATAAGGCGCATAGGCGTATCGGCGGTTGGCACCCGAAGCGTTGACCGAGATCTTTGCCGTCTCGACGGCGGCTTTACCCTCACGCTCGGCCGCGGTATCAAATGCCGCACGCTGCTCGGCGACCGTCAGGCCATTCTTCCGCATCCAATCGCGCACACCAGACCATTCGCCCTCATAGGACACCCAATCCCCGCGATGCCAAGAGGTGCCATCGAACGTACTGCCCACAAAGCCCTTCAGGAGCAGGTCGTCGCCAAGCATCCCGTCCGTCGTTAGCGACAAGGTGGTCGCAGTGCCCTCGTTCATATCCGATGCTCGGGAAAGATCACCCTCGGGCAACGTATCGCTACCAAATCGAAACTCCTCGATGGCGCCGACAGCCGTTGAAGACATGGTGGACAACGCGGGATTAGGCTGCACAAAAGCAGACGTCAGCGAAAAAAGAACACCGCAGGCGGCGCAAAGGCCACCGAGTCCGACAACAACCTGGGACAGCCGAACGGTAGAACCCTGCAGCTCGTACGCGCGGCACTGGACCAACCAGCCTGCAACGCCCAATGCCATCGCCACTGCGGAATCACCAAGCTGCAGCACCATGGATTCAACACCGCAGACAACGACGATTAAAAGCGTGGGCCACGAAACACTCAGGCTTACAAAAAGCCAACTGCACGAACCGGCAAACAGGCCGCCCAGCAGGGAAAACGTCATCGATTCGCACAGCAAGCCAGCACCGGCAACAAGCGGAAGGTACAAACCGAATATCGAATTGAGGTGAGCGATGATAACGTTGATGAACGCATAGAAGCCCGCGCGCGCCGGCGGGAGCATCAACATGCAGACGAGCGTCGCGGACGCAACGATTATCGCCACGGTACGGGACGGTTGCCTCGAAGCAGGCAAAACGCCCATGGCGCTCATCACAACAGACGTAATGACACTTACCGTCAGCAACATTCCCAAACAGGCAGCACTAAAACAATTGCCGATCGCGCAGGAAAAGGCCGCGGCGAGCAAAGCCGTCGGAACGATCGACAGGAAGACGTCGACGATGCGATGGTTGGAGCCGATGCCATCTGCCGAGGCGAGAGTCCTAAAGTTCATGCTAGACCTCCAGGCTCTTGATGCGAGCAGGATCCATTGAGGCTGGGCAGTGGGTGATGAGGTAGCTGGGGCCACGCTCGACGCTATACGACTCAACGGAATCCGACACATGGAGCACTGACAGGTCAGACATTTTGCCCATATCAATAAAAGCGGCATCATCAGCGCCGGCTGTCACCAGCACGGTTTTGCTAATACCCCTGCTTGCCACAATCTTCGAATACCGCTCATACGACGTGGGATAATCCAGCGCAAGCGGAGTCGAAGCAAGGGCATCGAGCATCTCGTTGAATCCGCGGCGGTTGTCGACCGGATACGCAGTCAAAGCGCCGCCTCCTGTCGCCACTACCACATGGTGGTAGCCAAGACGCATGAGCGACAGGCTCACCGATGCGGTAAGGCCCAGCGCGGCGGACAGCACCTGGGGCCGCTCAGATTCCTCAAAATCGTGCGCGAATATCCCAAACAGAATGGCGATGGCATGATCTTGCGGACGAGAGGCCTCTCGCACCAGCACATCGTCAAAACGCGTCGACAGCTTCCAGTGAATCGATCTGACCGAATCGCCTTCGCGATACGAACGCAGATCAAAGACCTCGGAAGGATCCTGGCCGCTGCGATGGGGATCATAGCTTACGCCCTCAAGGCTAGCGGACGCGCTTTGGCGAGGATCGACCTGAATATCAACCACCTGGGGATACACGGTAAAGGTTTCGCGATACGAAACGCCGTCGAGCGCAAGCGAGGTAAAGCCCATCTCGTCGACAAGGCGTGCGGTATCGAGCGCAATGACGCGCGCGCCGCAAATCGACGAATCAAGCTCAAGGTTAAACTCAGCCGGCCTGCTGGCGGCGGGCGCCAAGCTGACCGGATAGGTCGTAAGTGCCCCCGTCAGCAGGTTGCGCACCGAGAACACCAGCTCCACGCGGCCACGAAACAGCGCGGGGCGGTCAAGCGTCATACGAAGCACCAGCGGCGAGTCCACAACGCATGAACGGGGAAGTTCAAAGCCAATCTTGAGCGAGGCCACGCTCGCGCGGCATGCGACCACCGTAATGACGGGCATGGCTATCAATGCCAATGCCGCCGCGAGTGCAGCCGCATTGGCGGTAAGCACAAACACGACGAGCAGGAGCACGACGGATACGACATAAGTGATCTTGTTGATAATCATGGGCGTTATAGCAGGCGCGGACAGCTACGCGTCGCTAGGAGCGACCGCGAACCTGACCCATGGACGGAGCGGGAACGGCAGCCAGAATGCGGTCGAGAACGTCCTCGGCGGAAATCGACTCGATTCGGGCCTGGGGACGCAAAACAAGGCGATGGGCGCAGACGGACGTAAAGACCTCGCGCACGTCCTCGGGCACCACGTAGTCGCGCTCGCGAATGAGCGCGCAGGCACGCGCCATACGGGTAAGGGCGATAACACCGCGGGGACTCACGCCCAGCTCCACCAGCGCGTCCTCACGAGTCGCCTCGCACAGGCGAACGATATAGTCCAGCACCGTATCGGCAACCTGCACGTTGCCCAGGTAGTTTTGGATATCGAGCAAGTCATCACAGGCGACCATGGGCTTAATATCGTCGAGCGGGTTGGCGTAACGGCGGGCCTTGAGGATATCGATCTGGTCCTGGCGCGACGGATAGCCCACGGACAGGCGGACCATAAAGCGGTCGAGCTGGCTATCGGGCAGGGGTTGGGTGCCCGCCGAACCCACCGGGTTCTCGGTCGCCACGCACACAAAGGGGCGCGGTACCGGATGCGTCTGGCCATCGATGGTCACAGCGCGCTCTTCCATAACCTCGAGCAGGGCCGACTGCGTCTTTGCGCTGGTGCGGTTGATCTCATCGCCCAGCAGCATATTGCAATTAACCGCACCCCACACAAAGCGGAACGTGCCGGCATCGCGATCGTACATCGTAAAGCCCGTAATGTCCGAGGGCAGCGTGTCGGGCGTAAACTGCACGCGCTTAAAGTCCAGGCCCAACGCACGGGACAGCGCCAGCGCCAGCGTGGTCTTGCCGGTGCCAGGCACATCCTCAAGCAGGATATGGCCACCTGCGTAGATGGCCATCAAAGCCTTCTCGATCACCTCGCGCTTGCCCAGCAGGGCACGACTCACTTCGTTGATGATGCTGTTGGACTGTTCGACGATCACGGTTACTCATTTCCTCGATACGCTGCCTCGGCCGTCGCGGCCGCCAGCTGCGCTTTCAAAACATTCAAGTCGATGGGTTTTCCCACATGTCCGTTCATGCCCGCCTTGCGCGAGCGCTCTACGTCCTCGGTGTAGTCGTTGGCCGAAAGCGCGATGATGGGAATGGCGGCGGCGTCCTCGCGCTCGAGGTCTCGGATTTGCTCTGCCGCTCCCCAACCGTTGAGCACGGGCATCTGGATATCCATGAGGATCGCGTCGTACGTGCCCACGGGCATGCTTCGGAACCGATCGACGACCGCCTGGCCGTTCTCGGCGCGGTCGACCGCGGCGCCCCGCCTGGCCAGCAACTCAACCACAATCATGGCATTGATCTCGTTATCCTCCGCCAGCAGGAATCGTTTGCCATCAAACTGATAGGTAAACGTCGAGCCGATGGAATCGGGCGCCGTCTCGAGCGTCTGCTCTTTGAGCTTAAGGTCCTCGACCTGCTCCGGCGTCGCCAGTCGCAGCGGGATGTAGGCCGAAAACGTTGAGCCGCGTCCGGGTTCGGTGTCCACAACGATCTCGCCGCCCATAAGGTCGACGAGCGCGCTCGTAATGGCCATGCCCAGGCCCGTTCCGCCGTAGCGACGGGCGATGGTGCGGTCCTCCTGCTCAAACGGCTTAAAAATCTTGCTGATGTAGCGCGGGTCCATGCCCTTGCCCGTATCGCGCACGCGCAGCATAAAGCTCACGCCGTCCTCCGAGCGATACATCTCGCGAATGCTGACGGCAACGCTGCCGCCGCTCTCGGTAAACTTGAGCGCGTTGGAGATAAAGTTGATAACGACCTGCGACAGGCGCATGCGGTCGCCCACCACAAAGACGTTTTCGCAATCCTCGAGCGCAACTGAATACTTGAGCCCCTTGTCGTCAGCTTGCGAGGTAAACATGCGCTCGAGCTCGGCGGCGAACAGGCGCATGTCGAACGGCGCCTCATCGATTCGAACCCGCCCGCTGTTCAGGCGGCTCATGTCGAGCATGTCGTTGATAAGGGACAGCAGGTACGCCGAGAGCTGCGAAGCACGGGACAGGTCATCCATCAGACGTGGCTCGTCCGCATGATGCTCGCGGGCAAGCGAAATCATGCCCTCGATGCCATTGAGCGGGGTGCGAATCTCGTGGCTCATCTGGTTCATAAAGTCCGTGCGAGCGTTGGCGGTCTCGACGGCGCGGTCGCGCTCGGACTCCGCCTTAGCGATGCGCGCGGTTTCGGCGGTTACATCGACCGCCGTGATGAGATATTGCGTTGCGTTTTGAACGAGCGCAAGCGAGAAGCGGATATTGCGCGGCTTTTCCTGCCCAGGCCCGTTGTAGGAACAAATCAAATCCAAAGGGGCCGCGTGGTCCCAGTCCCTCACCTGGCGCCGCATGCGAACGCGGTCGTCATCGGGAATATAGCGGTAGAGCGTCTCGATATCGTCGCGATACCGCTCCGGCGATACGCCGAACACACGCTCAAAATTTGGCGTGATATAAAGGGGAAGCAAGTCGCTGGCACGCAAAACAAACCCAACATTGAGCCCCTGCTCCGCAAGCGCCGCCTCAAAAAGCTGGCGCGCCCGGTCCGCGTCGCGCCTCTGGTGTGAACCGAACAGCCCCAATTTACCCCCTTGTTCTGTTTTAAGGTGTTATTTTACCAGCTCAAAGGCGCTTTACGCAGATAAAGGCAAACTAAAGTTAACCTATATGGCCGAAAAAACGCGCCCGACGGCTTTACCATCGGACGCGTTTATTACTCGGGCCAAATAAACTGGATGCGGCCGGCCTCGCCGCCATCGATGAGCAGGCTCTGCCCGGTCATAAACCGGTTGGTCACACCCACAAAGTAGATCCACTCGGCGATTTCCTCCGCGGTGGCCCAACGTTTGAGCGGCGTGAGCTCCATAATCTGAGCCCACAGGCGCTCGTCTTCCATCACGCAACGGTTGAGCGGTGTGATGACACCGCCCGGGTCCACGCTGTTGGCGATGGCCTGCGGCGCCAGACGATTCGCAAGGTTCTTGGTATAGGCGATAATGCCGCCCTTGCTAGCCGCGTATGCAGGGAACTCCGACCCCGTGTGCCCGCTCGCCGAACCCACGTTGACTACGGAGCGAATGGCCGGCGCCGGCTTAGCGGCTAGGCCCTCCCCCACAAAGGCATAGTGCTCGGTCACGTTGATCGTGCCCGTCAGGTTGGCCGCAATGTCGTCGGCCGAATCTTGCGTGCCGGCGACGTTCACGATCAACTGGGGCTCAAGGTCGTCCGGAAACGTATCCGGCTCGCGGACGTCCACAATCAGATGGTGGTAGCGCTCATGCTCGACCGCCGCCGGCAGTAGATCGAAGCCCACGACCTCGTGGCCCTCGTCCAAAAAGCGCTGCACACATGCGGCTCCAATGCCGCCCGAAGCACCCGTGATCAACACCTGCATGCTGGCTCCTTACGCCGCAGCGTGACGCTCGAGATACTCGGCGCCCACGTTCTCGCGCTCCCAGCCACGCACGACCTTGTAGCCCACGGGGCTCAAAAAGACCTCGCACAGCAACTCGGCGATAGCACCGGTCAGCGAGCACATCAGAACCTGCACCCAGGTCCAGCCAAAGAACGTGTGACTCACAACAATGGCAAAGACCAGGTTGTCGATAAACTGGCCAATGCCCGTGGACACATAGGAGCGGAAGGCAAAGCTCGCAAAGTTATTCTTTTTGAGCATGCGGCCGAGCGACTGGTTGAGCGTGGAGTTGGCCACGGCAGAGGTGAGCATGGCCAGCGACGAGCCAAACACCACGTACCAGGTGCCGCCGATCGTGGCGTTGAGGGCGGTGTTGACCTCGATCATTCCCGTGTCGTAGTAGGCGCCCCACATGCCGGGCGTGAGCGAGCACAGCCAAAAGCACAGGCTCACGGCCAGGTTGACCAGCAGCGCGAGGATAGAGATTTTGATGGATGCCTTGGCGCCAAAGCGCTTGCAGATCATGTCCTGGCACAAAAACGAGACCCAGCTCACCACAAACCCGCAGTCGAGTGCCAGATACGGCAGGCTGATAAGCTCTTTGTTGGCCAGCAGGTTCATCATGATGACGCTCACGATAAACAGCGAAACCGTTGCCGCGGGAATGCTCCGCAACAGGACTTTGTAGTCCTCCATGACCTTCTTGATCATTATGTACTCCTTTGGTTTTAGGTTTAACGAGCAGGATATCGGACCCGAACTGCTCGGCCGCCCCGGTCTTGAGACGACGGTGGGTATGATAGCCGCTCCGCCGGCGGCAGGCAAGCAATGAGCGCGGCAGCCCCGTTGGACCGCCGCGCCGATGCGCTAAAACGTTACGTTGCCAAACTCCGACAGGATCAGGTCGGGATTGTGCTCGGTTGCCCAATCCACGTTCCACGGACTCGTGAACAGCAGCAGCTTGCCGCCGCGCATGTCCTCGACGCGCAGGGTGTCGCGCGTAAGCGAAAGGCTCGGGATATCGATGGTATCGGGGTCGTTCTGGATCCAGCGGATGTCGGTGTAGGGCAGCGGCTGGCGACGGACCTCAACACGATACTCGGCCTTCAGGCGGCGCTCGAGCACCTCAAACTGCAGCACGCCGACCACGCCGACGATAACGCTCTCCATGCCGGCTCCCAGCTCGCGGAAGATCTGGATAGCACCCTCCTGGGCAAGCTCCTCCATGCCCTTCACGAACTGTTTGCGCTTGAGCGTATCGACCTGCGTGATGCGGGCGAACATCTCGGGCGCGAACGTCGGGATCTGCGGGTACTGCACGTGGCGCTTGCCGGAGCACACAGTGTCGCCGATGCTAAAGATGCCCGGGTCGAACAGACCCACGATATCGCCTGCGTATGCCTCGTCCACGATGGCGCGGTCGTCGGCCATCATCGAGGTGCCCGTGGCCAGCTTGAGCTTGCGGTTGCCCTGCATATGGAAGGCATCCATACCGCGCTCGAACTTGCCCGAGCAGATGCGCACAAAGGCGATGCGGTCGCGGTGGTTCTTGTCCATGTTGGCCTGGATCTTAAAGACGAAGCCGCTAAAGTCGTCGCGGCAGGGGTCGACCGGCTCGCTGGTGAGCGTGTCGGTGTAGGCGCGCGGCGTCGGGGCCAGGCGCAAGAACTCCTTAAGGAAGGGCTCCACACCAAAGTTGGTGAGCGCCGAGCCAAAGAACGCCGGGCTCAGCTTGCCGCAGGCCACGGCATCCAGGTCTAGCTCGTCACCGGCGCCATCGAGCAGCTCGATGTCGTCCATCAGGTTCTTGTGGTTTTCCTCGCCAATGAGCTCATCCATGGAAGGATCGCCCAGCTCGGCCTCGACCTCGGCGACCTTCTTGGTGGCGTTGGCGTGGCCGTCGCCCTCAAAGGCGATGACGCGACGAGTCTGGCGGTCGAACACGCCGCGGAAGTTGCGACCACTGCCGATCGGCCAGTTCATAGGATACGTGTTGATACCCAGGACGTTCTCGATCTCTTCCATAAGCTCAAACGGATCGCGAGCCTCGTGGTCGAGCTTGTTCACAAAGGTGAAGATGGGAATGTGGCGCAGCGTACAGACCTTAAAGAGCTTCTTGGTCTGGGCCTCGACGCCCTTAGCGCCGTCAATGACCATGACCGCGGCGTCGGCGGCCATAAGGGTACGGTAGGTATCCTCCGAGAAGTCCTGGTGGCCGGGGGTATCGAGGATGTTGACGCAGGCGCCGTTGTAGGTGAACTGCAGCACCGAGGAGGTAACGGAGATGCCGCGCTCCTTCTCGATGTCCATCCAGTCCGAGACGGCGTGCTTGGCCGAGCTCTTGCCCTTGACCGAACCGGCGGTCTGGATGCTGCCGGTATAGAGCAGCAGTTTCTCGGTAAGCGTGGTCTTACCGGCGTCCGGGTGGCTGATGATCGCGAATGTGCGGCGCGACGAGATTTCATCCGACAGGCTTGCCATGCGGATCCTTTCTTGCGTTCTATATGCATTACGTCGATGTAACCCGTCTATTGTAGCCGCGAAACGCTGCGACAGGGCGCCTATCAGGACAAATTCATCAGTCGGGGTCTTGGTTGCCGGTCGGCGGCAGCACTCCGCAGCAGTTTGTCTCAATCTGTAACATCTAGCCGGCTTTTGAGCCTCTACCTGTTACAGATTGAGACAAACAGGTGAGGCCCGTCGGCAAAATCTCAATCTGTAACAGCTAGACCCGATTTGGCCCGCTTACTGTTACAGATTTAGACAAACGGTGGCCGGCCGTCATGATTTTTCTCTTGCGTAACTGTGCATAGTGTATATATACTGTGCTTACCGGTTATATACACGTGTAGCCCATCAGCTAAGGAGCCGCTGTGGACATTATCCTATCCAATTCGAGTGACAAGCCCATCTACGAGCAGATATCCTCGCAGGTCAAAGCTCAGATACTCTCGGGGACACTCGCTGCGGGAGCCAAACTCCCCAGTATCCGTGTGCTTGCCAGCGACCTGGGTGTGAGCGTCATCACCACCAAGCGCGCCTACGCCGACCTGGAGCAACTTGGGTTTATCTGCACCGTGCAAGGCAAAGGCTGCTTTGTCGCCGAGGGCAACCAAGAGCTCTTGCGCGAAAACCAGCTCTGCCATGTCGAAGAGCTGCTTGCACAGGCAGCGACACAGGCAGAGGCCCTGGGCGTCACGCGCGAGAAGCTGCACGAAATGCTCGACCTTGTTGCCCCCGAAACCATGCAGTAGCCATCTGCAAGAAAGGCTATACCATGCAAAACTTGCTAGAACTCAAAGGTGCCTCACGCCGTGTAAGCGATCGCTTTTCGCTGCGCGATGTCACGTTTGCCGTGGAGCCCGGCCAGATTGTTGGCTTTGTGGGCGCAAACGGCGCCGGAAAGACAACGACCATCCGCGCCGCACTCGGGCTCATAAAGCTCGATTCCGGCGAGGTGAACTTGTTTGGGCAGAGCTGCGATGCCAATGCGCCCGATGAACAACAACGTCGTGTGCGCTCTCGCATCGGTCTCGTTCTGGACACGTGCCCCTTCCCTTCCACGCTCAAGGTGGCCGAGGTCGAGGCACTCGTAGGCTCAGCGTACCCCACCTGGAACCATGACACGTTCACCGGCCTCATCGATCGATTTGGCCTCGACCCCAAGGCAAAGGTCAAAGACCTCTCCCGCGGCATGGGTATGAAGCTGCAGCTCGCGTGTGCGCTCAGCCACAAGGCCGAGCTGCTCATCTTGGACGAAGCCACGGCAGGCCTCGACCCCATGGCGCGTGAGGAGCTGCTCGATGAGCTGCTCGCCTTTGTCGCCGACGGACAGCGCAGCATATTGTTCTCGAGCCACATTACATCCGATCTTGAACGTGCCGCCGACCGTGTTGTCTGCATTGATCACGGTGCGATTGTGTTCGATTTGCCGCGCGAGGACATTACTGACCGCGCCGGCATCGCCCACTGCACCCAGGCGCAAGCTGCCGAGCTGATGGCTTGTGTCGAGGGCGCCCGTGCCACCCGTCATGCCTACAGCGTTGACGTGCTGGTCCCCAACCGACGAGAAGCGCTCGAGGCCTTTCCCGAGATTCCCTGCGATCGGATTTCCATCGATGATTACCTGCGCCTTACGCTGAAAGGAGCCTCCAAATGAAACGCGCCTTTATGTCCGAGACCGCTATCATGCGTTCGTTTCTCCCGAGCATCGCCGGCGTCGGCCTGTTCATATTCGTCGTGCTGACCCTTGCCAACGCGACAGACGGCGATTCCGGCATGAGCGCCGGCACCTGCGCGGTCAGCGCCATGTCACCCATCATTATCATGAACTCGCTGGCTGGCTACGATAACCAAAACGGTTGGGAGCGCTATCGGGCAACGCTGCCGTTTTCGCGCAAGGACATCGTCTGCGCACGCTACCTGTGCATTATTGCCTTCTCGGCCGTCATGGCATGCGCGGCTACGCTTCTGAACATCCTCGCCCTTCCGTTCTTCGATCACATGGGCATCCCTTCGACAGGCCAGACGGTCTTTGAAATCGCAGCTGCCTCGGCGGCATCGATGCTCATTTCCCTCATGATGGTGTTTTTGGCGCAGCCGATATTCTTCCGATTTGGGCACATGGAGGCGCTGCGCCTTTCCGTCGGCCTGTTTGCCCTGCTTGGCTGTGGCACCATGGCAATGTTGAGCTCCTCCAACCCCATCAGCAACTGGCTCATGTCATTCGCCGGGGCGAATCCCGACCCTGCCGTCCTCGGCTGCCTGTGTGCAGGAATCGCGGTATTGGCCCTCGTGCTATGTGCACTTAGCTGCACCGTCAGCACCAAGGTCTACCGGGCACGCGACCTGTAGGCGGGCGAATCTCGACCCACGCAGGTCGTAATCGGCCACAATCGCGCCCCTCAAATCCGTGACAAATGGCATGTCCCCGGCCCGTACGCAACGTTTTACAATGGAGGCGTCACGGGCCTTGGCCCAATTTCGATCATCCAAGGGGATGTCT
Source organism: uncultured Collinsella sp. (assembly GCA_934650975.1). Lineage (GTDB taxonomy): Bacteria > Actinomycetota > Coriobacteriia > Coriobacteriales > Coriobacteriaceae > Collinsella. The sequence continues at coordinate 706 of CAKUFW010000010.1, read as the reverse complement.
TTTTGGTCATTGTTCTTTAGGGAACGGTCAATCGCATAGAACCATGAAAACGGCCGTCCAACGGCCGTGGTTTGTTGCGCCGTTCCGCCCCCGTCATCTGCCAATTTGCACCTGATAGGAAAGAACAATGAAATCCCAGGAATCTCAATCCTTCCCAAAAGCCAACAGCTTCGATGCGGCACTCGTGCGCTCTAAGATTATGGGACCGAACCCCCTCAAGCTCTGCGAGGAGCTCCTTTGCGATGCACGTATCCCCCGCGGCGCCCGCGTCTGCGACCTTGGATCGGGCACTGGTATCACCAGCGCCCTGCTTGCCCACGAATACGGATTTGACACCTACGCCGTCGATCTGTGGAGCGACCCCGAGGAAAACCGCGCGTTCTTTGATTCGCTGGGCATTCCCCACAACACCATTCACCCTGTTAAGGCGGACGCCTCGCAGGGCCTGCCGTTTGAGCACGACTATTTTGATGCGGTCGTGAGCATCGACTCGTACAACTACTATGGCCGAGACCCGCATTATCTGGGCGAGCGTCTGCTCCCCTACGTCAAGCATGGAGGCATGCTCTACCTGAGCATTCCCGGCATGGTCCGCGACTGCCACGACAATCTGCCGGACTGTCTGCTCACATCTTGGACGCCCGAGCAGCTCGATTACATGCACGACATAGCCTGGTGGCGCGCCATGATCGAGCCGACCCCCGGC
>CAKUFW010000009.1 GCA_934650975.1 uncultured Collinsella sp. | reverse complement strand
CCGAGCAGCAGCGCGTCGGGCTTTTCGGCAAGTACTGCCTTCTTGATCTCGGCCAGGAAGTCGTCAGAAAGCTCGTCAGCGACGTCCAGACGCCAGCCGTGGGCACCGGCGCGCAGCCACTTGCGGATGACGCCGTCCTTGCCCAAGAGCTTCTCGCGCACGAGCTCGGACTTCTCGTTGATCGCGGGCATGTTGCCCACGCCCCACCAGCAATCGTACGATCCGTCCTCGTGGAAGGTGAAGGCGTCGCGCCACGGCGAATCCTCGCTCTGCCAGGCGCCCACACCGGGGTAGTTACCATAGCGGTTAAAGTAGATCGAGTCGTCGCCCGTGTGGTTAAAGACGCCGTCCAGGATGATGGAAATGCCCAGCTTTTCGGCTGCCTTACACAGCTCGGTAAAGTCCTGCTCGGTGCCCAGGATCGGGTCGATCTTGGTGTAGTCAGCCGTGTCGTAGCGATGGTTGCTCGCGGCCTCAAAGATGGGGTTGAGGTAGATGGCCGTTAAGCCCAGCTCGGCGATGCGGGGCAGGTCTTCCTGGATGCCCTTGAGCGAGCCGCCGTAGAAGTCCCAGGTCTTGATTGAGCCGTCCTCGGCGCGCTCATACACCGGTGGTTCGTTCCAATCCTCGACCATGCGGCGCTGAATGCCCTTACGCGGTTTTTCGAGCTCGGCCAGCGTGCGCTCGCGCCAATGCTCGTCGCGAGCGTAGCGGTCGGGGAAGATCTGGTAGACCATGCCGCGCTCGTACCAGGTGGGACGGTTCTCGCGGTGCTTGTAGACGGTAATCTGGAAGGACGGCACCTCGGCGTAGTCGTAGGTTACGCCCTCGCCGCCGGTGCGGCCCTGCGGTGCGCCCAAGCGGACCTCGGGCTGGCCCTCGATATTGCATATAAAGCTGTACCAGACAAGACAGGGTTCGGGGCACGGAAGCTCGCCGGTAAAGATGCCGTCGCCCTCATGCTCCATGGGGATGAGGGTCTCGCCAATACCATCGACCCAGGTGCGCAGGGTAAGCGTTGCCTGGTTGGGATCGGCGTCCTCCAAAATCACCGAGAGCGCAACGGAAGTTCCAGTGGTCACAGCACCAAACGGAGTGCGAAACTGCGGCAGGCGGCTGTTGTGAATCAATCTCATAGTACGGTCCAGTTCTATACAGTCATGGCCAACGGGCCATGGGCTTAACGCACAGTACTTAAGTATATCGTTGCACTTTAGTTGTATAAACTACAGCCGCTCACTATCGGCGAACGGTTGTGCTAGAAAATCGTTTTACCACACAAATTATCGCGATATTCAAAAAACGCCTAGACCGATACTATTTGTAGCCAACCAAAAGTACCCCGGTTTACTACGATAAATTGAATGAACTCAACTACAGTCATTTTGGTGATATTAAAACCGCAGGTAGAAGCGTTGTCAATTTCGAAGATTACTCGCCGTGGTCGGCCAGTGTCATTTTGTCGTAGTAAACCGGCCCTCTTTTTAATGTAGAAGTTCAACCAAGAAGAGGGCGCCTTGTTGGGGCGCCCTCTTTTGCGTTAAGGATTGAGTTTTAATCGTCCGGATTAGCGGCGCTTGCGGGTGGCCGTGGCCTTGCGGACGGAAGTCTTCTTGGAAGGAGCCTTATCCTCGACCGGAGCGGCGGGGGAGACCGGAGCCTCCTTGGCGGGCTCGGGCTTTGCCTCGGCCTTTGCCTCAGCCTTCGGAGCGACCTTGGTCTCTGCCTTAACCTCGGGCTTGGCTTCTGCCTTAGGGGCAGCGGCCTTGGTCGCGGTCTTCTTGGCCGTCGTCGTGGTGCGCTTGCGCGTGGTGGTCTTGGCGGCGGGCTTGGCCTCCACGGTTTCCTCGGCCTTGGGCTCGACGGGCTTCTCCTCGACCTTGACGGCCGGCTTTGCGGCAGCCTTCGTTGCGGCGGCCTTGGTGGTCGTCGTCTTCGTAGCCGTAGTCTTCTTGGCGGCCGTGGCCCTAGTCGCGGCCGTCTTCTTGGCAGCGGTCTTTGCCGGAGCCTTGGCGGCCGGCTTGGCCTCAACAGCAGGAGCCTCAGCCGCAGCCTCGGCCTTTACCTCAGGAGCGACCTCGGCCTCAGCGGCCTTCTTAGCCGCAGCGGTGGTGCGCTTGCGCGTCGTCGTTGCCTTGGCAGCCGTCGTCTTAGCTGCGGCAGTCTTGGTAGCTGCAGCCTTGGCCGTCGTAGCCTTCTTGGCCGTCGTCTTACGAGTCGTGGTCTTCTTGGCGGCAGGCTTCGCAGCCGGCTTGGCCTCGGGTTCGGGAGCAGCCTCAACCTTCACCTCGGGAGCAGCCTCAACCGGCTTCTCCGCAGCCTTGGGCTCCTCAGCAGCAACGGGCGCCTCAACAACCGGCTCGGCCACAACCTCGGGCTCAGCCTTGGGCTCCTTAACAGCGGCAGGCTCCTCGACAGGCTCCGCAGCCTCCTCAACCACAGCTGCCGGCCTCTCAATCTCCGGATGCATAAAGAAGTACAGGTCCAGATACTTATCCGCCGAACGCGTCCAGCTAAAGTCCTGGCTCATAGCCTGCGTGACCAGCTGGTTCCAAGCATCGCGGTTATCCCAGAATAGACGTGCCGCGCGGAACACGGCGTCGCCCATCTCGTCGCCGTTAAAGTTGCTAAACGAGAAGCCCGTGCCCTCGCCGGTAAACTCGTTGTACGGTTGCACGGTGTCCTTCAGGCCGCCGGTCTCGCGAACAATCGGCAGGGTACCGTAGCGCATGGCGATGATCTGCGACAGGCCGCAGGGCTCAAACTTCGAAGGCATCAGGAACATATCGGCGGCGGCATACATACGCTGCGACAGCGCAGGATCGAACTCTATGCGTGCGGCCATGGTGCCGGGGTACTTGTCTTGGAAGTAGCGCAGGCCGTCCTCGTAGTCGCGGTCGCCGGTGCCCAGCACTGCCACCTGCACGCCGCCGGCCAGGATGCGGTCGAGCGCGTACATGACCAGGTCCATGCCCTTTTGGCGCGTCAGGCGCGTGACCATTACCATGAGCGGACGGTCGTCGCGAACCTCGAGCCCCAGCTCTTCCTGAAGCTTGGCCTTGCACACGGCCTTGCCGGAACGATCCTCAACCGTGTAGTTGGCGGCAATGCGCTTGTCGGTCGCCGGGTCAAAGCCTGCGACGTCAATGCCATTCAAAATGCCCTGCAGCGCATAGGAGCGCTCGCGCAGCACGCCGTCCAGGCCCTCGCCAAACTCGGGCGTCTGGATCTCGTTGGCATAGGTGGGGCTCACCGTGGTGATGGCGTCGGCATAGCGCAGCGCGCCCAGCATGTAGTTGATGCTGCAGGCGTCGCAACGCAGCTGCGAGGCGGCCGCCGGAATATGCGCCACACCCAGGATGTCCTCCATCACGGTGTCGCTAAACTGGCCCTGGAACGCCACGTTGTGGATCGAGAACACGGTCTTCACGCGGTCGTACAACGGCAGGCCCTGGTAGAACTCGCGCAGGAACACGGGCGCCAGTGCCGTCTGCCAGTCGTTGCAGTGCAGGATATCGCACTCAAAGCCGGCCGGCAGGTGCTGCAGGCTCTCGGTGATGGCCTTGGAGAAGAACGCAAAGCGCTCGCCGTCGTCAAAGAAGCCGTACGGATAGTCGCGCGCAAAGTAGCGCTCGTTGTCGATGAACATATAGGTGACGCCGTCGTGCTCGAGCTTCTCGAGTCCGCAGTACTCGTTGCGCCAACCCAGGCTCACGTAAAAGTCGGAGAAGTGCTCCATCTGCGCCTTGTGCTCGTCCTTGATGGTGGCGTACTTGGGCACCATCACGATAACTTCGGCGCCGGCGCGCACAAGCGCTGCAGGCAGCGAGCCTGCCACGTCGCCCAGGCCACCGGTCTTAACAAACGGTGCGCACTCGGCCGAGGCAAACACGATCTGCATCTTTTTGTTGGAATCTGCCATATTGTCTCCCATGTTGCAATTCGAGAATAGCCGCCTGGCGCTAACCGGGCGGCTATTCTACATGTTACGAGCGATGTTGCGGTGCCAACGTTAACGTACGATGGTGGTGTCGGAAGTTAACGGAGCCTTGCCCAGCACCAGGATGTTCTCGGGCGTACCGCGAAGCTCGGTGTTGGTAGGCACCACGTTGTTCTTGTCCAGAATGGCGTTCTCGACGCGGGCGCCACTCTTGATGATGCAGCTCTGGTTGATGATCGAGTTGGTCACCGAAGCGCCTTCCTCAACCACAACGCCGCGCGACAGGATCGAGTTGCGCACGGTGCCCTTGATGATGCAACCGGCCGAGATGATCGAGTTGCACGCGTGGCTGCCGGTCGCGTAGCGCGAGGGCGGCACGTCGTGGGCCTTGGTCAGGATGGGGCGCTCTGGGTCGAAGAGCTGATCGGCCACGGTCTGGTCGAGCAGGTCCATGCTGCGGCGGTACAGCGACTTCTCGCTAAACACGCCCACGACCTCGCCCTTGTACTCGTAGCTGCACACGTCGATGTTGCCAAAGTCGCCCTGGAGTGCCTCGAGCAGGTCCAGATAGTCGGCGGCCTGGTAGTGATCGATGATCTCGAGCAGGGTCTCGCGGTTGACGATGCAGCAGTCCATGGACGCGTTGTCGCCGTACACGACGCCGGCGCTCACGCCCGTCAGACGGCCGTTCTCGCCAATCTCGAGCTTGGTCTCGTCCTCGACGTTGCGCGTGGCCTTGCAGTACACGACGGTCATCTGGGCGCCGGAGTTCTCGTGCGCCTCGATGATGGTGTTGAGGTCCATGTTAAAGATGATGTTAGTGCCCATCATCACAACATAGGGCTTGTCCGAGCGCTGGAACAGCGTCTTGTTGGAGATGATGTCGCGCAGCAGGAAGCGCATGCCGCCCTTGGTGGTGCCATACGCGTTGCCGGGGACCATGAACAGGCCGCCCTTCTTGCGGTCCAGACCCCAGTCCTTGCCCGAGCCCACGTGGTCGATCAGCGAGCGGTAGTTACCCGGCATGACGACGCCGACGGTCTTGATGCCGGCATTCATCATGTTGGACAACGGAAAGTCGATCAGGCGGTAGCGGCCCAAAAACGGGACGGACGCGATGGGGCGGTCCTTGAGCAGCACGCTGCCGTAAGTCGAAGAGTAGTTAGCGGTGATGTAACCGATGGCCTTGCGATTGATCATCGGATCATTCCCCCTTCCCGATAACGACGTCATTTCCAACGACGGCCGTATCCTTAGTGGTATCGACAGAGCCGAGCTTCACGCCCTCTTCGACCGTGGAGTTCTCGCCCAAAATAGCGCGGCAGATGTGCGCGCCGCTCTTAACGTGCGCACCCGGCAGCAGCACGGAGTCCTCGACCACGGCGCGCTCCTCGATGATGACATCGGTCGAAAGAATCGAGTGGCGAGCGGTGCCGTAGATCTTGCAGCCGTTGGAGACCAGGCAGTCGTCCAGGCGGCCGTCCGGACCAATGTAGTGCGGCGGACGCGTGGTGATGTTGGACATGATGGGGAAGCTCTTGTCAAAGAGGTCGAACTCGGGGTTGTTGCCCAGCAGGTCCATCGAGGTCTCATGGAAGCTGGCGATGGTGCCAACATCCTTCCAAAAGCCGTGGAACTCGTAGCTGTACAGGCGCTTGTTCTCGCCGAGCAGCTTGGGGATGATGTCCTTGCCAAAGTCATGGCTCGAGCGCTGGTCCAGGGCGTCTTCCTCCAGCGCCTCAATCAGCACATCGGCCGAGAAGATGTAGATACCCATGGACGCGAGGTTCGAATCGGGCTTCTCGGGCTTCTCGGTGAACTTGGTGATGCGGCCGTCCTCGGGGTCGGTGGTTAGGATGCCAAAGCGGCTGGCCTCCTCCCAAGGCACGGGCATAACGCTCACCGTGAGGTCGGCGTTGTTCTCAATATGCGTCTTGAGCATCTTACGGTAATCCATGCGATACAGGTGATCGCCAGAAAGAATCAGGACGTACTTGGGGTCGTTGGCCTTGATGTAGTCGAGGTTCTGCGTGATGGCGTCGGCCGTGCCCGCATACCAGGCGCCGCCGGTCTGCGTCTCGTACGGCGGCAGGATCGACACGCCGCCGTCGCGGCTGTCCAGATCCCAAGCCTCGCCGGAGCCCACATAGGCATGCAGCAGGTAGGGGCGATACTGCGTCAGAACGCCCACCGTGTCGATGCCCGAGTTGGAGCAGTTGGACAGCGAAAAGTCGATAATGCGGAACTTGCCACCAAAGCTAACCGCCGGCTTAGCGATCTTTTGGGTGAGTGCCCCCAATCGGCTGCCCTGTCCTCCTGCGAGGAGCATCGCGATGCATTCTTTCTTACTCATCGATTTCTCCTTCTGTCATCGATGTTTCTAAATTCATTAGCGGCGGGCGCGGAGCCTATTCACGCCCGCCGGGTAATGCCGTGCGGCTAGGGGAGTGCGCGCCCCTAGGCGTGCCAGATCTCGTCGCGGTACTCGCGAATGGTGCGGTCGCTCGAGAACCAGCCACTCGATGCGGTGTTGAGCAGCGCCTTGCGGTTCCAGGTCTCCTGGTCGCTGTAGCTGCCCGTGAGCGCCTCCCACGCATCCACATAGCTGCGGAAATCGGCCATGACCAGGTCGGGGTCGTTGTTGTTCATGAGCTCGTTGTAGATGCTCTCAAAGTTGCCCGAAAGACCCGCAAAGGTGTTGTCCTTGAGCTCGTCCATCACGCGGCCCAGACGCTCGCGGTCGCCGTTGAGGGTATCCCACGCAAAGTAGCTGTTGGATGCCCAGAGCTGCTCGACCTCGGGAGCGGTCAGACCAAAGATGGCCTCGTTCTCGCGGCCAGCCAGGTCGGCGATCTCGATGTTCGCACCGTCGAGGGTGCCCAGCGTAATGGCGCCATTCATCATGAGCTTCATGTTGGACGTGCCCGAGGCCTCCTTGCCGGCGGTGGAAATCTGCTCGGAGATCTCGGCGGCGGGGTAGATGAGCTGGGCGTTGCTCACGCGGAAGTTGGGGATAAAGCAGACCTTCATGACCTTGTTCACACGCGGGTCGTTGTTGACGACCTCGGCGACGGAGTTGATCAGACGGATGGTCTCCTTGGCGAAGGTGTAGCTCGAGGCAGCCTTGCCGCTAAAGATGAAGGTCGTCGGTGTCACGTGGAAGTTGGGGTCGGCGATGCGACGGTTGTAGATGTCCATCACCTTCATGATGTTCATGAGCTGGCGCTTGTAGGCGTGGAAGCGCTTCACCTGAACATCGAAGACGGTGTTGGGGTCGATGACCAGACCGGTCTCGGCCTTAACGTAGGCGGCCAGACGCTCCTTGTTGGCGCGCTTGGAGGCACCCACGGCCTTCAGGAACTCGCTGTCGTTCTGGAACTCCTTGAGTTTCTCCAGCTCAAAGGCGTCCTTGAGCCAGCCGTCGCCAATGGCCTCGGTCACGAGCCTGGCATAGGTGGGGTTGGCCTCGGCAAAGAAGCGACGGTGCGAGATGCCGTTGGTCTTGTTGTTGAACTTCTCGGGCGTCAGGGCATAGAAGTCCTTGAGCACGATGTTCTTGATGATGTCGGAGTGGATCTTGGCCACGCCGTTGACGCTGTGGCTGCAGATCACGGACAGGTTGGCCATGCGGATCTCGCCGTCCCACAGAATGGCGGTCTGGCGCAGGCGCTCCTGCCAGCCCTCCTGCGTGGTGTCGAACGACTCGTGCCAACGACGGCTGATCTCGTCGATGATCTGGTACACGCGGGGGAGGAGCTTGGAGAACGTGCCGATGGGCCACTTCTCTAGAGCCTCGGGCAGGATAGTGTGGTTGGTGTAGCTCACGACCTGCGTCACGATGTTCCAGGCATCGTCCCACTCGAGCTTTTTCTCGTCGATGAGGATACGCATGAGCTCGGGGCCGCACATGGCGGGATGGGTATCGTTGGTGTGGATGGCCACAAACTGCGGCAGTAACTCCCAGTTCTCGCCGTGCTCCTTCTCAAAGGTGTCGAGCAGGCTGTAGATGCCGGCCGAAACAAACAAGTACTCCTGCTTCAGGCGCAGCAGACGGCCGTGCTCGCCGGCGTCGTTGGGGTAGAGGATAGCGCTGATGGCCTCGGCTTCGGCGCGCTCGGCGTCGGCCAGGGCGTAGTCGCCTCGGTTGAAGGCCTCCAGATCGAAGTGCTCCTCGACCGGCTCGGCAGCCCAGACGCGCAGCTTGTTGACGGTCTCGCCGGCATAGCCAACGACGGGGATGTCATAAGGAACGGCCAGGATGTCCTGCGTGTCCACCGTGCGGTAGAACGTGCGGCCGTCCTCCTCAAAGCCCTCAACGTGACCACCAAACTTGATGGTCACGGCCTTGTCCTGACGACGGACCTCCCAGGGATAGCCGTGGGTGAGCCACTCGTCGGTGGTCTCCACCTGGCTGCCGTTGACGATCTCCTGCTTAAACAGGCCGTAGCGGTAGCGCATGCCGTTGCCGTAGCCGGCGATGCCCTCGGCTGCCATGGAATCCAGGAAGCATGCGGCCAGACGGCCCAGACCACCGTTGCCCAGCGCCGGATCGGGCTCCTGGTTCTCGATGACGGACAGATCGAAGCCCATGTCGTCGAGCGCCTCGGCGACCATGTCGCGCACGCCAAAGTTGAGCAGGTAGTTGTCGAGCAGGCGGCCGATCAAAAACTCGATCGAGAAGTAATACACGCGCTTTTTGCCCTCGGCGGTGACGCGGGCGTCACTGGCGGTGGCAACGGTGCGGGCCTTCTCGGCCACGAGCTTGGCCAGGGCGTTAAAGCGGTCGAGGTCGCTGGCGGCCTCGACGCTCTTGCCGCTGATGCTCATGACGGCATCGCGATAGAGCTCGGTAAACTCCTGCTTGTTGTCGAAGATCTTATTCATACGTTCCTTTCCCCCGGGGATGTTTCTCCCGGAACGGTTATGACTTGTATCCTACGCCCCGTCGGGGCGGGTAATTACAGCGGTAACGGCTTTGTTACGCTTCCTTGGCAGGCGATTTAACGGCGGCTGACTTGGCCTTGGTAGTTGCCTTTTTGGCAACCGGCTTTTTGGCCGCGGGCTTCGCGGTAGCTTTAGCAGCGGGCTTTGCAGCAGCCTTAGCCTTGGCCGTCGTAGCCTTTGCCTTAGCGGGAGCCTTCTTGGCCGCAGCAGCCTTGGGCTTCACGGTCGACGTGCGCTTACGCGCAGCCTTGGGCTCCTCAACCACCGGCGGCTTGTAGCTGCTGGGACCGCGACGCTTAAGCACCACGCCTGCCAGACCGGGCACCTTGATCTCGATGGAGTCCATCTGCCCGTTCCAGGGATAGGGCTCGCTGGAGCAAGTGTAAGGCTCCTCGCCGGCATAGCCGCTGCCGCCAAACTCGGGGCGGTCGGAGTCAAAGATGACCTCCCAGTCACCCTCGCGCGGCACGCCCACGCGGAAGCTCTCGTAGCTCGCCGGGTCAAAGTTGATCAGGATCACCAGGTCGTCGTCGATGTCCTCGCCCTGGCGCACAAAGCTCACGATGGACTGCTTGGAGTTGTCTGCGTCGATCCAGGTAAAGCCGTCGTCGGTGTAGCCGCGCTCGTACAGGGCGGGCTCAGCGGTGTACAGGTGGTTGAGCGCCTTAATAAACGCCTGATGATGCTTGTGGGTCTCGTACTCCTCGGTCAGGAACCACTGGATGGACTCGTAGTAGCGCCACTCGATAAACTGGCCGATCTCGTTGCCCATAAAGTTGAGCTTGGCACCGGGGTGCGTCATCTGGTAAAAGGCCAGCGTGCGCAGGCCGGCAAACTGGCGCCACCAGTCGCCCGGCATGCGGCCGATCAGCGAGCACTTGCCGTGCACGACCTCGTCGTGGCTCAGCGGGCAAATAAAGTTCTCGGTAAAGGCGTACATGATGGAGAACGTAAGTAGGCCGTGGTTGCCGGGGCGCCACGGAAAATCGGTCTGCATGTAGTGCAGGGTGTCGTTCATCCAGCCCATGTCCCACTTGTAGTGGAAGCCCAGGCCGCCGTCCTGCGGCGGATAGGTCACGAGCGGCCACGCGGTGGACTCCTCGGCCATCATCATCACGTCGGGACAGTGCGCCTCCACAGCGCAGTTGACCTGACGGATAAACGCGCTGGCGTCCAGATCCTCCTCGGTACCGTACTTGTTGAACTTCTTTTGGCCCGGATCGTCGATGCCAAAGTTGAGGTACAACATGCTGGACACGCCGTCCATGCGAATGCCGTCCACATGGAAGTTCTCGAGCCAGTACAGCACGTTGGAGACCAGGAAAGAGCGGACCTCGCCGCGGGCGAAGTCGAACTTATGCGTGCCCCAGTTGGGATGAATCTCGTGCTCAAACAGCATGTGGCCGTTAAAGGTGGCAAGGCCGTGGGAGTCGGCGCAAAAACCGCCGGGCACCCAGTCCATGATCACGCCAATGCCCGCCTTGTGGCAAGCATCGATAAAGTGCATGAGCTGCTGCGGGTTGCCATAGCGCGACGTGGCGGCATAGTAGCCGGTTGTCTGGTAGCCCCAGGAGCCATCGAAGGGATGCTCCATAAGCGGCATGACCTCAATGTGCGTATAGCCCATGTCGCGCACGTAGTCCACAAGCTCCACCGACAGGTCGTCGTAGGTGTAGAACTCGCCGCGCTGCGCGGGGAAGGGATCCATGGGGCCGGGGTAGTTGCCGTACTCGTCCGGCTCACCCTGCGGCGCGTCGCCGTGGCGCTTCCACGAGCCAATATGCACCTCGTAGATGTTGAGCGGCTGCGACATGTGATTGTGGCTGGCGCGGCGCTTGAGCCACGCGGCGTCGTTCCATTTGTAGCCGTCCAGGCTCCACAGCACGCTTGCCGTACCCGGAGGGCACTCGGCCTTAAAGGCGTACGGATCGGCCTTGTAGAGCTTTTCGCCCTCGTTTGTCTCGATCAGGTACTTATAGAGCTGGCCCTGCTCGGCGCCAGGAATAAAGCCTTCCCAAATGGCGCTCGTATGCACGGGCACCAGCGGGTTGGCTTCCTCATCCCAGTCGTTAAATTCGCCAATAACGTGGACGCTCTTTACATCGGGCGCCCAAACGCAAAAACGCCAGCCACGCGTGCGCTGCTGCGTATCGGGGTGCGCACCCATCTTTTCCCAGCTGCGCTCCCACATACCAATGCCAAACAGATAGACATCGTCCTTAGAGAGCTCCGGTGCGTGCGGAGCGGCCTTGCGGGTAGCGGGCTTTTTTGCCGTTGGCTTTAGCTTTGTATCGCTCACGTTTGATCCCATCATGACGCGGCAGCGTGTTGCCTTGGTGACTAAATGCGAAAGGTCCAGGGCTGCACGAATCGAAGGGACGGCGATAGTTCTATGATTCGTTCCACCTCGCGTGCTGGGTGGAACTTTCGGCAGAAACTACCATAACACCTGTACATTACTTTTATGGAGGAAAGTGGTTTTGCGGCGGCTTTTAATCGGTGAGCGCCATGTTTAGACCACTGACAGAATTGCGATGGTAAAACTCTTGACAGTTTTACCAATTAGGGTTTTTAGATTGTTAGTTTGACGTTTGGTAAAACGTTTTTAGCAGGATGTTTACCATTTGACATCGAAAGGTTCGTTTATGTCCCAGACCGCCGCCCCCAACGTTGCTTTTATTTTCGATTGCGACGGCACGCTGGTTAATAGCACCCCCGTTTGGGCCTATGCCCAGCCCGAGTTATTGCGCCGCCACGGCGTTGATGTGACGGTCGACGATTTTGCCAAGTTTGAGCACCTTTCGCTCGAGGACGAGTGCCAGGCCTACCATGACACGTGGGGTATTGGCGAAGGCGGCGAAGAGCTGTATCGCGAGCTGAGCGAGATTCTCATCGATGGCTATTCCAAGGTGCCGCCGCGCGAGGGTCTTCTGGCATTTTTGGAGCAGGCAAAGGCGGCGGGCATTGCCATGTGCGTGGCCACGTCCACCCCGGTCGAACTGGTGCAGTCCGCCCTTGCGGGTGCGGGCCTCGATCACTATATGGAGTTTATTACCACGACGGGCGAGGCGGGGCGCTCCAAGCAGTTCCCCGACGTGTACAAGCTGGCGTTGCGTCGCCTGGAAGAGCGCCACGGGTACAAGTTTGAGCGTGCCTGGGTGTTTGAGGATGCGGTGTTTGGCCTTAAAAGTTCTGGTGCCGCTGGTTTTAAACGCGTGGGTATCTATGACCCGCATGGCCGCATGGAGCGCGACGAGGTGCGTGCCAACTGCGACATCTTTATCGACAGCTATGAAGAGCTGGATCTTGCCCGCGTGCTTGCGTTTGAGGGGTAGGCGAGAACGTTGTCCGAGAAAGTATTAGTTGTATGCGGCTCACCGGTGGTGGCGAGCCCCGAGTTACTGTGTCAACTGGCAGGGGAGTGCGACCACATCGTCGCCGTGGACCGCGGCCTGGATGCCCTGCTGGGTGCCGGACTGAGCTGCGACGTCTACGTAGGCGACGCTGACACGGTAAGCGACGCCGGCCGCGCCCTGGTCGATGCCGCTACCAATTTTGAGGTAGAGCGCCACAACCCCTACAAGGACTATACCGACCTAGCCCTAGCCCTAGACGCCATCCGCCGCCGCTGGCCCAACGCAGAGGTGGTCGCAACCTGCGCCACCGGAGGCCGCCCCGACATGGCCCTGTCCGTGCTGGGCCTACTAGCAGGTTATACGGACGCCCCCGTCTGGATTGCCGAGGACGAAGTAACGGTCAGAATCCTGCACCAGAACGAAACCTGGACCATAGAAGACGCAGCCGGCAAAACCTTCTCCATAATCGCAATCGCCCCCAACACAGAGATAAGCGAACACGGTTTGGAGTGGGAACTAGACCACGCCACGTTAGGCCTACTAGCCGACACCGGCATCAGCAACATAGTAAGAGGAACAGCAGTAATAACCGTCCATCAAGGAACCGCGATAGCGTTTTTGCTGCATCAGGGTTTTATCGGGACGGCGGATAAAAATAATCGCTCGTAGAGTGATTATTTTTGCCCTGTCCCAGGAAAACCCGTAAGTGCGAGATTCAACCCAAAAAAGTTCTTGCATCCCCGAAGATCTTCCCCTATAGTACTGCCTCGTCACGGGGGCGTAGCTCAGCTGGGAGAGCGCTTGACTGGCAGTCAAGAGGTCAGGGGTTCGATCCCCCTCGTCTCCACCATCGTGAATGTAAGGCCTCTCAAGCGAGTGGCCTTTTTTAATATGAGAAAGCCATTGTCAATAGGCATGTTCATTCGAGCCCGGTTTAAAACCGGGCTTTTTCGTTTCCCGTCGGGAGGGCCCGCGCGCTGCACGTTTAGTCGACGCTTGCCTGGCAAGCTAATATCCGCGGGCTCTTTCGGGTGCGCTGCCGGCGGTCAGCCCGGTATGTCCGCGCACCCCACCGCATTTCGATTCTCCGTCCGGCGCGATCGTGCGAATTCAGTCTTTTGTCGGGCGCGGCCCGGGGGCTGCCCATAAAAGAGGCCGTGAACTCGCGCCGGCGATGCGTCGAGGCGCGGGCCCTCCCGGCGGGAGTCGGTTGTCGCCGGCCGCTAGAGGACGGTCCCCTCGGACCTGCACCCGATCTCCCAGACCCAGCAGGCGAGCTCGCGCGCCACGGCGGCGTTGGCCTTGCAGGCCGGCTTGCCGGCGCGCGCGAGCGCCTCGCGGCGGCGGTGGAGCCTGGCGGTGCAGTCGTCCGCCCTCGAGCGTATCGCCGGGGGCACGTCTGTGCCGGGGGCGGGGGCCTTGGGCCTCGGGGAGCACATGGAATAGTGCCATGCGGACTCTATGAGCGCCGTGCGCGCGAGAGCGTTGCCGGCCTTGGTTATCCCGCCGTGCCGCTCGGACTCGCCGCTCGAGTGCTCGGAGGGCGTGAGCCCGCACCAGCTCGCGAAGGCCGGTGCCGAGCGGAACCTGCTGAAGGACCCGGCCTCCGCCGCGAGCCTGAAGGCCGTCAGGGTGTCGATCCCCTTGATGCAGGAGAGCGCCTCGACGGCCGGGCGCCACCGGTCGGCGCCGGCCAGCGCGACGACCCTCCTCTCGAGCTGCCGCCTGTCCGATTCCGCGCAGCGGGCGGCCGTGACGTAGTACTCGAGCGCGTCGCGCTGCGGGCCCTCGAGCCTGATCTCGGATATCCACCTCCAGTGGGCGCGCGTCCAGGCCTTCTTCCTCGTCCCGTCGGCGTTGCGCTCGTCCCAGACGTGGCCCAGCCTGATCAGGAACATGTTGAGGCGCTGCCTGGCGCGGCGGTACTCCACCGTGGCGTCGTCGAGGGCGCGGTCGAGGTCGCGGGCGGCCTCGACGGCCGCGTCCGGCAGCGGGACCTCCACGATGTTGTGGGTGGCGAGCATGCGGGCGATGAACTCGGCGTCGCGCCGGTCGTTCTTGCGGCGCGCGTCCGCCGCCGGCCTCTGCATTTTCGAGACGGCGGCCACGGCGCAGTCGAGGCCGAGGGCGCGCAGCTCGCGCGCCATGTGGAACCCGGTGGGGCCGCTCTCGTAGCAGGCCCTGGGCTCCTCGAACCCGAGGGCCCACTCCGCGATCTCGGCGGCGTCGGTGCCGAAGTCGCGGTGCACCACCTCGCCGGTGAAGGGGTTGAACGCCGCGGCGGCGACCGATCGCGCGTGGACGTCCAGGCCGATGGAGGTAACATGGGGCATGGGAAGCCTCCTCCCCGCAGGTGCGGTAAGGGCTACCGCACGGGCCGATACTCAAAGCCCATTGTGGCACCCCGAGCCCGCGGAAAGAAGCTGCGACGCGGGGGAGGCGACCCCAATGGCTTTCTCATATCGTCTATTTGCATGCGATATTAAGTGGCTGAACTGCATTTTTGCAAAATATGCAAATTGCTTTCCTGTTCAAGTTCACCGTCAGCAGTAGTTGTCGCAAATTTTGCGACAACTACACCTAAAAAGTCGTCCAACAAACCACCCCAAAATGCGTTGACTCTGTAGCCAGGCGTGCCTATTGTGCGATGAGCATCTTCGCAATGCGACGCTCACGCCACCACCCGCAAAAAGTTGCGCAATAACCCGCAAGTTCTGTACATAGTTTGTTAGCTAGATGCAATTCTTTTAACAACTCGCGCCGTCAGCCTTACAACTCAGGCAGCTCGCGGTAACCCGCACACCTCTAAAAACCTGCGACAACGTGAACTAGCTAGCAGGATAACCCCCATATACACGGCAAATGAACAATATGTTGCCCAACACGCCGCAAAAGGTTAGAGCTGCTAACTGTGCTAGGATACCTAACGTTACAAGGGTTCAACTGTGCTCACGGCTCCAGCAAGCCGCAAAGCGCAGGGTCGATCAGCATCCGGCCGTAACGGCGGTGCCAGAAAAACCACGAGCTCCAATAATGCTTGTCATGCGTTGTCGCATCGAATTGCAACACGGACTTACGTTTCCGCAAGCAAATTCAATGCAGCAACTGCATGCCAAAACGCAGCAGTCCTACAGCTGTTTGCGTGCGGTCCAGTTTTGTACCCGCTTGACTGGGCCGCACGCAGCCAGCTGGGGGCGCGGTCATTTTGCGATACACGTCCGCGCCTCTAGCGGCTGCGCTTTTAAATACCGTTCACGGTGGGGCAGAGCCACGTGCTTGTCTAACTGGGCTCAGGGTTTGAATATGGAGCGCCTTCGCGCACAAGCGCCCTGGCGAAGCCATACCCAAACCCCGTGAGCCACACGTAAGACAGCAAGGGGGTGGTGCTCGTGTGGTATGTGATTCAGGTCATTAACGGTCGCGAAGACGTAATGCGCGAGCGCATTGAGCGCGTGGTGCCGGCTGGTGCCATGCAGGAGCTCTTTTATCCCCAATTTCAAACCGAGATCAAAGTACACGGCGAATGGGTCAAGACGACCAAGCCGCTCTTTCCCGGTTATCTTATCTGCGATACGGCAGATCCTCGCACCGTGCAACAGTATCTGCTGCGCATGGACGACTTTGCCCGGGTGCTTGCCCAGGACGGTCAGTTTGTGCCGCTGGCAAAAGAAGAGACCCAACTCATTGGCAGTTTTACCCATAGGGGAGACCGCGTGGTGCCCATGAGCGAGGCCTTAAAAGACGGCGACCAGGTCGTAGTGACGGCTGGTCCGCTGCTGGGCCACGAAGGCCTTATCAAAACCATTAACAGACGTAAGAGCACTGCTTATTTGGAGCTCGATCTGTGCGGCCGACGCGTGACTACGCGCGTTGGCCTTGCCGTGCTTTCAGCCGAGCAGCGCGTAATGCGAAACCTTAAAAAGGCGATCGCCTAACTACGGGCGACTGTTTAACGGGGCAGGGAGGATCCCCGGGGGCGGGGACGTAGACAACGGTATTAATAGGGGAGAGAAGAGCTAATTTTGAACACTGAATCCAAGAGCGCAAAGCAAAAGGGGAAGCTGAGCGCCTTCGAACCGTACGCGCTGATGGTCTATGACTTTGTTGCGACCTTTTTCGCGGTGTTTATCGCATCGTGGGGAACGCAGCATTGGGCAACATTTAGTGGAGCTGCCGGCGCATGCCCTGCAATTACTGTGCTCGCGGTTATCAATGTCATCGTTTTTTGGTTCTTCCACATGTATAGCAGCCTGTGGCGCTATGCGAGTATTTCCGAAGCGGGCCGCATCGTTGCCGCAGTAACTGTTGGCTCTGTTATCGGCGACGTTATCTTCAGTGCTTTCTTTGGCAAGGGCATGTCGCTTCGCGAGGATGTCATGGCTTGGGCTATTTTGGTCATCATCTGCGGTGGCGGCCGTTTTGGTATCCGCGCTTTGTACGGCAGTCAGCTCTGGCGTTTTAAAAGCAAGTCTGACGCGCACTTGCCGCGCACACTTATCGTAGGAGCGGGCGAGACCGGCTCGCTTACCATTAAGCGTATGCTCAACGGGGATCCAGATATGATCGGTGACCCTGTTGCCGTAGTGGATGATGACCCTAATAAGCAAAACCAGCGCATTCACGATATTAAGGTTTGCGGCACCTGCGAGGATATTCCAGCTATTGCACACGATTGCGAGGCAGAGCAGATTGTCGTCGCCGTACCGAGTTCTACGCGCGAAGAGCGTCAGCGCATCTATGACTTCTGCATGAAAACGGGGCTTAGAGTTCTCACGCTGCCCAATGTCCGCGATATTCCGCAGGATGGTGTAGGCAGGGTTGCCCTTCGTGAGGTCGAGATCAGCGACTTGCTTTCTCGCCAGGAGAAGTCGCTTGACCTTAACCAGATGGGCTACGTTACCGGCAAGCGTATTCTGGTTACGGGCGGTGGCGGGTCGATCGGCTCCGAGCTTGTGCGTCAGCTTCTTCCGGCTCAACCGTCTCAAATCGTGTTGTTCGATATTTACGAGAACACTACCTACGAGCTGTATCACGACATCATCAAGACCGCTCATGATCAAGGCACTGATATTCAAGTCTTTATCGGCTCCATTACGCATCTTCCAGCGATTACCAAGGTCTTTGAGAAGTACCATCCTCAAGTTGTGTTCCACGCTGCAGCCCATAAACACGTTCCTCTTATGGAACACAACGCCCGCGAGGCAATTGAGAACAACGTCTTTGGCACGCTCAACGTCGTACGCCTTGCTGACAAATATCAGTGCAGCCACTACGTGCAGATTTCTACTGATAAGGCTGTTAATCCGACAAACGCTATGGGTGCAACCAAACGTATGGACGAGATGATCGTTCAGTATTACGCGGCCAACAGTAAGACGATTTTTACCGCTGTCCGTTTTGGCAATGTTCTTGGTAGCCACGGTTCGGTTATCCCGCTGTTTAGGCGTCAGCTGCGCGAGGGTGGCCCCATCACCATTACGCACAAGGACATTACCCGCTACTTCATGACCATCCCCGAGGCAAGCAAGCTGGTCATTACTGCCGGTGCGTTGGCTCACGGTGGTGAGATCTTTGTTCTGGACATGGGTGAACCGGTCAAGATCTATGACCTTGCCGTGAACCTCATCACGCTTAGTGGTCTTAAGCCTGGCAAAGACATCGAGATTAAAGAAGTCGGCCTGCGTCCTGGCGAAAAGATGTACGAGGAGCTCCTTATGGACAACGAGCAACTCCTGCCGACTGAACATTCCGAGATTCGCATCTCCACGGCCGAGGCCGACAAGATGGAAGAGATTAAAGACAAGCTTCAGAGGCTTCACGACTGCCTCGACAAGGATAACGATGCTGTCAAGTCTGTGCTCGCTGAGGTTGTACCTACGTATCATCCGCAGTTTAACGATTAGGTGTCTATGACTGAAATTAAGACAATAGAACAGGCGATGAGCGCTAGCCTTTCACCTTCTGATGCGCCTGCAGTGTATGCGCTTACTTCCACTCCTGAATCAATTGCGAATGAGTTTGATCTTGATGGCAAGCTTGGCTATCGATTCATTAAACGTGTGTTTGACATTGCTTCAAGCGGTCTAGGGCTTATTGTGCTGAGTCCTGTGATTGCAGGCACTGCGCTTGCCGTAAAGCTCACAAGCCCGGGTCCTATTATTTTCAAGCAGAAGCGCGTTGGAAAAGATAAAGAGCTTTTTAATATCTATAAGTTCCGAACAATGCGTATAGATACTCCAGATCTGCCAAGCCATATGATCAATGGTGCTGACTGGATGACGCCAATTGGCGCAACGCTACGAAAACTGAGCCTAGATGAGCTTCCACAGATGTGGAATATCTTTACCGGCAAGATGAGCGTTATTGGTCCTAGACCTGCGCTGTGGAGCCAGTTTGACCTTGTTGCTGAGCGCGACAAATATGGAGCGAATAACGTTCAACCGGGACTTACTGGTTGGGCGCAGATTAACGGCCGAGACGAGCTAACCATTGAAGCGAAATCAGCTTTGGATGGCGAGTACGTACGGAAACGAAGCATCGGCTTCGACCTGAGGTGCTTCTTCGGTACATTCTCGAAGCTTTCAGGTTCAGAAGTGGTGGAGACCAAAGTCGCCGGTCACGATGGCGAGGCGGCGCAATGAGAATTCTCGCCGTTTGCCAATATTATTGGCCCGAGCCTTTCAACGTTTCTGAAATCTGCGAAGAGCTTGTTGCTCGCGGTCATGAGGTGACTGTAGTTACGGGTCGTCCTAATTATCCCGAAGGAAACCTTTATGAGGGATACGAGGGCGATAAACACCTTGATGAATACCGTAACGGCGTGCATGTATTGCGAACTAAAATCTGTCCACGTAAAACTGGCACGTTGAATCGCATTAGAAATTATTACAGTTTTCCGGCCAAAGGCAAGAAAGCTATCGCGAAGCTGGATTCGAAATTCGACGTCGCTATCGTATTCCAACTCTCTCCAGTGATGATGGCGGAACCTGCTTTTTCGTATGCGAAAAAGCATGGTATTCCCGTGCTGCATTATGTCATTGATTTGTGGCCAGAGAGCTTACTTGCGGGTGGAATTGGAACGAACTCGCCAATTTATAAGGCGTTTGCTTTTGAATCGAAGCGAATCTACTCGCAAGCTGACGCGCTGGCTATAACCTCGCCGGCTTTCGAAGACTATCTGTCTGACCTGTTGGGAAGAAAGATTCGCGGCATATTTTTACCGCAATTCGCCGAGGATGCTTTTTCTGATGCGACTGCCATCGAATGCGCACTTGACTCTGACCGATTCCCAACTGATAAGTTAAACCTGATGTTCGCAGGTAACATCGGCTCCGCGCAGTCGGTGCAAACGCTTATTGAGGCTGCAAGCGTCCTGAAGGATGAGCCGTTCGTTTTCCATATTGTTGGCTCCGGCACTGAGCTGGATGCCTGTAAAAAGCTCGCAAGCGATCGTGATGCTTGCAACGTAGTTTTCCACGGCAGACATTCCATCGAGGAAATGCCTGCCTATTATTCTCGTGCCGATGCGATGGTGGCGACTTTTGCCAATAGCCCCATTCTTGGTTATACGCTCCCTCGAAAAATTCAATCGTACATGGCCGCTGGAAAACCAGTAATCGGTACGGTGACAGGGGAAGCGCGTCGTGTTCTTGATGATGCCAAATGCGGATTTTGTTGCGAAGCAGAAGACGTACAAGGTCTTGTCAGGTGTTGTCGCGAAATGGCAGCCCTTTCGGGTGAAGAAAGAGCTGCGCTAGGCGAGCGTGCTAGGAAATATTGCAACGAGCATTACTCGCGTGAATCGTTTTTTACAACGTTAATAAATGCGCTGGAAGCCCTGAAAGGAACCAAGCATGACAAATAATTTATCCGTTTTTGATGGCAAGACCCTGATGATCACGGGCGGCACCGGCTCGTTCGGCAACACCGTGCTCAAGCACTTCATGAACACAGACCTGGCCGAGATCCGCATCTTCTCCCGCGACGAGAAGAAGCAGGACGACATGCGCCACCGCCTGCAGGAGAAGTCGCCCGAGCTCGCCTCCAAGGTCCGCTTCTTCATTGGCGACGTCCGCAACGCCCAATCGGTGCGCGATGCCATGCACGGCGTGGACTACATCTTCCACGCCGCCGCCCTGAAGCAGGTGCCCTCCTGCGAGTTCTTCCCCATGGAGGCCGTGCGCACCAACGTCATCGGCACGGACAACGTGCTGCACGCCGCGATCGACGAGGGCGTCGACCGCGTCGTGTGCCTGTCCACCGACAAGGCGGCCTACCCCATCAACGCCATGGGCAAGTCCAAGGCCATGATGGAGTCCATCATCTACGCCAACGCCCGCAACGGCGCCGGCCGCACCACCATCTGCTGCACCCGCTACGGCAACGTCATGTGCTCGCGCGGCTCGGTGATCCCGCTGTTCATCGACCGCATCCGCAAGGGCGAGCCGCTCACCGTGACCGACCCCAACATGACCCGCTTCCTCATGAACCTGGACGAGGCGGTGGACCTGGTGCAGTTCGCCTTCGAGCACGCCAACCCCGGCGACCTGTTCATCCAGAAGGCGCCGGCCTCCACCATCGGCGACCTCGCCGAGGCCGTGCAGGAGGTCTTCGGCCGCGTGGGCACCCAGGTGATCGGCACCCGCCACGGCGAGAAGCTCTTCGAGACCCTCATGACCCGCGAGGAGCGACTGCGCGCCGAGGACATGGGCGGCTACTACCGCGTGGCCTGCGACTCGCGCGACCTGAACTACGACAAGTTCGTCGTGGACGGCGAGGTGGAGACCCAGGCAGACGAGTCCTACACCTCCCACAACACCGAGAGGCTCGACGTGGCCGGCACCATCGCCAAGATCAAGACCGCCGAGTACGTGCAGCTGGCGCTCGAGGGCCGCGAGCACGAGGCGGTGCAGTAGGGTGCGCGTCCTCGTCACCGGCGCCAGGGGCTTCGTCGGAAAGAACCTCTGCTGCGCGCTCAAGAACATCCGCGACGGCAAGGACCGTCGCGAGAAATACCGGGCACTGCTGCCGATCGAGGTCATGGAGTACGACGTCGACTCGACGCCTGAGGAGCTCGACGAGTACTGCTCCCGCGCCGACTTCGTGTTCAACCTGGCCGGCGTCAACCGCCCCAAGGACCAGGCGGAGTTCATGGAGGGCAACTTCGGGTTCGCCTCCACGCTGCTGGACACCCTTGAGCGCCACGGCAACAGGTGCCCCGTCATGATCTCCAGCTCCGCGCAGGCGAGCCTGTCCGGCCGCTTCGAGGGCTCGGTCTACGGCGAGTCGAAGCTCGCGGGGGAGGGCCTGTTCCGCGGGTACTCCGAGAGGACCGGCGCGCCGGTGCTCATCTACCGCTTCCCGAACCTCTACGGCAAGTGGTGCCGCCCGCGCTACAACTCCGCCGTCGCTACCTTCTGCGACGCGATCGCGAACGGCCGACCCTACACCGTGAACGACCCCAGCGTGGAGCTCGAGCTCCTCTACATCGACGACCTGGTCGACGAGATGCTAGCTGGCCTGCTGGGTCAGGAGCACCGCTGCGGCTACGATGGACTGGAGCGCGTGGACGGTGATGACTTCTGCTACGTCCCCGGGACCGACATCAAGTCCCTGGGCGAGATCGTCTACCTGCTGGACAGCTTCCGCGACAGCCGCGAGACGCTGTCGGTGCCCGACCTCGCGGAGGGCTCCTTCTCCAAGAAGCTGTGGAGCACGTTCCTGTCCTACTACGAGCCGGGGCACTTCGCCTATAGCCTCAAGCCCAACACGGACGCGCGCGGCTCGTTCACGGAGTTCCTGCGTACGCCCGAGCGCGGCCAGGTCTCGATCAACGTGTCCAGGCCCGGCATCACCAAGGGCAACCACTGGCACATGAGCAAGTGGGAGAGGTTTCTGGTGGTCTCCGGCACCGCGAGCATCAAGCTCAGGAAGGTGGGGGAGGACTCCGATGGAAACCCGTTCCCCGTCGACGAGTACTTCGTCTCCGGCTCGGACATGCGCGCCGTGGAGATGATCCCCGGATACACGCACTCCATCACCAACCTGTCCGACACCGAGGACCTCGTGACGGTCATGTGGGCCAACGAGCCCTTCGACCCCGAGAACCCCGACACCTACTACGAGGAGGTCTAGCCGCATGGGCAAGGACTGTTCAGATATCGCATTCAAGGACGACGGCCGCCTGAAGCTGCTGATCATCGTGGGCACCCGCCCCGAGGTCATCCGTCTGTCCGAGGTCATCAAGAAGTGCCGCCGCCACTTCGACTGCCTGCTGGCTCACACCGGGCAGAACTACGACTACACGCTCAACGGCATCTTCTTCCGCGACCTGTCGCTGGGCGACCCGGACGTCTACCTGGACGCCGTGGGTGCCGACCTGGGCGAGACCGTGGGCAATATCATAGCCGCAAGCTACAAGCTCATGGTGCAGGTGCAGCCCGACGCCCTTCTGATCTTGGGTGATACCAACAGCTGCCTGTCCGCCATCGCAGCAAAGCGCCTGCACATCCCCATCTTCCACATGGAGGCCGGCAACCGCTGCAAGGACGAGTGCCTGCCCGAGGAGACCAACCGCCGTATCGTCGACGTGATCTCCGACGTCAACTTGGCCTACTCTGAGCATGCCCGCCGCTACCTCAAGGACACCGGCTGCGCCCCGGAGCGCACCTACGTCACCGGATCACCCATGGCAGAGGTCCTACGCGCCAACCTGGAGAAGATCGAGGCGTCGGACGTCCTGACCGAGCTCGGCTTGGAGCCCAAGCGCTACATGCTGCTCTCCGCCCACCGCGAGGAGAACATCGACACCGAGGCCAACTTCACGAGCCTGTTCACCGCCATCAACGCGCTTGCGGAGAAATACGACATGCCGATCCTGTACTCCTGCCACCCGCGCTCCCGCAAGCGCCTGGAGGCTACCGGCTTCCAACTGGATCCGCGCGTGCGCATGCATGAGCCCATGGGATTCCACGACTACAACTGCCTGCAGATGAACGCCTTCGCGGTCGTCTCCGACTCCGGCACCCTGCCCGAGGAGTCCAGCTTCTTCGCGAGCGTCGGCCGCCCGTTCCCGGCGGTGTGCATCCGCACCTCCACCGAGCGCCCCGAGGCGCTGGACAAGGCGTGCTTCACGCTCGCCGGCATCAGCGAGCGTGGCCTGCTGCAGGCCGTCCACACCGCCGTCGAGCTCGACGCGGAGGGGTCGCTGCCCGAGGCCCCCGTGCCCGACTACGCCGACGAGACCGTGTCCACCAAGGTGGTCAAGATCATCCAGAGCTACACCGGCGTCGTGGACAAGATGGTGTGGAGGAAGGGGGCTTAGCCAGACATGCCTTTCCTATTCGTTTCCACTGGAGATTGCTACCAGACGCCGTATATCGAAGCATATGAGTCCTGCTTTGAAGGTGAGTACGACTTCCTCTACTGGAGCCGTGGCGACGTCTCTTGCAGGATAGCCCGCGCTAACGCTATCCCATACAAGTCAAAGGGCGAGAGCAAGCTCGACAAGCTGACCGGCTACGCCGGTTTTTGCTCATTCGCCAAGGATTGTCTTCGGAAAAAGAACTATGACGGTATCGTGCTGCTGCAAACCCAGGCGGCACTGCTCCTATCCTCTTATTTGAAGAGGCATTATCAAGAAAAATACATCTGCGATATTCGCGACTATTGCTTCGAGAAGCTTCCTTTTGTGCGGGGCATCGAGAAGCCCCTCTTTGGGCGCTCCTATGCCAATTTCATCTCATCTCCCGGTTATACGAAATTTTTGCCCTCGGGTGCGGAGTATTACTTGCTGCACAATAATCATCCGGGACTTTATAAGAGCGAGCCTTCGTCGGCGGCGCAAGGCCCCATCAATATCGTTTTCTTGGGATCGATTCGTTTTCATGATCAGTGCCGCAAGCTCATAAAGGCTTTTTCTAATGACGAGAGATTCAAAGTCTCTTTTGTCGGTGCTGGCGCACTCGCGCTGAAGAACACTTGCGGAGACTTGGATATTGAAGGGGTTTCCTTTCAGGATTCTTTTTACCCTTCCCAAACCGTAAATTTACTAGAAGGTGCAGACCTGCTCTTCAACCTGTACGGTAACAACAGCCCGTTTCTTGATTACGCTCTGTCCAACAAGTTGTATTATGCCGCCGAGCTTGGGAAGCCGATTTTGGTCTGCCCTAATACCTTTATGGAAGAGATAACTCTGGAGTATGGGCTCGGTTTTTCCGTCGATTTGGAACGCGAAGATGCCAGCACAAAGCTCCTGGAGGAATACTCCCGTTTCGATTTTAGGGCCTTCGATGAGGGGCGGCATTCGTTTATCGAGAAAGTCAATCGCGAGAACGACGATGCAAACCGGTTGATGAAAGCGTTTTTTGCCAATGAGTAGGGCAATACGCAATTCGGATAGGAAAACTACCGGCGCATTCGAGTGGGTATTCGCCATTTGCTTTGCCGCAGGGATACTCTGTTCGCTCATACTCGCTATGGGCGAGAGGCCCGTGATATACGAGCTTCTTCCGCTTCTGCCGCTGTCTTTTTCTGTCTTTTGCACGCTTTTGCTTGCCCCGCTATTCTTAAGGGACAGATCTTGGACGATCCTCATCGTCTACGTCTGCTGTTTCTTGCGCTACGTTGTTCTGCCTGTCATCCTATGCTCTGATCCTTGCTATTCCATCTCGCTCTACCAGCCCACGAGCCAGGGGGTGGGCTCTGCGATCCTGTTTATGGTTTACGAACTGATGTTTATCTGCATCGGTTTTGCCATTTATGGCCTGGTGGTTCACAAGAGAATAGATTCTAAGGCGGTGAGCGCAATGCAGGAACCCGCCGGAGTTGTTTTCGCGCTCTTTGTCTTCGCTGCGCTCGTCATCTTCGTTGTCTTTCCCGAATCAAGGCAAGGTCTCAGCTTCATTTCCATTGACGCCGGAACCGGAGCGCGTATGGGTGGTGTGAAATCGACCTTCGGCAACGTTACTCGCCAGCTGGTACTTATCGGTATGCTTATGGCCTTTGTCCTCTTCTCGACATGGTGCTCGAGGAAAGCATCTGAGACGGGCTCCGAGCGCTATTATTGGATGGCTCTCATTGCGGCTCTTTTGTGCGTATGCGTTGTGGTTGACGAGAAGAGATCCGTTCAGGTCTATAGCGCTTTTGCGGTTATAGTGCTCTTGACGAAGCTGTTCCCTGGAAAAGCTAGAAGGACAGTTGGCTTAGTCGCAGGACTAGCCTTCGCCCTTGTAGCCCTGCTCACCATCTACAAGAATTTCTACGTGTTCAACTATGCTTCCTATGCCGATGCTCTGGCGAACTCGAATGGTTTCGCCGGTGTCGGCAAAACGGCCGAGCTCTACTTACTGGGACCCGTTTCGGTCGCTGCCGGACTCAATGAGACGCTCGCCGACGCACAGAGCCTCGGCTCACTTCTCTACGACTTTGCTCGCTCCTTTATCGGACTGAGCTTTTTTGTGAAGGGGTCAGATTTTACGGCCGCAGGGGCTATGTTCAATCAATTCGTCTCGGGCGGAACATCAGCCTCCGGCGTTCTCCTTCCTATCAGTGTTGAGGGCGGGACCTGCACCTTCCTTGCCCTCGGCCCCGCCTTGACTTTGGGCTTTCTGCTCTTCGCCCTCTATTTGGAACGGAAAATGCGCAATGCGACTTCTCCCGTTGTCATTTTCTATATTGCATATGTCTATATCCGCATGGCAACTTGTCTCGTTTCCGCTGCAGTTAGCTCTGTCATCCTCTCGTTTTCGTCCGTGATCGTGATTGTTGGTGCTCTGTGGTTGGCGCAACGGCTTTTGTCTAAAAAAGGTAGGGTGGTTCAGTAGTGGGCTCATTAGTAGTGAGGCTTAAGAACGGCAAGGCTGCCAAACAGATTGCGCTTCTCTCGTCCGGATCCCTCATCGCCCAGCTTCTCACGTTTGCGATGTCGCCGGTGCTGACACGTCTGTATTCGACCGAGGTCATCGGCCTCTTCACGTTTGTTCTTTCGATTGTCTCCGCTTTTTCAGGCGTCATCTGCCTTCGGTACGACGTCTCAATAGTCACTGCCGACAAGGACTCCTTCGGGCCGTTGTTCAAAGCGTGTGTGATCATAACCGTTGCTTTATCGCTTCTGATTGGGGTCGGCTCTTTTGTGGTGTGCTGGCTTTTCGAAATGGTCGAGCCGAGTTCTCTTTGGACAATAGTTTTCGTCTTCCCTCTCTTGTTGGTTGCCGGAGCTATTAACATACTTAACGGCTGCAACAACAGAAACGAAGAGTACAAGGCAATCAGCGATGCATACGTTGGCCGTTCTGTTGCCCAGAATGCCATTATGGTTGGCGCCGGACTCGTCGTCCCAAATGCCGCCGTGCTTCTTGTTTCTCAACTTGTTGGACAATTCGCAGGGATTAAGCTTCAGCTGAGAGCGCTCCACGACAGCTGGAAGGATGCCCTTAGGGTGGACTCCGACGCTGTTAGACGGGCTGTAGTCGACAACCGTGCGCAGGCATTATTCTCTACGCCCGCGACCTTGCTGAACGCGGCATCATATTCGCTGGTCAGCCTTTGCATCGGCAATGTCTACGGGATGGGAGTCCTCGGCCTCTATTCCATATCATTTAGGGTGCTCGGAGTTCCTCTCGCTGTTTTCAGCTCAAACATCGCAAGGGTCCACTGCAAGCTATCGGAGAGGGAGATGGGTTCCAGCGGCTCCTATTTTAAATCGACTCTTAAAATGCTCCTCGCCTCCCTTGCTATCATCCTTCCTATCAGTGCTTTGCTGTTTTTCTTCTCCCCCCCGGCATTCTCCGTCCTCTTCGGTCCAGAATGGGAGGAGGCGGGCGTATACGTTCAGATTCTCGTACCGATGTTTTTGCTGCGCTTCCTCGCAGGCTCGATTGGCTACGGGTTCTTCCTGTCCAGGAAGCAGTGGCAGGAGACGGTCATTCAGTTGCTTCTGCTCATTACTCTTGTCGGCGTTTTGGCGATTTCAGTCGCCTGTGGAGCCGATGTAATCACCTTTCTCATCGCATTGTCGGCCACTTGGTCGGTTGTGTACCTGACGGAGATTGGTTTATTCGTTGTTAACTCTAAGCGAGGTGTTTATTAAATGAACGAAAAAATATCCCTTACGACGATTCACAGCCAGAATAATAACTTTGGCTCGGTCTGGCAGGCATTCGCCCTTTCCTGGTTCCTGGAGAAAAACGGGTATCGTCCCGAAACCCTTGACTATCGCCCCTCATACTCGAATGGTCTCACCTCGGTCAAGCGCATACCAACCATGCTGGCCGGCCGTCTGCTGCACGGCCTGGCAGTTAGGACCAGGGAGAAAAGGTTCCAGTCCTTTATCTCGTCAAGGCCACTCAGCCGCAGGTACGCGCGTTACAACGAAATAAAGTCTTGCCCTCCTCAAGCCGATGTCTACCTTATTGGAAGCGACCAGGTCTGGAACCCAGATTACCTTTGCGGCAACGACCCCGCTTATTATCTCGAGTTTACGGACAGTAATAAGAAGCTCGCTTTCTCGGCGAGCGCCGGAAAGTTGCTCAGTCAGGATGAGGCCGGGGACCTTCTTCGTAAAACGAAGGGTTTTTGCTCGATTTCCTTGAGGGAAGACCTTACGGCGAAACAGCTCAACGATGCGGGGCGCGAGGACGCCGTCCATACGCTCGATCCCGTCTTTCTGCTCGACGGTGACGAATATCGTTCTCTCGCGTCCTCGTCATACGAGGCAGGCGTTCCCAAGAACGGCTATATCCTGGTCTATGCGATCAACAAAGACGAAGTTCTCGAAGAGGTTGTTCGCAGAACGCACGATGTGACAGGAAAGCCCGTTATCCAAATCGGTGGCCTTGCCTCGAAATGTGCAAGCGATTATTTTCCGCGCGATGCCGGACCTAAGGAATTTATTAACCTTTTGGACGGGGCTGACCTCATGATCACGAGTTCCTTCCATGGGGTCGCCTTCTCACATATCCTCAGAAAGCAATTTATCTGCCTTCTTCCGGGCGGAAATCACTTGCGATTAGAGAGTCTCATGCGCGACGCGGGCACCTCGGATCGTCTTGCGCGGAACGTCGAGGATGCCGTAGAACTTATCGATAAGCCTATCGACTTTGCTTTCGTTTACGAACGACTTTCTCCGATCGTTGATTTTTCGAGAAGTTATCTGCTCACTTCCATTGAGGAGGTGCTCGATTAGATTGACTAAAGAGATCTGCGACTTCGAATTATGCACAGGGTGCCAGGCCTGTGTGTCTGTTTGCCCCACAGGGTGCGTCACCGCTGCTGTCGACAATGAGGGCTTTTTCAGGCCCGTTGTCGACAGCGACCAGTGCATAGACTGCAATCTGTGCAGGAAGACATGTCCCATTAACAACCGCGTTCTAAGCAAAAGCCTCCCTACGAAGAGCTATTTGTTTCAGACCTTGTCCCCGAGCAACAAGCTGGAGAGCGCCTCGGGCGGAGCTTTCCAGGATATATGCCGCGCCTTTCTCGGCGGTCGCAGTGATGTTGCTATCTTCGGCGTCGGGCTTGACTCCGAAAACCGTGCCCGCTTTGCCCGCGTTGACTCCGTTGCAGAGGTTCATACCTTCTCGGGCTCAAAATATGTGCAAGCGGAAATCGGCGATATCTACAAGGACGTCGAGAATTGCCTGCGCAGCCGCAAACACGTCGTATTCACTGGAACACCCTGTCAGGTTGACGGACTGCGACACTATTTGCGCCGCCCCTATGACACGCTGCTTTGCATAGATCTTGTTTGCCATGGCGTAGGGTCTCCAAAAGTCTTCGAACGCTATATTGGTTACTTGGAGCGCAAATACAGCTCTAAAGTTGAGCAATTCCAATTCACGGTGAAAAAGGGCGGATGGCTTCATAAAAGGGTGCTCGCACGGTTCGCGAACGGCAAGCAATACAGCCGAATGGCGATAACACTAGACGATCCATACATGACCGCCTTCCTTTCCCATGCCATCATGAGGCCTTCTTGCTATTCCTGCCGTTACACCAACCTTTCGCGCGTCGGAGACCTGACGATAGGCGATGCGTGGGGCGTGGAGAAGAGAAAGCCTAAACAATACTATCGAGAGGGTGTCAGCCTGATAATCGCCTCTACCGAAAAAGGAGAGAAGGCTCTTCGCGCTTGCGGGAATCTCGGTCGACTTGAAGAGGTCGAATTGGCAGATTACATAGGCTCTAACCCGCAACTCCAAGAGCCTATCAAACCTCATCCGTCTCGGGCACAGTTGATGGCGCTTGCGACCGCAGACGACATACCGTTCGATGACTTTGTAGACAAGCTGTGCTATCGCTCGAAACTACGCCGATGGGTTTCCGAGGCAAAAGCACGGTTTAGCTAGTTTGGGAGGTTTGTCTTAATGAAGAAAGTGATGCTTGTCTTCGGCACCCGCCCGGAGGCCATCAAGATGTGCCCGCTCGTCAACGAGCTGAAGGCGCATGCGGATGAGTTCGAGACCGTCGTTACCGTGACGGGCCAGCATCGCGAGATGCTCGACCAGGTGCTGCGCGTCTTCGACGTGGCTCCCGACCACGACCTGGCGATTATGAAGCCGGGCCAGACGCTGTTCGACGTGACGTGCGACGTGCTGCTGAAGCTCAAGGTTGTCCTCGAGGACGAGAGGCCCGACGTGGTCCTGGTCCACGGCGACACCACGACCAGTTTCGCCGCCGCGCTCGCGTGCTTCTACCTGCAGATCCCAGTGGGCCACGTCGAGGCCGGCCTGCGCACGCACGACATCTACAGCCCCTGGCCCGAGGAGTTCAACCGCCAGGCCGTCGACATCGTGAGCGAGTACTACTTCGCCCCCACGGATGCGAGCAAGCAGAACCTGCTCGACGAGGGCAAGCCCGAATCGAAGATCTGGGTCACCGGCAACACTGGCATCGACGCTCTGCGCACCACCGTGCGCGAGGGCTACTCCCATCCCGAGCTTGAGTGGGCCGAGGGCTCCCGCCTCATCCTCATCACGGCGCACCGCCGCGAGAACCTGGGCGAGCCCATGCACCGCATGTTCCGCGCCATCCGCCGCGTGATGGAGGAGCACCCCGACACCAAGGCGATCTACCCCATCCACATGAACCCACTCGTCCGCAAGGCGGCCCACGAGGAGCTCGACGGCTTCGATCGTCTGCATATCATCGACCCGCTCGAGGTTCTCGACTTCCACAACTTCATGGCCGCGAGCCACCTCATCCTCACCGACTCGGGCGGCATCCAAGAGGAGGCCCCGAGCCTGGGCAAGCCGGTGCTCGTCATGCGCGACACCACGGAGCGCCCCGAGGGCGTCGCCGCCGGCACGCTGAAGCTCGTCGGCACCGAGGAGGACGTCATCTATCGCGAGTTCAGCCGTCTGCTGAGTGACGAGGCAGAGTACGAGGCTATGAGCCACGCGTCGAATCCTTACGGCGATGGCCATGCGAGTGAGCGTATTGCGGACGTGCTGGCCGGATAGTTGGGCCGCTCTGAGGTACGCATGAAGCTACTCTTCTGGAATATGGGAAAGAATGATAACGCCGCTCTGGCGTTGAAGTGCATGAGTTTATATGGTGTCGACGTTGCCGCCTTCGCTGAGTGCTCGGGAACTGAGTTCTCTGCTGGATTACTGCATGACACTAGCTATCGTGTTTTGGGATTCGGCGGCTGCGACAAGATACAAGTGCTTGCTGATAGTTCCGTCGACGTTGTAAGCTGCTTCGAGGAGTCGCGGTTCACCGTTTTTGCCCTTGATGACTCTGGATCGCAGCTCGTGTTTGCCGCAACGCATCTTGTCGATAGGAGGTCATCGCCTGATGCCGAGCCTCGTCTGGAAGATATTCGCCAGATGATGGGCGTAGTTCGTGGGTGCGAGAAGAGTCTTGCAATAGGCAAGACTGTCATAGTTGGTGACTTTAATGCTAACCCTTATGACAAGGAGCTTCTCCTGCCTAACGCCTTCAATGCCATGCTGTTCAAAGGTATTTTGAACGCTAAGCCTTCGAGGACGTGGCGTGGTACGAACTATCCGTATATGTATAACCCGACCGTTCATTGGCTTTCGGAAGACACCACGACCTATGGCTCGCATTATTATTCGAATAGCGATGGTACTGGGCCCATCTGGAACTGCTACGACCAAGCGTTGGTGAGCAGGTCGTTGATGGACAGCGTGAAGAACTATAGATACTTGAGGAAGATTGACGACAAAGAGTTGATTGCCAACTGGCGACCTCGGCGAGATATCAGCGATTATTTGCCGTTGCTAATAGAAATCGATATGAGGTAGATGCGCTATGGGTCTTCTTAACAATCCATGGGTTGGGGTTCTGTCTTGCCCACAAGGAATTACAACGGACGGAATCATTGATTATTTTACAGAGCAGGGAAAGAATTTGACCGATGCGTCTGGCGGTAAAATAACGGGCGTTTTTGCCAAGACTAGCGAGGTGAACGATGCTCTCTCAACGACTTATGATATTTCGGGAGCTGTAGAAGCCGTCGCAAATCTTGCGACCGCCGCAAATCTTGAGCCAATTCAAAAATTGCCGAAACTTGATCTTCGTGACGCCGACGATATGTATAAGGAACACGATTACTGCTTTGAAATAAGGTCTGACGCTTACAGATTCAGGCTGTTCGAGTTGAGGTTCGGCCCCCTGTATCCTGCGACCATGCGCGTCGATGATGGCGTGTACAGTGATTTAGCAAAATCGTCCAGTAGGTTTGCCCCGACGAAGGAGGGCAAACCTTGTTTGCTGACGATCAGGGATGACGACGATCTCGATAACGTTTTCCTGTCGCTGCTAAAGAGCAAAAAGCTGAACTATATCTGCAATCGCTTGATGGCTGAGGCACAATCGTAAAACGGAGGGCAGAGTGCAGCCGAAAGAACATTTTGACGATGAGTGTTCCGATTATGAGAGCGCTTCCATCAAGATGAGGACGAACGCGCGACTCTATGTCGGAATTTCGAAAAAGATGATTAGGAGTAATTCAACAGCATTTAGCTTGTTGAGGTTAATTGAGAGGTAAGAATGGTACCCACTGTAACTGAAATTTCAACTGTTGAGACTATGCCATCCGAAGAGGATTTAAAGAAAGGCGCCCTGTCTTTTGAGAAGTTTTTTTTACGCCCTGCTCGCTATTCTGATGAGGAAGCTGATGTCCGCATTCAGCTAGCCGAAAAGCTTGGTGGATGGAGAATCAAAGACCAATTGGTCCTATCGACAGGCCTTGAAGTCGGAGATGCTATTAACGTGGACGTTAAGGTTCTTTTGGGGCCAGGATTGATTGAGGACGAGGATGATGCGGATTTATTTGTTGGTGGCGAGTGCGCCGATTGGCTCATCGATCGTTTGCTTGAACTTGGTTTTGTAGCGGGCGCGGTGATTGATTGCCGTGTTCGTTTTAATTACGCTGCTGCGCCGGTTGGCGAAAATGGGCGCGAGGTTATGAAAGTGTCGCTTGTTATGGTTAGGGGATATCGAGTTGACGCTTCAAGCAAGGAACTCGATGCAACTCCTAAGTTCTTCCTCTAGAAAAAAGGCCTACAGTGGCACTTTGGACTAAAGTCGAAAAAACCGAAGAGGAACATGGCCGTGGTAGCTCACGAAAACACATTAATAAGTCTATAGTTGATAATTCTCGTGTCCTAATTGACACCTCAGCCATACGGGTGGAGGAGATGGAGTCGGTAAGTACCGATTCTGTCGATAGTCGTTTCGATGGGCGAGCTGTTAACGAATCGAATTCGCAAAGAGAGAGTAGAGCGGACTTTTCAGCTTCTAGCGACTATTCGCTCAATGGCTGTCTTCACTTCTTGCACGAGATATCTCTTGAACAAGTGAGGATGAAGAGCGAGCTTCTAGGGGCGAAGAGTGAGCTTCTAGGGGCAATTGAATCGGAGCGTCGAGAACGTGAGAACGCTTTGTTGAGTGCCGACGCGAAAGCATCGAAATTATTGGATGCTTGTAATTTGGCTAATGCTAAACTGAATGCCAAAAACTCTGCAGATGACAGGGCGTTTATTGCTTCGCTGTGCATATCGGTTTTAGAAGCGGCTTCGACGATTGCTGTCAAAGTTGCCGCTTTGCAAGATTTATCGAATATGGCATCCAACGTAGTGGCGGTAGTTATCAATCTGATTTTAACTGTCATCAATTTTTCTATAGTTCGCGAAAAATGGTATGACTATTTTTACAAAAAGAAGTGCGAGAGGCTTCACTTAGAGCCGTGAAGTTGGATACCTCTATTATCTGATCTAAACCGTTGGATTTTGAGTTTGGCCAAGAGCTGGCTCTCTGGGGTTCGCCAAAAGCAATCAAGCTGTGGGATGAGTGGAGACTTGCTCCAACAAAAGGCAACGCCGGTGGAAAGGAGTTACTGCTGTTGATGGAGAAGATTCTGTTCCAGTTGAGAAAAGACCTTGGTACAAAAGGAAAGCATAAAACCGGAGACATATTAAAGCTGTACATCAATGATTTTGATGAGGCATTTAAGGCGTAAGAAAGAAAGGCTCGGACAGCCAAAGCTCTTGTCATACTGATACCCTTGCTTTGTTTCTATGGTTTTTCGGCCTGCATCTTCGGCGGATTGGAAATTGACATGGTTGTTTTGGTGTCATGCGTCATAGATTAAAACTTAGATATCAGAGAGCCAGTTCAATACAGAGGAAGAATAACTGGAACAGAATACTTGCTCCAGCTTGATCAAACTTTTGGGACTAAGTTAAATCTGCCAAGCAGTCAGGTAGTTGGAGAGGTGGGAAGTCTCAACATTCCAGACTTACTTACTTCTAAGGATACGGTTTCTTATGGATCTCAGGCAAGCAATGGGGACCCAAGGATGAGCACTGTCGAAATCCGCTTCAGGGATGACGATCTGTTGTCTGTTGATTATTACTCACAGAGTTCCGGGTTTGTTTTCGCTCGGGTTCTATTTGAGAGCAATGATTCAAATAGGGATGAGGTTTGCGATAAGTCGGATGACTATATCGCTTTCGCAACCAGTGTTATCTCGAATTACATTCAAATGCTCAGATTGCTGACTATCTCGAATATACTAGTGCCATTTGATAAGTTTTCATCGCCGGGCCATAGAATATACGCATCGCTTGATGATCCTTCTGCTCATCTCGATGATTGCCCTCAATTTTCTGTTGCATGCAATGAAATTGTGTTTCCGGTAAGGGATGAAGCAGAGCCTTATTTCGTTCGTCCCGAAGGCATTGATATCAATAGTTTCATATGCGAGGGAAGGACTATATCCGTAGCGGATCAATTGCTGCTTGAAGCCAAGACGCTGGCCTTCAACAATTCATCTTACGATACGGCAATTGTTCTTATAGAGTCTTCTTTCGAGTTGTTTGTTGCAGACGTTTTGAAACGAACATGTGAAGCAAAGAACATTTTAAAGCTTGTGTCAAGAGGAAAGTTCATCTTGGCCTCCGAGAAGCACCTCGGCTCCTGAGGACAAGACGGAATCGGAGATGTTATCTAGCGGCCTCCTCTCCTTATGGGCTTCGGGGCTTTCGGCTTAAGACCCCGTGGTTCTCTGTCCGGTCTTGGCCGATCCCATTTTGATTCGTTGGGTATAATTGAAAAGGAAATAGAGGAGGTTCATATGCCAACCGTGAGTATGTTTTTCGGTGTGATTATCCGCATGTACTGGAACGACCATATGCCGCCTCATTTTCACGCTTATTACCAGGGAGATTCCGCCGTTTTCGATTTAGACGGCAATCTGCTTGAAGGTTCACTGCCCAAGAAACAAGTTTCTCTTGTTGTCGCCTGGTGCGCAATACACCGCGATGAGCTCGAGGCAAATTGGGACCTTGCGCGGCAAAACGAAGATATCTTCAAGATCGATCCGCTTCGTTAGAATGGAGGATTCTGATGTCTGCGTTGGAAAGTTACAAAAGCTTCATTCCCGTTGCGAGAGCCGCGGCGGTTTCGGATACCCAGGTTGGCGTCGTGTTCGCGAATGGGCAGAAGGCGGTAATCGACCTCTCCGACCTTATCGGAAAGGGTCCTTGGAAGCGCTTGGCGAGCCCCGTGTTCTTCAAGCGTGCTCACGCTGCGTTTGACACCGTCGTCTGGACCGACGATGTCGATATCGCCCCCGAGGAAGTCTGGGAGCGGGCAAAGCGCATCTCCGTTTGAGGGGGCGTGCCGCTCCTTGGCCTCCATTGCTCGAATCTCTTGCCTTTTGCCGAAACCCACGTTTGTCCTGAAGGGGTCCGTCATGTTGCAAGAATCAAAAAACGATGCGGAATCTGCGACGAGTCACTGCCGGCTTGTCCGCTCCGTGCCCAACATCCCCCGCGGGGACGAAGGGCTCGTCGAATCGTTGCGTGCTATTGTTCGCCTGGTCCAAGCTGACGCGCCGCTTGACTCGCCGGTCGATATCCCGGGTTCCTCCTCCCACTCTGTCTTGCGCGACTGTTGCGTTTCACTTCATGCGATACGTTTTGTTCGCAGGACAAAGTACGGATTCGCCCTTTCCCCGGAGATGGAGACTTGGCTCGAGAACGGTGACAACCTCTATCTTGCTGGACTTCTTGCCGAGCGCTGTTTTTTCTTTGGCGGTTTGCTTGAAAATCTCGATGCCCCAAAAACGGCGCGCGAGCTATGGGAGATTTCAAAAGGCACCTATGGGGCGACATGGAAGGTCCTCTCCGAAGTGCAGGCTCGTCTCAAGTGGTGCTGAGACCTTGGCTTGGTTGAGTTTCGCGAGTATGAGGGTAATCGCTATCACTTGACTGATTTGGGCAAGCGGTTTGTCGCATCAATCACTCCGGAGCCCGTTGCCGATGCGCTCGCGGATGAAGATTCCAGCTATTGTCCGCCGTCCGATTGGGCGCTCGAGCTTTCCCTAAACGCCTTTGAGTCCCGTACGAATAAAAATATCGGTTTTCTCGTTGGAGGGACGGCTGGTTTCCTTGGGGCGAATCAGAAGTTACTGGAGTTTATTGATGGTAGTGCCCAGGATGAGGATATCTCTGATTTTCTAAATAGGGAGTTTGAACTGGGACCTTCATCGTGTGCTGCCGCTCTTTCTACGCTTGCAAGGCTTGGTTTAATAGAAAGGTCTGGAGTCAACACGTATAAAGTCTCTCGTCTTGGCGAGAACTGGTTGGAGTCTCCAACCGGCATCAATTTTGCATGCTGCTGCCATGCAACTTCGATTTGTTTCTTTGAGCTGTTGGATATGTTGCTGGAGGAAAACGGGCTTGGTATCTGAACGTGTTCCGACGATGGATAAGCTGAAAGAAACCCATGAGCTAATTGAACATGCAAATTACTATCGCGCAATTAAAGGGCTGATCAATAAATAGTCATTGAGACTTTAACAGCGGGCGTTCTGTAATGAAGCATTTCATTCCGTGTGTCAATTGCAAGGTTCTCGAGTCTCGTAATTCCTTTAGGGTTATTGGTTGATAACGTGCTGATCAGGAAAACAAAGAGCGGCAAGCTCTACAACATCTCGTTCAAGTACGACTTGCAAACCTATGCGGGAAAGTACAAGGGGAGTGGCTTCTCCGGAGAGATTAAGCTCGCTGACTTCGTCAATCTGGTGACAGGGAAGTTTGTTTAAGGGGTGGAAGGAGCACTCACTCTGCTTAGTTTCGTCACCCATCGCTAGCAACAGCGCCAACGCAGAGCGATGACCCAATTCACATTAACAATAGGCTCGCTTGAATTGAATCTCAATTTAGAGTAGATATTTGTTCAAAACAAACAAATATCGCCTTTAAAAGCATATAATTGTTCTTGTAATTACAGTACGCCTGTGATAAACGAACAGTAGCTAGAAAGATTCTGACGATGATCCTCAATTTTTCTTTTAAGAATTACCTCAGTTTTCGAGATGCACAGCAGTTTTCATTTGAACCAATTTCCGGTAAAAAAGAATTTGGTCCCGTACGCGTCGCCGCGGTGTATGGCGCCAATGCTTCGGGAAAATCCAATTTTATTAACGCTCTGAATTTTGTCTCGTATTTCGTCCGCACGGGTTTCGCGGCAGGCGATGCGCAAACACGAATTCCAGTCATTCCTTTTTTGCTAGATTCCAACTCCATCGACGACGATACCGAGTTTTCTATTGACTTTACTTCCGGTAATGAAAAATATGAGTTCTCGTTTGGGTTAAATAAAAATGAAGTTACTTACGAGAACCTCGTCGTCTATCGTTCAAAGCAACCCTCCCTTCTATACGATCGCACTTCGGTAAATGGAAAGCAGTCCATTAAATTCGGAAGTTCCTTTACGGGCGCAAAAAAGCAGCTATGGGATATTACGCGCAAAAACTCTCTCTTTTTATCTGCCGCGGCAACTGCTGGCAGCACGGTAATCCAGCCGGCATTTAAGTCGCTTGCTTACGATGTAAAGCGCTATGATGCGACGCTATACGCCAACGAGCTAACGGAGATTAAGAAATTATTTATCAAAGGCGATTCGCGAGCCCGAGTATTATCGCAGCTTATTAAGTTTGCCGATATCGGAGTTGACGATATCGATGTTCGCCAAGCAGAAAGCGTCTTAGGTTTAAAAGAGCCGTTCGTTGATCTTAAAGACATTCCAGAAGAAGCGCGGAATATAATTGAAGAAGATTTTAAATGGTCATTTTCTTATGACCTATTCTTCCATCATAAAGGGGTGGGGGATGGACTTTGGTTCAACTCAAACCAGGAATCCGAAGGAACAAAAGCGGCTCTAGCGTTTTTCTTCGTGGCTCTAAACTCGTTAAGCAGCGGAAGTCTGGCGCTCATTGATGAACTAGATTCGAGCCTTCATCCCACGCTCCTACGCGACTTTGTTTCACTGTTTTCTGATCCTGAAACAAATCCAAATGGTGCGCAGCTTATCTTTTCTACTCATGATGTCACCTTGATGACGCGAACGAGCCCCATGGAAGAGGTGCTTGAACGCGATCAGGTCTGGTTTGTTGAAAAGGATTCAGAGGGAACTTCTCAATTAATTGCCGCTATGGAGTATTCTCCTCGCGCAAATGAGAATCTGGGCCGCAATTATTTGAACGGTGTCTATGTGCCACTGCCCAACCCAAGCTTTCATCAACTTATGGCCCAACTCATGAAAGAAGGCGCTGACATAAATGGCTAAGGCAGAAAGGAGAGGGCTTGCTCGCGGACGCAAAAAGCAAACGAGAGCAAAGCGAAAGCGCCATCTGATTGTGTCCAACGGCAGGGTGACCGAAACCGAATACTTCAACTTCCTAATTAATGAATTGGACGTTCGCGGTAGTGTGCGTTATAGGCATATTGACGGAGATCCGTTAAAAGTGGCCAAGCAGGTGTCTCGAGAACTCGAGCCTGATAAAAAAGCAGGCAAAACTGGTGAAATTGAAGAACTGAGCTCCGCATGGATTGTTGTCGATTCGGACGAGTTCAGGAATTTGTCCATGGCAGAACGAGAAGCAAAGGCCAAAGGTGTAAGGCTCGCAATCTCTAATCCATGCTTTGAAGTATGGCTCATCGATCATGTGTCACCATGTCCGGAAACTTCTGCATCGACGCCTCAATGCGAGAAAAGGGCGCGCGACCTTGGTGTACTTAAATCAACTGATCCTAAGAGGTCATCCGCATCAAAGTACAAATCTGTGAATTTAGAAATAGTTGGCGGCAACAAGGACCAGGCTTTGGTCAATGCCGCAAAACACAACTCGGAAGACAAGCGTCGTGCAAGAGAAGCGAATCCAGACAACGTTGCCTCCTATCAAGTGTGGACTGATATGCCCGACCTTGTGGACGACGTATTTGGTTCTGGGCACTAACGTGATTCATCCCGCACTACGGCCAGTCACACTATTTCCCAAGAACCTGTAAAGGACGCAGTCATGCTTTGGAGCTACGTTCAGCTTGATGATGGCACTCAGTTTGCCTACTCAGAGACACGAGAAGACGGGACCATTCGCGTAGCTGTCGAGCGTCCCGTCGACTTTGGTTTTGACCATGCAGAATGCTTCTTGCCTGCAGTTAAATGGTTTAACGTCGAAGGTTTTTCTGCTGCCGATCTGGATTTCTTAACCAAGTTTGTCAGGTCAAATGCCCCATTCATTTTCGAGCTTGCCGAACGCCATAAAGTCGGACCGGCAGTTTCGGCGCTGGTCCTCTGATGTTTTACTGTTGAGCGGCAATTATCCATGATTTCGTCTACCGACATATCCACTGCGGTCTCCCGCGTGCTGGCTCGCTACGACGTCCGCGAGGCATATCTGTTTGGCTCGTTTGCCCGAGGCGAGCAAACGCCCGATAGCGATATCGACTTGCGCTTAGTCTGCGGCGACGCGATGACGTTTGGCACGCTATATGAACTTTCACTTGAGCTCGAAAAGGAACTTGGACGAAAGGTTGATATAGTCACCAACCCACTAGAGCACATGCGCCCGGCCTTCCGCAAAAATCTCGAACAGGATGAGGTGCGTCTCTATGAAGGGAAGTAAACGTGACAAGGAGTTTGCAGATACCATCTCGCAGCTCATTCCGCATGCCGAGCCCAACGCGGAAAGCCTTGAGGCAATCCACGAGAACGATGCGTTCTTTGCCAGGGGGAATCCCGGCCGCTTCGTCAACGCTGCTGACCTAATCGATGCAGCTCTAAAAGCCCCTGAAATATGAGAGAATTCAACCACCGAAGAGGCGATTGTCTCGGAAGTGTCAGACTGGCGAGGTACGTACCTCGCCATTTTTATACGTCTGCGGACATTGGAACCATCCCGTCAGCTAGCTGCATAACCCTACCTGATGGTGATATAGTTCCACCCATAGCAAGGCTGACTTGGGATGGATTTAGCTGGGTTCCCGAATGGGGGTAGGTCCTTAAGACCGAGAATTCCTTTGCTCCTGGGGTCAAGCCTTGCTACTGTCGGTGAATCGATGTAGCTAGTTGGACCGATATGATGCACACATAATGAACGAAGCACCAAAAAGTAACGCTACCCCTATATCTTCGAATTTCTGTCCCATCGAGCCTTTACCATAAGGTGAGATTATTCGGCAATTGCCGTGAGGATTGGAACTGCTGTGAACACCTTCACCTGGAACGACATGAATTCAACTGCCCGCGAATACATCTTGATGTCCAAAGATGTGCGTGATATGCAATATCGAAAACAATGGCCTGCGCCTGGAGATAAAACGCTAATCGAACTCGTTGCCAATGAGAATAAAGCCCTCAAGTTCTATCTTGATCTCACTGAGAATAAAAGAAGCTCATCCTTAATCCTTGGACTTTCTGCTGACAGAAAAAGCACCATGCAGACACGCGTATCAGATCGTCCATTGATTCGTCTCGACTATAGCGATAACCCAGAGGTCCTTCGTCACAGGAATCCAGACGGATCGCTGATAGTTGGTACCCACGTTCATTTTGATTTAGATGGATACGGTGCGAAATGGGCTTGTGGCATTCCGAGTCAGAATATTCTTAAACCTAAGAGCTACGATTTTGCATCGCTCTTTTGGTCATTTCAGGAAACTTGTAATATTACAGACAAGCTTAAAGTAGAGCTATCTTTGGGGGTGTGAGATGAATGTAGAACAGGCCCGGGGCTTTATCAGTGCGTATGCCAAGTTCGTAGAAGCAAATATGGTGCCGGTTCAGCAAGGTAATGGCGTCTGCATCTCCACGCCCATGCTCAATCGAAACAACGATTGCATGCGGGTTTACCTTGGCGATGACCCAGCTGGTGGCTATGTCATTTCAGATCTTGGCGAAACCATCAATGATCTTGAATTGTCTGGATTCTCCATGAAAGGGCAGCGAATCGAAAAGCTGAATTCGATTCTATCCGGCTTTTCCGCTAAGGAAAAAGATGGCGAACTGTGTATAACGGCTTCTGCAACGGATCTTCCTATGAAGATGAATATGCTTCTTCAAGCCATGGCCTCTGTTGATGATATGTTTTTGCTATCTCAAAGCAGCGTGAGAAACCTCTTCACTGAAGATGTCGGCAATTGGCTGCTCGAAAATGAAATTTCTTATGTTCCCGGGCCGTCCTTCCAGGGCCGATCCGGACTTTCGTTTAAATTTGACTATGCAATCGGCAAAAACAAAAGAAGGCCCATGCGTCTAATTAAAACGGTAAATAATCCAGGTAAGCAGGGAATTCAAAACGCGTTATTTGGATGGGAAGACATTAAATCGGCGCGCAATGATTGCGAGGGGGTCGTTTTTCTAAATTCTACCAACACGAAAGATGGCGTTGTTCCACCCGAGTCTATCGAGGCTTGCAAAAACTACGGACTTACACCAATCATTTGGGGGGTCGATCAAGACTCATATGTTCCCATGCTTGCCGCATAGTCGGTTTGGTCATGAACGGTTCACGGGCACGGATTCGTCCGCGTGACCTTGACGCTTCTTAGGGTCCCCTTGCATCCAATATCAATCATTTGTAAGCTTGCCTAAGATTTTGGTCGTAAGGCGCGACCAACGAAATCAAAAGAAAGCCTACCGAGAAGATCTTGGTCGCAGGGCACGACCAACGCAATCAAAATAATGCTCGTCGAGAAGACGCCTTCGACCGTTCTTGTTGAAGGCGTCTCTTTTTCTCAGGCGACACTAGAAAGTGCATGCGCAGACGAGAGAAACTCTGGTTCTCTCTGCTGGATAAGGCACATCTGGAACCTAAATATCGAGACCGAAACACCCGATTTCCGGAAGTGCGGGGAAAAAGCGGAACCATCCGAGCGCAAACCAAATTCTGATAACAAAACCGCAGGTCGCGGAAGCGTAAAACCGGGGTCTGGTCGGTAGAACTCGGTTTTTCCCCGCACTTCTGGAATCTCAAAACGGAAGTATGCGGCAAATTCCGGAACCCCCGACCACACCGCCCTATTCATGCAAAGAAACCGAAGGTAGAGGCGTTGGCGTGCTTCAGCGTGGTCAGCAAGTCTGAATTTTGCCGCATACTTCCGGACTCGGCGAGTCTTAGAAGCCAGTATTGAACTCAAACTCGGTTTTATGTACCCTCTTACTCTTTGAATACAGGTATCGCTCTAGCGATAGTGTGCTATACTATCGCTAGAGCGATACCTGTTAGGAGACTCGCGTGGAACTGTGGCATGGTTCTCAGAAAATCATTGAGACTCCCCAGCTTGGCCTGGGGAAAGTCCATAACGACTATGGACAGGGATTCTATTGCACAGAGAGCCTCGACCTTGCAAAGGAATGGGCATGCTCGCGTGATGCCGATGGCTTTGCGAATCGCTATGAACTCGATATGGCCGATCTCAAGGTACTCGACCTGCTATCGCCGCAATATTCAGTTCTGCATTGGATTGCGTTGCTTGTAGAGCATCGTTCTTTTCGCAAGGACACCGCTATTGCCGTGGGGGCGTGCGAATATCTCCACGATCATTTTCTACCTGACACGAGCGCTTGCGACGTAATAAGGGGATGGCGTGCGGACGACTCGTACTTTAGCTATGCCAGAGCTTTTGTGAACAATACGATTACCGTCGATCAACTTGGTCGATCTATGAGGCTCGGCAACTTGGGAGAGCAGATTGTGCTCAAAAGCGAGCGCGCGTTTAAGAGCATTCGTTTTGCTGGATTTGAACGTGCGCCGCAAGCTCTGTATGGTCCATTGGCCAAGGAGCGAGATGAAGTGGCAAGGGCGCAGTATCGGGAGCTACTTGCCGAAAATCCGTTTGAGGGAATTCGTATCGTCGATATCATTCGAGAGGGGATGACGAGCGATGACCCACGCCTACAGTGAGATGTATCTCGACGATGCCATGAG
Source organism: uncultured Collinsella sp. (assembly GCA_934650975.1). GTDB lineage: Bacteria > Actinomycetota > Coriobacteriia > Coriobacteriales > Coriobacteriaceae > Collinsella. The sequence continues at coordinate 4,146 of CAKUFW010000009.1, read as the reverse complement.
AACGCTGGGCGAGGCGGTCGACTTTGCCCTCTGTGACCAAGGGCTGACTCCAGCCGAGTTGACGGCGATCCTGTCGAACGCTTTTGAGATGAAACAGTTTGAGCGCGGTATACCTCGCGTCGTCTGCGGCATGGCGGGCGACGAGCTCGCGCGCGATATTATCGCACATGCGGGACTGACCCCCGTCGAATGCAGGGAGACCTATCCGTTCGACCGTTCGCCTCAGTATTGGGCGGGCTGGGTTTTGGCCTATGCGCAATGGATGTGCAGCCTGGGCTTTAACGAGCTACTCGAAGTCGCTCCGCTCGATTGGATCATCGGCTCGTACCATCCGCTCCACGAGGCCTCCGAAGACAAATTCGCCCAGATTGTCATTGATAAATGGAACGATGCCCAGGCAGACAAAAAGGGCCTCAAAGCGGCACGAAAGGCGGCCGGCCTAACGCAAAAACAGCTCGCCGCCCAATCGGGGCTTAAACTTCGCGCCATACAACTCTACGAGCAGAACCAGCTCGACCTACGCCGCGCCTCGGTCTCCTCGGCATTGGCGCTCGCAAACACGCTCGACTGCTGTATTGAAGACCTCATCTGGCAACCGATCGTTCTTGAGTACGACTCGCAGTCTTTTCCATCTACGAAGCTATAAAGGAGACGCACATGCTTTGGAGTCATGTTCAGCCAGATGACGGCACTGGTCGCGCTACTCAAGAAGATTACTCAGTAGCACACGAGGCAAATTCAACATTACCGATTTCGCTCGACGGCTTTATGTCGATCGACTATGCAGTTGAGTTAACCATCGCTGCCATGCCCAACGCGCTCAGACTCTTGGAGAACTCATGATGGCGACTACGCAGCGAGGCGCGCATCCGTTAGCGCCGCTCGTGCTCGATGATGCCGGTTCGCTCGAAGCTATGGCCGCGGCCGTGATGCGCCTACACAGCACGCTGATGACGGTCGGGCGCTGCTATACGACCGACGCCACAGGCGACCGGGCCGCGCTTGAGCTTGGACGCATCGAGTCCGTGCTTTCGGGTGCATTCTGTACGATATTCGGCCAATCGCCAACCGATCGCTTCGCAGACATCTTTGACCAGGCCACCTACGTCGCCGAGCACATGGTCAAGGACCACATCTTTGAGGACGGCAACAAACGCACCAGCCTTGTCTTTGCGTTGTCCGTTCTAAGGCTCGTCGGCAGTCCGGTCGTGCTGTCCGACAGCCCGGAGGTAAAAGACAACCAGTACTACGCTTGGATCCAGGACCTCGTTTCCGGAAACCGCTCTCGCGCCGACCTCGCCGAAGAGCTGCGCCGCGGTTGCGTTGCGGGCACGGGCGACCCGTCGCACGTATAGAATCTAAGCATCCGCACGCCTGCCATTATCTTGATTGGAAGCCATATGGAGATCCCCAGCACCCTGTGCAGCAATGTATACGACTTTGCATTTTGCCCCGAACCCTGCTATGACCGCCTGGCCGACCTCGCTGACCCCGAGGACTGGGGTCCCGGCAACCGCATCCTCAAAAACTACCTGTCGTTCTCGTTTAGTCGCGCGGTGTTTTTGACCGAGCGCGACGTGGACCAGACCGTGCCGTCCAACCTGCCGCTGGTGTTCGATGGCGACCGCTGCCTGTTCAACACCGGCCTGTACACGCGCCGCTACGAGACCATCTACGGCCTGTTCGAACCTAACACCAAGCCCGACGCGCGCCAGCGCTGGTTTTTGAAGGGCTTCTTTAAGGAAAGCGATCCCATGCTGGTCTCGTTTGAGTACCTGCCATGCCGCGTGCGCTTTGCCGAGGACCCCTCCGAGCTGGTTTTTGACTATCGACTGCCCATCCGCTCCAACATCGACCATATCCTGGGCGACGAGGAAAACCTCACGCGCATTCCCGCCAGTCTAATGGGGGAGGGCAACTCGCTGCTGCTGCGCCGCGCCTTTGAGGGCGCCGTCGTCGAGGCTGCTCGTCGCGCCGCCGCCAACTACACGCTCGCGGTGCCGCAGTTCTACGGCGGCCGGATCCAACTGCTGTTGCCGCTGTGCCTGACCGGCGACAAGCCCGAGCTGGCACTGACCATCCAGCGCGAGGACGGCTTCTACGCCGCGCGCACCTGCCTCACGCTCGACATGGCCTACAACAACGCGCGCCTTATTTGCCGGCCCGAGACCTCGTGGATTAAGCGGTAAAGGGCGGTTTAGCTGCGGGTTTGCTGGTTTCTTTGGTTGTGTTTGTACTACTGGCACCTACGAATTTAAAATCGAGGGCAAAAAGTTCTTGGTAAACCACGCGCGGCTATGTTAGTATCTCTTTTGCCGAAAGGCGACGGGCGATTGGCTCAGGGGTAGAGCATATCCTTCACACGGATGGGGTCACAAGTTCGAATCTTGTATCGCCCACCATCTAAAGCGCAGGTCAGAGGTGTTAAGCCTCTGGCCTTTTTCTTTTTGACACCAAGGACAACACTAAATCTGACACCAAAAACCAATTGAACTTTGCTACAACGGCATAGCCTACCTGCGGTTCTTTTGCTGACTTCTTGCGCATTTTTAAATCGCGAATTCAGTAATTTTCCTGTTCAACCTTGTGTATGGCACGAAGAATTGTGGAGACAGGGACCAAACGAGCAGCTTCGCTACCTGAACGTTTTGCCATTCGCGCCAACTTTCAACATAGACCGTCCATCTTTTGGTCAGCATTTGGTCAGCTTCCGGTACTTACCCGCATGATGCCCCCATAGATAATCGACCTCGCCCACAATCTACACGGCCCGCGGCCGAAACCAGGGGAGGCCCCATGGACGAAATCGTCTGCGCAAACACCGCATTCCGCTACTGGCGCTGCCCACCCCAAGTACGCGACCTCTACCCACGCCTACCAAGTTCCGAAGACGGCTGGCGAGCCCTAGCCCAGTCACCGTTCGTAGTCGACGTCCTCAAGACTCCGATCACTACCACAACAATGCCCGGTGGCGTTAACTACCATTCGGGATTACGGACAACAATCCACTGTGATGATGCTTCGGGGGTGGACAGCACGTTGGAAACCGCAATGGGCTTTAGAGTAACCAATCCACTTGCGACGCTATTTACCATGGCGCGCTTTGTGTCTCCAACCGATCTTGTCCTTGCCATGTACGAATTCTGTGGGTGGTTTTCGGTCTTTGAACCCGCTGCTGCAGCAGAAGCGGAACTAGACAAAGCCAAACACGCTGCAGAAAATGCAACCACCGAATCCCTCTTTGACCTCGATGAAAGCCAAGACGAACCACAATGGAAACGCGTTTATGCGCGCATAAAAGGCAAAGAACAGGTAAATGCGAAGGGGCCCAACGGACAAAAGAAAACGAAAGAAGTCACAAAGCTAAAGGGCACTTCGCTCTGGATGAGGAAGCCGCTCATCGAATTGCACGAGCTTCATGCGTACGCCAGTAAGATGAAAAGACGAAAGTGGGGTACGAAGTTTTATAACGCCGCGCAGCTGGTGACGGGTATAGCAGCTTCTCCGCTTGAAGTTGCAGGAATTTTATTGCTATCGCTTCCTCGCTCTCGCGGCGGTGCCGGCTTTCGATACGTTTACGTCAACGACCTTACGCCGCTTACCGCATCGGCGCAGAGAATTGCAGGGCAAAAAGTCTGCTACGGGGATATCGTGATCGTGAATCCAACCATAATGAAGGCTGGCATCGTGGAACTTCAAGGAGAAGTCATCCATGGATCGGGAGCCGTGCTCGACCACGATGCTAAACGCATGACGGCGTTACAAAGTATGGGGTATGACGTCTTCCTGGTTACGCACGACATGCTTAACGATGCCGATCAGCTTGATGCGATCGTGCGAAGTCTTTGCTCGCGCTTGGAGTTGCGCTATAGGTGCAAAACTAGGGCTCAAAAGACAGCCGAGATGGAGTTGCGAGCTAACGTCCTTTGCAATTGGCTGGAAATCGGTCGTTAAACGGGTGCCCTGCTCACTTCCGGGTGCCCTCGGTCGGCTTCCTGCGATGCTCCCGCCACGAAACCGGCCCATATACTACGTTTTACCCTGACCCATCGACTATACCCCGTATTTTGCGAAAACCGCAGGCCGTCTACCTGCGGTTTTATTTTTGCCCGAGACGCCATGGTCGGGGGATGCCGGCCAAACGTA
>CAKUFW010000008.1 GCA_934650975.1 uncultured Collinsella sp. | reverse complement strand
ACGTTCTTCTCATGGTCTTCCCGACCGACGCTTAATTGTTTTCTATGAGCCAATTGTAACATGAGTACAACGAAAACGCAAGCCGACAACCCAAAGGCTCTGAGAGGCGATTTAAGGCCCCGAAACAGACGCGTTGACATCCTTATACCGACAACTAAATCAAATCGCTTCTAAGCATAAACCAAAGCCTCTATCCCATATAACCGACTCCCGTCGGCGAGAGCCGAAGACGCAACAAACCGTATAACGAAAGGGGAGAACCTGACATATGCGCTACTTCACATCCGACCTGCACCTGGCACACCCGTTCGTCGCCGCGACGCGCGGTTTCTGGAAACCTGGGATGCGTCCCGACCGCGACATCATCGAGGAACCTGACGGCATCAACCAACTGCGACGCGAGCTGTCGGAGTACCGATTCAACGAGATGGTCGACACGGAGGCCCATGACAAGCTCGTTATCAAACGCATCAACGCGGTATGCGGGAAGAACGACGACCTCTACATCGCGGGCGACCTGTCTGCCGGCGGCCACAAGAGCCTCCGTCGTGCCCTGTACCTGCTCGACGACCTGAACGTACCCCATTCGCGCATCCACCTGATACTGGGGAACCACGACGGGTTCCACATCCGAAACGCCAACGCGTACGACTTCGCGTCCGTCTGCATCGGCTCCATATCGGCCAACCTGTTCCTGACGCTTGCGAACGGCATACCCGCCATCATCTCGCACACGCCGCGCAAGGCGTACATCGAGCGGGGAGTCGAGCTAGAGGACACTGCATCGACCTTTGAAGGGCTTTTCGAGGTCTTTCGGTGGGCTGTTCTGAGACCTTTTCGCGCCCCTGTCCGAACAAAGTCCCTGCGAAGGTCTTTCGCTGGGCTGTGCTGAGCCCATTTCGCGCCCCTGCCCGAACAGAGCCCCTGCGGAGGTCTTTCGAAGGTCTTTCGCTGGGCTTTGGATGGGCATACGTGAAAGACGCCTGCGGCGTCGGGTGCCTCTGAAACGGAGATAAGGAGGTACACGATGGACAAGGAGCGTGTTGAACCCAACAGCCCCCAGGAGGAGGCCATGTGGAGGGCGCAGGTGCTCAGACGCACCGCCCGCATCTGCTCGGCGAAGGCCAAGGAGCTTGAGCGCATGGCGAAGGTGGACGGCAACGCCCCCATGCGCGACAGCGGCACCCTGAAGGACGTGCTCAAGCGCATCGACAACGTGATGGAGTGGCGGTTCGTGAACGCTCTGGGCGAGGTCGTCCTCGACGGGGACATCCTCGCGGAGAGCATCGACTGCGAGGCCCTGCGCACCATGCGCTACTGCGTGGCGGAATACCTCAAGCGAATCGAGGAGCGGGAAGCGGAGGAGGAGGGCGATGAGTGACTACGGCATCAAGACCTACGCCGACCTCGCCGAGACGTGCGGCGGGATGGTGCTCGCGAACGAGATAGCCAGCCGCCCGCTCGAACCCGTGAGCGGGGACTGGGCACCGTGGAACGAGATTTTCCAGTGGTACATCGTGCAGGACCCGTCGTTTATCATGGAGCACACCGACGAGCCGGTGTTCCACGACGAGGAGCTTGACCTGTACGTGTGGGGAATCACGCACTTCGGGACCAGCTGGGACTACGTACCGGCACCTGAAATCCATTGAGAAAGGGAGCAGCTTGACGCTGCTCCCTTATCTTTTCGGCTACTCGCCGAACTGCGTGTCCTTGTCCGCCGACCTCGGCGTGCTTGGGCTGACACTTCGCGCCCTGACATAGCGCGCCCGCATGGCCTTGGCGTGCGCCTTGGACTCGCGCTCGTCCTCGTCGGACAGCGCCTTCTCCGCCGCCTTGAGGCGCTTCTCGGCGTCCCACATGCTCTTGCGGGACTCGTACACGCGCCTCTCCGCCTCCTCGCGCTGCCTGCGGCGCTCCTCCGCGAGCGCCTCCTGAATCATCATGTGCAGCATCATGGCGGTCATGTCGGCCATCATGCGGGACACGGGGTCACGGGCGTTGCGCCCCGCCTTGGCGAACACGTGCATGCCGGCCAGAAGCCCCGGACACGGGCTTTGCAGGGTGTCGCGCGCCTCCTTGGAGGCATGGAACTCGCGCCTTGCGGCGTCCACGTCCTCGCGCAGCTTCGCCAGCTGCTCGTCCGGGTGGTTCCGCGCCTCCACGAGCGCCTCGTAGCGCTCGTCCATGAAGGTCTTGCCCTCCTCGCGTGAGCGGTGGATGTGCGCCTTCTGAAGGTCGGACGCCATCTCCGACACGTACGCCCGGTCGAGGTCGTACACGTCGAGAGCGAAATCCTTAGAGGGCTGTTCTGCCGGTTCGGCCGTCTCGGGCACGTCGGGAAGGACCTCCGGTGCCGGGGCGTCCTGCTCTTGCACCTCAAGCCCGCGCTGCTTCGCCTCGAAGTACGCCTCGATGCCCTCGCGGGTCAGGTCGTCGGCGAGGTTGGAGGCACGGCGCTTGCGGGTGCGGCGCTTCGGTCCCCACTCGTCCACAGCCTTGTAGGACCATCCCGTCGTGACCTCGCCGGTCTTCCCGTCGGTCTTCGTGGTCTCCTTCAGCGTCACGCCGCTCAGCCCAAGATTGCGCCTGAACTCGTCCAGCGTGCTGGAGCGGTCGCGGGCATCCGCCACCCTGTCGCCGAGACGCCGGTCGAAAGAACCGGGCTGGAACGTCTCGCGCTTCTGCTCCCAGAGGGACATCTCCTTGTCCGCTCCCAGCACCTGAAAGCCGCACGCACGACTCAGCTCATCATTGACCGCCTTCACACGCGGAGCGTAGAGGCTCGTGTCCCCCTTGTTGATGACCTGCCCGGTACGGGCGTCGTGGTTCGCAATGGTCGCGTGCGCATGCACGCAGCCTCCCTCGCCGTCCACGTGCATGGTGACCCAGCACATGGAGTCAGGGGCAAGCTCGTGGCACAGCGTGTACGCGTACTCCATGCCACGCTGGATGTCGTCGACCTTGCTTGGGTCAAGCTCGTCGGTCGCCCATGAGATGCGCAGCTCGTAGCCCTCGTTGACCGCGTTCGGGTGGCGATGCTTCTGCCCCTCGCAGTAGACAATGAAATCCCCTCTTGAGGCGGCGTCACCCATCTGCGCGGCGATGCGGTCCGTGCCGTTTTCCAGATGAGCGCGTCTGCACTTTCCCTCGCCGAACTCGGTGTACGACATACGCCCGCGCACGTTCGGAAGCGACTGCACATGCGTCGTTGACATCAGACATCACCTCCCGTCTCCACGTACGCCTGCAAATCCGCACGCAGTCCATCGACTTGCGCCCGGAGCTTGTCCACCGAATCGCGGAACTCGCGGAACGCTTCCGCCTCGTCCTTCGTCCTCATTTCCTCACGCGTCGCGTCGAGTATTCCCATGCCGCTCAAGCGCCGGTTGCGCGCGCGTGCAATCTGATTCATGTTGACGCCGATGCGGTTCAGCTCGACACGGACACGGTCCAGGGCCGGGACGTCCAGAACCACCTCGCGGCTGGGCGGCGCGTAGCGACTCGCGTACAGCTCACCGCGAAGATAATTGGAACGCGAGCACGTCCCGCGCTGCTCGTCCAGCAGGGAAAGCTCCGCGTCGTTCATACGCACCTGAACCACCTTGTCACGGCGGTCTTTCACGTACTTCTGGCGCGTCGCCTTCCCGCTTCTTTTTTCATACGTTTCCGCCATGCGGAACACCTCCTTTGCTGCTATCCGAAACGCCCGCCTGCGGCGGACAATCCGAAATGCCGTTTTCGGCTAATCTCACAACGTCTCTGCGCAAAGGGGAAAAGAGCAAGCATTGACTCCGTACGTACAAATTGCGATTCTCGCAATTTGCCCTACTCCGTCAGCTTGCGAGGGGGCGGCTGCGCCACCCCCTTCGAACCCCCACCTTTTGTCCACCGAGCCTCGCCCGTCCATGTCGGACACGGGAACGACTTCCCCTGTCCGACATGGAACCCGAATCCCTCGGTGGAACCCGGCACGGCTACCCTCGGTAGACCGCGCCGGAAAAACCGCCGTGCGCTTCCGACGACTCTCCAGCTTCTGCGGTAGGAGCATGACCGGAATCCGCAGCGCCAGCGGCGCGCGCATCCGGCGTTCCGTGTCCGGTGCTCGGCTTCAGTCCCTTGACGAAGTCAAGGACCTCTTCCACCGAACCCATGTCCTTCACTTCAGGGAAAACCGCCACGAGCGCGTCGGCGTAAGCCTTCGTCCTCGCGGCCTGCGCCTCGCGGCGCAGCTTCTTCGCCTGAGCTTCCAACGCACGTGCCTTCTCGGCCACGTCATCAAACCTCTTCGTTGCCATAATCTATTCCTCCTTAATCGTTGTCTTCTGTATCCGTCGCAAGACCAAGCTGCTCCCTCACCGCCGCGTAACCGGCACCGAGGTCTGCGGGGGTCGTGCCATGGGCGGTGCAGTAATCGAGGACGGCCGTGCGGAAAATCCCGCGACGTCTGCCCAAGAAGTAGACCAATCCGCCCGCGCCGCCATAGCCATCTCGCGTGCGGTAGACCGTCAAGCCGGGGCACCACTTCTCGCAGCTCGTCTTGAGGACGGACCCGCTCGCGTCCTTGCTCTGCGTCCATTCGCCGTCGGAGCACGCAAGCTCGACGATTCGGGCCATGAACGCCTTGCGGCTCATCTGCATCCGCATGCCCTTGTGCTCCGCGGCCAGCCATTCGTCGTAGCGCATGGACAGGTACTCATTCGGCACGAAGTCGGCCTGAATCGAATCCTTGACGTCCTCCCAGAACTCAGCCACCGTGTCATTGCCGAGAACCCACTCGCGCTTCAGCTGCGCGGCCTCCTCAGGCTCGGGCAGCTCGTAATACCGGTCCCACTTCACCAGCGCCTGATAGGCCAGGTATTCGCAGAACTCGGGGGACACGACCCACTCGGAACGGATGGTCTTGTCATCGGCCTTGCCGACGAACTGCCCCGTGAACGGGACGTAGATGTTGCGGCCCAGCCAGGCGTCCCCCTTGTCGCGGGTCTTCGGGATGTCGTTGGCGGCGCAGACAATCAGCGCGTGGGGCGTGTAGTCGAACATGCCCTTGTTCTTGCGCTCCACGCCTATCGCGTCATGCGAGATGATTGACTTCAGGCGCGAGTTGTCCTTCAGGTACGCACCCGACTCGGAGTCCTCGCACGTGATGAGGGAAACCCCCACGATGTTCGACACGCCGAACCGCCCGCCATCCGTGCCGCCGGCAAGCAGCGCGAGGCTTGAGGTCATGCACCCGTCGTAGCCGACGAGCGACTTGAGGCAGTCGAGGAAGGTGCTCTTACCGTTGTGACCCGACTGGTTGTAGAAGGTCACCATGACGCGCCAGTTGTGGTAACTGCGCAGGGACGCCCCCGCCACCTTGACAAGCAGGTCGCGCCCGCCGTCGTAGGGGACGTAGGAGTCCAGCAGCTGCCAGAAGTCAATCTTCGAGCCATCCGGCATCGTGTGCTCGGGGACGGGCGGCTCCTTGTCGGGGAGGCGCGTGGCGCTCTTCCTGAGCGCAACGACCTCGGGGGAGAACTCGCGCAGGACGCGCTCCTCGTAATCCCAGATTCCGTTGGCCATGAAGACCAGGGACGGGTTATCGCACTCGCGCACGCGGTTCTCGCGACGTGACGCCATGTCGTGCAGCTTCTGAGCGAAGTTCTTCTTCCAGTTGCCGTTCGCAGCGCCCACGACCTCCTGACACCACAGGTCAATCTGCCCATCGCCAATCTCGCGGTAAATTCCCTCGTCGGGGTCGTACATAGCGAGCACGCCCTCCGAGGTCGGCTTGTCCACGGTCTCCTTGACGCAGACCATGCGGATGACCTCCTGCGCGAACACCAGCTCGGCGGCCTGCACGGGGTCGATGCTCTTGAGCTTCGGCCAGCGAAAGCCCCTGCCGTAAATCTTGCCCGCCTCCGGATTAGATGGCGGCTCGGGCAGGTTGGCCCACGCCACGAGGGCGTTCGTCACCTTGACCACGACGTCCGAGAGAGCGGACAGGCCATCACCCGCGCAGTCGCGCAACACATAGCTCACCACATCGCTCAGCGCCTTGTGATAGTTCTCCCCGCCGTACAGGTAGTCAGGGTTGTACGCCTCGCCCTGATTCCCCTCGTCATACGCACGCCCCCTCTTCATCTCATCTTTTGCCTGCGGGTCAGATACTTGAAAAATGGGCGGTAATGAGCTAAAATATTTATAGTTAGACGGAGCGGTTCCCTTTGCTGTGGCGGCGGGGGAACTGCTCTTTTCTTTATCAGCCATAAACTCACCTCCTTAATTCGTCAGCTCGACGCGCTTCACGTTCTCGTTCTTCCACGCCTCGACGTCGTCAATCTTGTAGCGAACCGCGTTTCCGACCTTGTAGTAACTCGGACCCTTGCCCTGATTGCGCCAGACGCAGAGCGTCCCCGCGCTCAAACCGAGGAACGCCGCCAGCTCGCGCGTCGTCATGTAAGAGGGGTTTACCTCTTTTACCTGCTTCTTTCCTTTAGCCATAACCAGCCACCTCCATGTTCAAAGTCCTTTTCGCGAAACAAAAAAAGCTCCCGTGGAAACCAAAGAAGGACAGAGGCGCAAAGCCTTGTCTATCTCGGTTTCCACGGGAGCTTCGTGTTCGTTGTTTCGCCCGTGACGCACGGCCTATTCGACCGAGCGCTCGGCTCCTATTCCCGATAGCAACCCCGCATCAAGGACGGGACGGGTGCTGAGCCATTCATCTATATATATTTCATTATACGTCATTATGACAATTAAAGCAATATCAATTTTCCCGTAGCCGCAGGCCAGAGCCTATTTCCACTCATAAACGAATGGAAAAGGCTCAAAAAAGCACCCGCCGCACCACCCGGAAAGCAGCGACTGCGACAAGAGGTACACGTGAGGGCTGACCACATGTCTGACCACATCAAAATGGCATCTGGTCAGCTCTTGAAATGAAAATCCCCTCTTTTATCAAGGGATTTTTTTCGTTCTGACCACATGACCAGATGACCAGATAAAATCCGACAAACTTTATTTCTTTACGCGTATTTAATAGCCCTTTTCAATTTTTATAAATAAGTCCTAAATGATGTGGTCATCTGGTCAGGAATTGCAAAAAGCCTGATGGCGCCTAGGGATTTAGCTGACCAGATGGTGACCACATCATTTTTTCTTGTGGTCATGTGGTCAGGCAAAACGCTCATAAACGAGGGAACGGGGGATTCTTCTGTCCTAAGCAGGTGCGCATTTCGGACGCTTCGCGTCCTCAATGCAGGCTAGTTACGCCTCGGGCTGCGCCCTCGGCTTGCCTCATCGCATGTTGGGTACGCAGAAGAGCATGAAAACCATCCGATACGGTTTTGCATGCCTCATGCGTACTTTCTCGAAGGCAACGGAGGCGCGAAGCGCCGTAGTTGCCGGCCAGACAGGGGGTGCACGAACGACGGAACGCACAACTGGGCATAGCGTGCCAAGCCCATGCCGCACCCCTTCTGTACGTCCACCCACATCCGACCGCCGCCCGCAGGGCGGCCACCCTTGCATCGAGCGGATGCGAGATGCACAAAGGCGCTCGAATACCCTCAGACCGCTTCAGAGGCGTTTTAAGGCACGAAAAAAGCCCGAGGGGTACACGAGTACCTCAACGGGCTTAAAACGTCTTAAAGCGCAAAATACGGCGTTCTATTTCTCCGTCTCGTCTCCCATGAGTCCGAAGTGACGGAACGCATCCAGAATCGCCTCGCGCTTTTCAGGCGGGCACTTCGGTTGCTTCTTGTCGCCTGACCTGTTGGCCTGCGTTTCCAGTCCGCACTCGGCCTTCATCTGCGCGACGTACAGGGTGCTGACCTTCATGCCGTGCGTTTTCTGGACGTAATCGCGGATATTCGCGTACGTCGGCTGGTCCTTCTCCTCGGACAGCCCCATGTCCTTCGGACTGATGGAAACCGGTATGAAAGACTTCGACGCAGATTTCCGAGATAGAACGGCAACCGTTTCGGTGTGGTCGGTATGGGGGAACATGTCGACCGGCGTGATCTTGAGCAGCCGGTAGCCGCCGTCGAGGAGCTGGTGTAAGTCACGCTCTTGGGTGACGGGGTTGCAACTGATATAGGTGATGCGGCGCGGCTTAAGCGCGCAGGCTGCCTCAAGGAACTCGGGTGTGGAGCCGGCGCGCGGCGGATCGATGGAGAGAACGTCAACGCGCTCGTTGTTGTCGGCGGCATCGAGGATATAGTCGGTCGCGTCGTCGGCCATAAACCACGCGTTGCGGGTAAGGCCGTTGAGCTCGGCATTGCGACGTGCATCGGCGACGCCGGCGGGATTGCGCTCAACGCCGAGCAGCATAATGCCGGCGCCCTTGTCCTGGGCATCCTTCGCAGCGCACAGGCCGATCGTGCCGCTGCCGCAGTAAGCGTCCATAAGCACGTCGCCCTGGCGCAGGTCCATACCATCGATGGCAAGCTGGTAGAGCAGCTCGGTCTGCTGCGGGTTGGTCTGGTAAAACGCAGTAGGGGAGATGTCGAACTCGCAGCCGAGCAGCTGATCGCGCATGCATTCAGCGCCATGGACGATGCGGGTCTCCTCGCCCAGAATGGCGTTACCGGGACGGCCGTTGATATTTTGGGCAACGGTGACGATATGCGGATCGAGTGCAGCGACGGCCTCAAAGAACTCCTGCGCGTGCGGCAGATCGCGCTGAGCGGTCACGAGGGTGACCATGATCTGGTCGGTGCGCCAGCCGCAACGAACGACGGCGTAGCGAAGCAGACCAAGATGCTTGTCTTCGTTAAAGGCGGGAATGTGCAGACGCTCGGCCTCGCGCGCAATACCGTTGAGAATCTGACGAGCACCCGGCGCCTCGACAGGACACTCGGGCACGGCAACGATCTTGTGCGTGCCGCGCTCAAAGAAACCGCAACGGACAGCACCCTCCTTACCAGGAGCAAAGGGGGTCGCAGCCTTATGACGAAACCCGCGCGGCGCGGGATACTTACCGGGGTCGCCCAAGGTGACACCCATGCCGCAAATGGGATCAACGACGATGCCCTCGCGCTCACAAAGTTCGGCAAAAAGCTCTTCCATGGCAGCCTGCTTAGCAGCCAGCTGCTTTTTATACGGACGATTAAGCGCCGTACACCCACCACAAGCCTTCATGATGGAACAAGGAGACTTGGGATCCACAGTTTTATGAGCCGGCTGAGTCGAATCCTTATGCGAGCGCTCAGTGCGAGCCGCAGGTTTCTTGCCTCCACCCTGACGAGCACCAGAATGCTTACCCTTTGCCTTGCGCTTGTTGGATTTACCCTCCGCATCCTTAGTCGACTTAGATTTCTTAGAAGATTTCGTCTCCTCCGACCCCTCAGCCGCCTGGATCAAAGCACGCCGAGCCTTACGCTCAGCACGAGATTCTGCCATGAATTAACCCCACTATTAAATAAAAGAAAAGTCCGAAGCAATTGTACCGTGCATTCAACGTGCCCGTTTGGAGAGGAGGCTATTTAAGGCTCCGAGCACGTTGTCTCCCGGCTGGGCGGCACCCGGCGCGGAGTTTAATTTGTCGCGAGTTCCGCACGAACAGGAGGCCACTTAATGTGGCCTCCGTCGTGAGCAGGACTGTAGAGCAGCAAATTAAACTCCGCGCCGGGTGCCGCCCAGCCGGGTGCTCCAACCTTGTGCTCCACGCGTGCTCTCCGTCGTGAGCAGGACTGTAGAGCAGGAAACTTAACCCCCGCCCCGGAGCCCAGCGGGCAACCCCTCCCTTGTGCTCCATCACGCTAAAGTGTATGATTCTGAACGTTACATGACTCACTTTACTTAACTAAAGTGCTATCAAGGGGGATACCATGAATACCGATATGTCTCGTCGTCAGTTTGTTGGTCTAGCCGGCTCGCTTGCCACGGTGCTCGGCCTTGGCCTGGTCGGCTGCGGTGGTGGTGCCGGTAAGGGCTCCGCTGCCGGTTCTGCCGCAGCCAAGGACGTGAAGGGCGCTGCGGAGTCCAAGAAGCTCGTCGTGGGCTTTGACAAGTCCTATCCTCCGTACGGTTTTGTGGGCGACGATGGCGAGTACACCGGCTTTGACCTTGACCTTGCCAAGGCCGTTGCCGACAAGCAGGGCTGGGACGTCGAGTACGAGGCCATCGACTGGGATGCCAAGGACACGCTGCTCAACTCGGGTGCCATCAACTGCATCTGGAACGGCTTTACCATGGAGGGCCGCGAGGACGACTACACGTTCTCCGATCCGTACATGCTCAACGAGCAGGTGCTGGTGGTCAAGAAGGACGCGGGCATCAAGAGCTGGGATGACCTTGCCGGCAAGACCGTGATCACACAGACCGATTCTGCCGCGCAGGACGTGCTCGAGGGCGACCAGAAGGATCTGGCCGCGACGTTTGCCACGCTCGATACCATCGGTGAGTACAACACGGCGTTTATGCAGCTCGAGAGCGGCGCGGTCGATGCCGTTGCCTGCGACCTCTCGATCGCTCAGTATCAGCTTGCCGCCAAGCCCGATGCCTATACGCAGCTTGATGAGCCGCTGTCCAGCGAGCACTATGCCGTTGGCTTTAAGAAGGGTGACACCAAGTCTGCCGACGCCGTGACCGAGTCGCTCAAGGCGCTCTACGAGGACGGCACGGTCAAGGACCTCTGCGACAAATATGAGAGCTATGGTCTTTCCTTCGACAACTGGGTTTTGAAATAGCGGCTTTCCCAAGCACCCGATTTTGCCGTTCAAACCGTCGCTTGCGTACATTTAGTACGCGGCGCTCCTCTTTCACGGCAAACTCGGGCACCTGGAAAACCCGCTTTAGCATTGGGTTCGCTGTTCTGTTGTCGCGAAAGAGAGCATAGGTTGTCTATTCAGGTCATGATGCAGATGCTTGGCCAGGGTTTCCTGGTCAGCCTGCAGCTATTTGTGCTGACACTGCTGGGGTCGATTCCGCTGGGAATTCCCGTGGCGTTTATGCGCATGAGCAAAATTGCGCCGCTTCGCTGGATTGCGCGCATCTACATCTCAGTTATGCGCGGCACGCCGCTGATGCTGCAGATGTTCGCCATCTACTTTGCCCCGTACTACGTGTTTGGCATTTCACTCACGCCCGATTCCAAGTGGACGGCGTGCGTCGTGGCGTTCATCATCAACTATGCCGGTTATTTTGCCGAGATCTATCGCTCGGGCCTGCAGTCTATTCCGCGCGGCCAATATGAGGCAGCCGAGGTGCTGGGCTACTCGCGCATGCAGACGTTTCTGTACATCGTGATGCCGCAGGTCGCCAAGCGCATTTTGCCGGCGATGGGCAACGAGATCATCACGCTGGTCAAGGATACGTCGCTGGCGTTTGCCATCGGCGTGGGCGAGATGTTCTCGACAGCCAAGGCGCTGGTCGCCTCGCAGGTGAGCATGGTGCCGTTTGCGATTGCGGCGCTGATCTACTGGGTCTTTAACTTCGTGGTCGAGATGCTGCTGGGCGCTGCCGAGAAACGACTCGACTATTACCACGACTAGCCTATCCCGTTGTGCTTTTCAAACACATGGAGGTTCCTGTGTCCGGAACGGTTATGAATATAACGAACGCGCGTAAAGCGTTTGGCGGCAATGAGGTGCTCAAGGATATCTCGCTCGAGGTGAAGCGTGGCGAGGTCGTGGCGATCATCGGTCCTTCGGGCGGCGGCAAGTCTACGCTGCTGCGCTGTGCCACGCTGCTCGAGACGCTCGATGGCGGCTCGCTCTCGTTTGGCGACTTGGCGGTCGCGACGGACGCGGGGTCGGGCGCGGTATATGCGAAGGGCGATGTTCCCAAGCAGGCGCGCTCGCGGTTTGGCCTGGTGTTCCAGAACTACAATCTGTTCCCGCACTATACGGTGATGAAAAACATCACCGACGCACCGATCCGCGTGCTCAAGCGCCCGCGCGAGCAAGCGGAGGCCCGTGCACACGAGCTGATTGCGCAGATGGGGCTTACGGGCAATGAGAACAAAGTGCCCTGCGAGCTTTCGGGCGGTCAGCAGCAGCGCGTGAGTATCGCCCGCGCCCTGGCGCTCGATCCGGAAATCTTGTTCTTTGACGAGCCAACCTCGGCGCTCGATCCCGAGCTGACGGTCGAGGTGCTGCGTGTCATTAAGGACCTCGCGGCGCAGAACATGACGATGGTAATCGTGACGCACGCGATGCAGTTTGCGCGTGATGTTGCCGACCGCGTGGTCTTTATGGATGGCGGCCGCATTGTCGAAGAAGGTCCTGCCGAGCAGGTCATCGACCATCCACGCGAGCAGCGTACGCGCGAGTTCTTGAGCCGTATCGAGGGATAGGCTCAGGTGTTAATTGAGATGAAACCGCCGCAGGTCTTATGGTCCGCGGCGGTTTTTATTCGCATCGGTGGGGCCCAACAATCGCCTTCCATGCCCGCTTTCTCCTCTCGCCGCCCGTATCCATACGCGTGCCGAAAGGTATGCATGGACAGGCGGCTGCAAGGGTAGGGTTGTGGCATAGGACATTTGGAGGGTGAGTCGGCTCGGTTGCCGACCGTGCTGCTCCCGGGACGGCACCGACCGCGAACTCTCCCCGTTGGCGTCGCGCATTGCGCGCGACCCTGCAAGGAGGTCATCATGGGTGCTCCCAAGACCGGCAACGTAAGGAACGTGGTGCTCGTAGGCCAAGGCGGGGTGGGCAAGACTTCACTCGCCGAAGCCATGCTCCACCTTTCCGGCAAGACCGCCCGCCTGGGCGGCCACGACGGCACCAAGCCCACGCTCGACTATGACCCCGAAGAGGTCAAGCGCTCGTTCTCCATCTCGACGACCATTGCGCCGATTGACTGGAAGGGCGCCCGCATCAACGTGCTCGATGCCCCGTGCTATCCCGATTTTATCGGCGACGCCTTCGCGGCGATGAGCGTCTGCGAGACGGCTCTGTTTGTGGTCGACGCCGAGGCTGGCCCGCAACCGACGACCGTCAAGCTTTGGTATGCGGCCGAGGACCTGCGTCTGGCACGCGCGGTGTTCGTGAACCGCCTGTCGCGTCCCGAGGCCAGTTTTGCGACCACCATGGAGCTGCTGCAGGAGCGCTTCGGCACGCGTTTGGGCGCCGTAACCCTTCCCTGGGGCGAGGGCGAGGACTTTGACGGCATCATCGACCTGGTGCGCATGAGGGCGCGCCACTGCAACGGCGCCGAGGCCGTTGAGTCGGAGATTCCCGAGGAGTATCGTGCCCAGGCCGAGGAGGCTCACGACCATCTGTGCGAGCTGGTGGCCGAGGCCGACGACGAGCTGATGATGAAGTACCTGGAAGGCGAGGAGACGCTGACGCAGGAGGAGCTTGAGGGCTTGTTGTCCAAGGCGATCGCCGAGCGCATCTTTGTGCCGGTCTTTGCGGGCGATTGCATTAAGGAGCAGGGCGTCAACTCGCTGATGGACGACATCGCCACGTACTTCCCGGCGCCGACGGACTACGGCGAGATGCCGCTCATCGATGGCGATTCGCTCAAGATCTCGAGCGATGACGACCGCCCGGTGGCGTTTGTGTTTAAGACGCTGGCCGATCCGCAACAGGGTCGTATTAGCTTTATCAAGGTGCTGACGGGCACGCTTGAGCCGGGCCTAGAGCTGATCAACGCCCGCACGCGCAAGAGCGACCGTCTGGCTCACCTGTATGTGATGTGCGGCCGCGACATGACCGAGGTCGGTCACGCCTACGCCGGCGACATTATCGTGGCGCCCAAACTGGCGGCCGAGACGGGCGATACGCTCTCCATTACCGGTAAGGTCGAGGCAGCGGCGTTCAAGTTCCCCAACTCGCAGTACCGCATCGCCATCGAGGCCGAGAACCGCGGCGACGAGGAAAAGCTCTATACGTTTATCGAAAAGGCATGCAAGGCCGACCCGACCATGAGCATCGACCGCGACGAGGAGACCGGGCAGACCATCATCTCGGCGGTGGGCGAGGCGCAGGTTTCGGTGCTGCTCAACCGCCTGGAGGACCGCACCAAGGTTGCGGCCAAGAGCGTGCCGATTCGCATTCCGTATCGCGAGACCATTCGCCGCACGGCGAGCGCCCAGGGCCGTCACAAGAAACAGACCGGTGGCGCCGGCCAGTACGGCGACTGCTGGCTGCGCGTGGAGCCGCTCATTGGGCCCGACGGCACGAGCGACGGCTATGAGTTTGTGGACGAGGTCGTGGGCGGCCGCATTCCGCGCTCGCTGATCCCCGCTGTGGACAAGGGCGTCCAGGAGACCATGAAGGACGGCATTATCGCCGGCTATCCGCTCACGGGCATTCGTGTCGCGGTGTACGACGGTTCGTATCACAGCGTCGACTCCAACGAGATGGCGTTCCGCGCGGCGGCTCGCATTGGCCTGCGCAAAGCGTGCGCCGATGCCGACCCGGTGGTGCTGGAGCCCATCGAAGAGATCACCGTAACCATTCCCGAGAGCTACGCCGGCGCCGTGATGGGCGACATCTCGGCTTCGCGCGGTCGCGTGACGGGCATGGAGACCGATGAGCGCGGCGATACCGTGGTCATCGCCCAGGCTCCGCTTGCCGAGCTGACGGATTACTCGACGCGTCTGCGCTCTATCACGCGCGGCACGGGCGACTTTACCATGAAGCCCGCCGGCTACGAGCAGGTGCCCTATGACGTACAGGCCAAGCTGGTCGAGCGCTATGAGGAGGGCCGCGCTAAGTAGCGTGTGATTTTGTCTGAACCATAAGTGCTGACGATAAGGCCGCCCTGGGTAACCGGGGCGGCCTTATTTGGTCCCTTGGGGACGGAGGAAAACGGATCATTTTTGCTTTGGGATGATGGGGCGGCGTGGTCGACTCTAATCCCCCGAAGCCTGATTGCGGCCAGTGGCGTAGTCGATCTGCACGTGCGGCTGCAGGTTGTAGCAGTACACGTGGAAGCACAGGGTCTTGCCATGGTCCTCGACCGATTGCGCCTCTAGGCGCACGCCATGGCAGATGAGTTCCTCCTCGTTGTACATGGGCGTGACACGGTAGAGCACGTGGTTGCCCGTGTCGCGAATGTAGTCGAGAATCTGCTCCTCAAAAGGAAGCATGCCCGTCTCGTTGAGATAGCGTGTGCCGGTGAGCAAGTTTTTGCGATTGGCGTTTTCGCCGCAGAGCGACCAGGCGATGAGGTGGCAGCGGTTGTAGAGGCTCTGGCCCGGAATAAAATCGTAGCGCTGCTGATGCCAGCCGGCGGGGTGGATGCGCGAGATGTCGCCGCGCTTACCTTGGCCGAGCGATTCGGGGCCTACGCAGGCGAGCGCCTTGCGGGTGCGACCCAGGCTATCGAGCTTGGAGAATTTCTTAAAGCAACCTTCTTCGGCGGCGCGCTCGTATTCGTCGAGCGTGAACGACGGCATACCCAGCGGGTGGGTGCTATCGGCGCGAAGGGCAACGTAGGGATTGCCCGCGTAGTCTGGAATGCTGCTGAGGTATACACCGCGGGCGCGGTTAAGGTCGGGGTTTTCGACTTCGTCGATGGGGGTGGCGGTGCTGTCCGCGGCGGCGTCGGTCGTGGTGGCCTCGGAGTCATCGCCGGTGTTCTCGCCGCCATCGGAGTCCGCGGAGCTCGCCGTTCCCGATTCGAGCCGGGCGACCAGGTCGGCCTCGTCTTCGGTGCGGCTAGGGCTTTCATTTTGCTTTTCGGCCAGAGCCGCCGCCTGCTCGTCACTTTGCGGCGACAACAGCTTGGGCGCCCCGTCGAGCGATCCCGTAAACAGCGCAAACCCCAGCACCACGGCGGTGCCGATGGAAAGTACTTGCTTATAGGCGGACTTGCGCGACATGGAGGCTCCTGGCTAGACGGTTGGGAATCTACCAGTCTAGCAGGTGCCACCGAGGGCCGTTCTATCGAACAAATACTTAAGATTTGGGACAAACACTCCTGGGCGGAATAGTTCCTGGATTTGCCCTTGGGGTCGCAAAGCAGGAACTATTTCACCGCAACTGCAGAGAGGGGCCCAGGGTAGCTAATTTGGGACGGGCTTTTTTGACTACTTGGGCAACCAAGCTGGCAAAAGTAGCCAAAGTCCCGTCCAAAAAGACCGATCTGGTGTCGCGCCACAAAAACGGCCTATCTACTACGTTTGACCCGCACCGGTCGACCATAGCCGTGTTTTCTGAAAATCGGCAAGCCGTCTACCTGCGGTTTTAATTTCGTGTTTTTCGGCATGGTCGAGGGTGGCCAGCGAAACGTAGTAAATAGGCCCATTTCGTGGCGAGCAGTCCGATTCACGGTTCAAGGCAACCGGCTTCGAATGATCATTTGGAAGTTGCGGTGGAATAGTTCCTGGATTTGCCCCTGGGGCTGCAAAACAGAAACTATTCCACCGCAACTTATTGGGGCGTTGTCTATTGGTTCATCGCACCGTGGATGTAGGGGGTTACCTGGGGGGAGATGTCGCTGCAGCCTAGGTTGCGTAGGGCGGATTCGATGGCGGTGGGCAGCGGGGTTTTGCCCTCGGCATCGACCGGGGTTCCGCCGAGGGCGGCGATCTTGGTGACGTCGGACGGGGCGGCCTCGATGTGCATGCAGCCGCCGACCAGGCGCGCGCGGATCTGCGAAAGGTCAAGATCGTGCAGGTAATCCTCGCAGGCGCGAATCAAGTCGACCTTCTCACGCGTGAGCTCCTCGCCTGTGGGGATGCGCGTGGCAAGGCAGGCGCCGGCGGGCAGATTCCAAACGGGATAGCCCCATGCGCGCAGCAGCTCGCGCTCCTCATTCTTGGTAAAGCCGACCTCCATAAGGGGCGAGCGCACGCCGAGCTCTTCGGCAGCGCGCATGCCGGGGCGGTAGTCGCCGCGGTCACTCGCGTTGCTGCCGTCGATAACGGTGGGGAAGCCTAGCGATTTGGCATGGTTGACGATGGCGGTGAAGCCTGCACGCTTGCAGTGATAGCAGCGGTCGGCGTCATTGCAGGTAACCTGCGGAAGCTGGAGCTGGTCGACCGAAAGATTGAGCACCGGAAGCTTAAA
Organism: uncultured Collinsella sp.; assembly: GCA_934650975.1. GTDB lineage: Bacteria > Actinomycetota > Coriobacteriia > Coriobacteriales > Coriobacteriaceae > Collinsella. The sequence continues at coordinate 30,578 of CAKUFW010000008.1, read as the reverse complement.
ATGCGGGCCCTCATTGGACTGTCCGTCAACGGATCGCTCAAACGAAGCCTGCTCGGGCGTGCCGATGAACGGCGTGGTGAGATGGACGAGAAGGGTGTTAGCGGGCATGATGCGGGAGCAAACGGCGGCCAAAAAGCTGCTGTCGACGCCGCCGGAAAAGCCGATGGCGACGCGTCCATATGCCAAAAGCAGCTGCTCGAGCGCTGCGAGTTTGTTCTGAAGCTCCTCTGCGGGTGCGGTGTTGTCTGAAAGCATGAAACGTTCCTTACAGTTAAAAGCTCGGACGAAACTATAATCCTACCGAGCCGCTCGCCATAAGACATCTATCTATGTAACGAAAGTGCAATATGTATATACGTTATATACAAGTTTGTAAAGTGCGGTAGAGTAGCGGCAATGCAAGCCGATGAGGGGGAACGAAATGATCAAGGCTGTCATTTTTGATATGGACGGAACGCTCGTGGACACCGAGCGCTTGGGTATTAAGGCGTGGAAAGCGGGTGCCGTTGAGCTGGGACTCGCGATCGATGAGGCGCTGATTCATCAGTTCATCGGTCGCACGCTGCCCGATGTTATGGGCATTCTCGAGAAACACTACGGCAGCCACGAAACTGCCGATGCCCTCTATGTTCGTCACAAAGTAATTCGCGACGAGATGGTCAAGACCGAGCTGGAGCTTAAGGCCGGCGCTACCGAGTGCCTGGACGAGCTTTTGGCTGCGGGCTATCACGTGGGCCTCGCGACGTCGTCGCGCCACGTTACCGCCGAGCGCAACCTTAAGGCGTTCGGTCTCTTTGACAAGTTTGAGACTGTGACCTGCGGTGAGGATGTTGTGCACGGCAAGCCCGATCCCGAGATGTATCTGCTCGCCTGCAAGCGCGCGGGTTTTGCTCCCGAGGAGTGCGCCGTGGTCGAGGATTCGCGCAACGGTTGTGTCTCGGGCATTACTGCCGGCTGCCATGTCTTTGCCGTGCCCGACATTGTGCCGCTTCCGCAGGATGTGGTGGATGGTTGCGATGCCGTGCTCGACAAGCTGTTCGATCTGACGGCGGCGGTCAAGGCCGTGCGCTAGCGCCCCGTGCGCAACCTTTCTTCGTTCTAACGAACGTTGCGAATGCAAAAGAGTAAAGGGCCCGACAAGTGCTTGCTTGTCGGGCCCTTTTTGTTTTGAGCATTGGCCTGATAACGTCGCGTTACACGAAATGGGAAGTTATATGGAGGCGAACTTACACGATATGGGAAGTTAAATACGCGCTAGTTTACACGAAATGGGAAGTTACGCTCGCGTGGGCATAGATAGATTACCCCGCTGCGCCTAAAGACTCAGCGGGGTAAGCGGTTACAGGTACGCGCCGAGGTTGATGGCGGTGGCGTCGGTTTGGGTGCTTGCCTGGGTGCTCGCGCGTTCCAGCAAAAATGGACGCACGATTTCCTGACGGTTGATGTCTTCGGTGGCGGTGACCGTTGTAACGGGGCGGGCGGCCGAGCCGACGCGGATGTGTTTGGTTTTGGGCGGTGTCTTTTGCTCGATTTGCTCCATCAACAGCTGGACGCCCTTGCGGCCAATCTCGTAGCCCGGGGGAGCAACCGTGGTGAGCGAGACGGATCCGCTCCAGGCAAGCGGGTTACCGTCGCATCCGGCGACAAGAATCTGGCCGGGGACACAGATACCCTTGTCGACCAGCGCCGAGATGACGCCCGAGGCCAGCACGTCGGTCAGGCCGACGACAAAATCGGGGCGCTCGTCGGCAGGACGCTCGGCAATCTGTGCGCCGATGCCGTAACCGTCGGCAGCGGTATTCCATTCGCCGGCGTCAATGACTTCAATCTTAATATCGGGATGCAGAGCAAGGGCCTTGTGAATGCCAAGCACGCGCAGAGTGAGCTGCATGAACGCCGCTCTGCCCACAACGACGATATGGTGTGCGCCGCGGGCGATAGCGAGCTCGGCGATAATGCGCCCCTGGGCCTCGTTGTCGGCAGCCACATAGTAGCCAGGCTCGGAGCAATGGATGTCCAGATGGACGATGGGCACGGGCATCTTAGTCATGGCCGGATGCCAGTCGGGCGATGCCATGGGCTGCACCATAACGCCGGACATCTGCGTGCCCATAAAATAGCGCAGGTAATGGTCTTCGAGAATATCGTCGTTATCGGCGTTGGCAATAAGCAGGTCGTAGCCGTGCTTGCGCGCCTCGTTGTGGGCGCCGCTGGCGATCTGGAGTGAGAAGCCGTGATCGAGGCGGGGGAGGACCAGGCCAAAGGACTTGGTGGTGCCGCCGGCCAGCTGACGGGCGCTTTGGTTGGGTAGGTAGCCCAGACGATTGATGGTTTCGTTGATGAGCTTGAGGGTCTCGGGGCGCAGCTTTTCGGGATGATTGAGTGCGTTGGAAACCGTGCCCAACGAAACCCCGGCCTCGCGCGCGACGTCGCTGATTTTAACCTTTGCCATAGCGGCCCCTTTGATGCGTTTCAAGTACAAGCCTGATTGTAGCATCGCCCGCCCCCGGGGTGTCAAAACCCGCCAATGAGGGACAGGTTTATTTTGGCAGGTTTTATCTGGGGAAACGCCGTTGCCGACCAAAACCACCACGAAGGGGACAGGCACCTTTGTGGTGGTTTTTGCTGCCTCGGCTTTCAATTGTCTCGATCTGTAACATCTGGACGGTAAAACCGGCTCTACGTGTTACAGATTGAGACAAAACGTCGAGGTCGGACGGAAAATCTCGATCTGTAACAGTAAGCCCGCTTTCGGAGCCCTAGATGTTACAGATTGAGACAAATCGCCGGAACGGGTCGCCGTCCAAACCACCACAAAGGTGCCTGTCCCCTTCGAGGTGGTTTGGGCATGTGTGCATCGGGTGGTATCTAAGTTGAGATACCACTTCTGGTATATCAGCTTGCGGTTGCGTGAGTACAATACTCGAACGTTATACGTCTCAGCGCCCCCTGTGCGTGGACGTCTTGCAGTCACGCGAACGAAGGGATCTGTCCTATGTGCGGAATTGTCGGCTACACCGGCTCTGATATTGCAAAGAACATCCTGGTCACAGGCCTTAAGCGCATGGAGTATCGCGGCTATGACTCCTCGGGCGTTGCGCTCGAGGTGGGCGAGGGTGCCGCGGCGCACCTCGACGTCATTCGCCGTGTGGGCAAGGTCGCGGGCCTGGAGAGCGAGCTTTCCAATATCGATAGCGATGCAACCTGCGGCATCGGCCACACCCGCTGGGCCACCCACGGCAAGCCTTCCGTCGTCAACGCCCACCCTCACACCAGCTGCGACGGTCGCATCGCCATCGTCCACAACGGCATCATCGAGAACTTCGCCGAGCTGCGCGAGGAGCTGGAGGGCCGCGGCCACCACTTTAAGAGCGAGACTGATACCGAGGTCTTCGCGCATCTGATCGAAGAGGCCTATGCCGAGACTCACGACCTGATGGCCTCCGTGCGCGAGGCCTGCACCCACGTGGTGGGCGCCTATGGCTTGGCTGCCGTGTGCGCCGACGAGCCCGGTGTGATCGCCGTGGCCCGCAAGGACTCACCGATCGTTGTCGGCGCGGGCGAAACCGGCGCCTACGTCGCCTCCGACGTCATCGCGCTTATCGACGCCACCCGCGACGTCGTGGTACTCGAGGATGGTCAGTTTGCCAAGCTTACGCCCGCGGGCGTCGAGTACACCGACGAGGCCGGCAACGTTATCGAGCCCAAGGTCACCCACATCGACTGGGATCTGGACATGGCCGAAAAGGGCGGCTACCCCGACTTTATGCTCAAGGAGATCCACGAGCAGCCGCGCGTCGTGCGCGACACGCTGGTCGGCCGTATGACGCCTGCCGGCGAGCTCGACATCGACGAGCTGGGCCTGTCCCTCGAGGAGCTCAACGACATCGACCGCGTCTACGTCATCGCCTGCGGCACCAGCTACCACGCCGGCCTCATTGCCAAGAACCTTATTGAGGGCTGGGCTCGCATCCCTACCGAGGTCGAGGCGGCCAGCGAGTTCCGCTACCGCAACCCCATCATCACGCCGACGACGCTCGTCGTTGCTGTGTCCCAGTCGGGCGAGACGGCCGACACCCTCGCCGCCATCCGCGACGCGCGCATCAAGGGCGCCAAGGTCTTCGGCATCACCAACGTGGTGGGCAGCCCCGTGGCGCGCGAGAGCGACGGCGTCATCTACACCAAGGCCAACAAGGAAATCGCGGTCGCCTCGACCAAAAGCTTCATCGGCCAGGTCGTGAGCCTCACGCTGCTGGCTCTGCTGCTGGCGCAGGTCAAGTACCGTCTGACCACCAAGCAGACGCGCATGATGTTCCGCGAGCTTTCCGATACGGCCGAGCAGATCCAGTGGATTCTGGACACACAGACCGAGGCCGTGCACGAGGCCGCCCTGCTTTGCAAGGACGTGCAGTCGGCGCTGTTTGTGGGCCGCGGTATGGGCGCTGCCATCTCTTACGAGGGCGCACTCAAGCTCAAGGAGGTCAGTTACCTGCACGCCGAGGCATATGCTGCCGGCGAGATGAAGCACGGCCCCATCGCGCTGATCGATCCGGGCTTCCCCGTCATCGCTGTGGCCACCAAGAGCGCCACCTACGACAAGACCGTGTCGAACCTTATGGAGTGCAAGGCGCGCGGCGCCAAGGTCATCGTCGTTGCCACCGAGGGCGACGAGGAGATCAACAAGATCGCCGACTGCATCATCCGCGTGCCGGCCGTCCGCGACGTGTTCAGCCCCATCACGGCGAGCGTTCCGCTGCAGCTGCTCGCCCGCGAGGTCGCCATCCTGCGCGGCTGCGACGTCGACCAGCCTCGTAACCTCGCGAAAAGCGTAACCGTCGAGTAGTTGTTGTTCCGCCGTTCTAACGACCAAGGCCCGGCTCCGCATCAGACGGAGCCGGGCCTTTTTGTGCGGAGAAACCACCACAAAGGTGCCTGTCCCCTTTGTGGTGGTATTGGCAGGTTAGCGGAGCTTGCTGGTTTCGAAGTACTCGGGGAACTGGTCCAGGACCTCGGTTTGGTTGCGGAACATCATGTGCAGGTGCTTGCTGACCAAAAAGCTCGCCTCGATGGGGTCGCGTCCGGCGATAGCGCGGCGTATCTTCTTATGCTCGTTCACGATGTCCTGATTGTCCAGAACCTGCGTGGCGGCGCGCAGCCAGCGGAAGCGCTCCAGGTCGGCGTTGGTTGCCTCGAGCCAAGACCACACGGTGCTGCGGCATGCAATGCTAAAAATCATGTGATGCATGAGGTTGTCGCTCAAAAAGAAGCCGATGCGGTCATCCTCGGCCATGGCCTTTTCCTGCAGCGCGATGGCGCGGTCGAGCTGCTCGATGCCGGCCGACGTGGCGCGGGCGCAGCACTCCACAATTACCTGTTTTTCCAGGTGCTCGCGAATGTAGCAGGCGCTTTCGGCAAGGGTGAGGTTGATGGGTGAGACATAGGTGCCGCTCTGGGGCACGGTGCGCACCAGGCCTTCCTGCGCCAAGCGCACCAGCGCCTCACGCACGGGCGTGCGACCCATATCCAGGTCATCGCAAAGCTGTTTGACGCCGAGTTTTTCGCCCGGCTTGTAATCCAGGTAGACGATCTTGCGCCGAATGGTGTGATAGGACTGGTCCTGTAGGCTCGTTTCCTGCTCGCCGATGTGCATCGAATCTTCCATAGCGCCTCACTGCCGTTGTATCACACTCATATGTCAGTTGTTTATTATGCCGCGAATCAGCTCTCCGTGGTGGGTAATTCAATTACCCGATGGAAGCTTTTGCAGCGCTGTGCCCCGCTCGTTGCCGTATCATGAACCGTCGCAAAAACAGACCGAAAGAAGGAATCCCGCATGCAACTTGCCAATACCGTTCGCGAGCGCTGGAAAGGCGTCTTGTTCTGCCTGATTATCGCCATCCCCGCAACGCTGCTCGGCAAGCAGGTCGAGGTTGTCGGCGGCCCCGTGTTCGCCATCCTCATCGGCATGGTGTTGGCGCTCGCCGTTCCCAAGAACCGCCGCGAGCCGCTTGCCGCAGGCGTCACCTATACGTCCAAGAAGATTCTGCAATACGCGGTCATCCTGCTCGGCTTTGGCATGAACCTCTCGCAGATTCTCTCCAAGGGCGCGCAGTCGCTGCCGATTATCGTGGCGACTATCTCGACCTCCCTCGTCATCGCCTTTGTACTCTGCCGCGTCATGAAGGTGCCGAGCAAGATCGCGACGCTCGTGGGCGTGGGTTCGTCGATTTGCGGCGGTTCCGCCATTGCCGCGACCGCGCCCGTCATCGATGCCGACGATCGCGAAATCGCCCAGGCCATCTCGGTCATCTTCCTGTTTAACGTTATCGCCGCGCTCGTGTTTCCGACACTCGGCGGCATGCTCGGCCTGACCAACGAGGGCTTTGGCCTGTTTGCCGGCACCGCCATCAACGATACCTCGTCCGTAACGGCTGCGGCGAGCGCTTGGGACAGCATGCATCCCGGCGCCAATGTGCTAGAGAGCGCCACGGTGGTTAAGCTCACCAGGACGCTGGCCATCATTCCCATCACGCTGGCGCTTGCTTGCTGGCAGATGCGTCTGGCGCGCAAGGCCGGCGGCAACGCCAAAAACACGTTTTCGTTTAAGCGTGCGTTTCCGATGTTTGTCCTGTTCTTTGTGTTGGCGAGCGTGGTCACCACAGTGTTTCAGCTTCCCGTGTCCATCACGGCGCCCATCAAGGAGCTGTCGAAGTTCTTTATCGTGATGGCCATGGCGGCTATTGGCTTTAATACCGATATCGTCGAGCTGGTCAAAAAGGGCGGCAAGCCCATTGCACTGGGCTTTTGCTGCTGGATTGGCATTGCGTGTATGAGCTTGGGGATGCAGCACGTGCTGGGAATCTGGTAGGCAAGGCAGGCGATTTGCATGCCGCACGCCGGTGGTCGCGCGCCGACGGTGGAGCGATAGGAGCTCTTGCGGGTATGGCTTGTCCGCAGGTTTGTAGGTCCCGGAAGAGCTCTTATCGCCCCGCCAGGATGGCGATGCGGGGCAACTCATATACTCGCAGGACAGTGCCTTCTGCCCTATAGTGTTTGGTGAGCAATATCGTTCAATTTTGAAACACATGGCAGAACGGGCGCAAGGCGGCGTGCCGCGTCCGCGGATATGGGGCAAAATATGGATAGCGATGCCAAGTTGAACATCTTGACCGAGGCCCTGGCTGCTGCCGGGGCCTCAGCGTTAGCGATCGATGAGCACGGGGACATCGCGATCTCGACCATGGATGACGCCCAGCTCGAGCAGGACGTTGCGGCATTTGTCGCCGAGCGACTGGGGCGCGTGGGCGACGGCGCGCGCTTGGTGATGGGGCATGCGGGGGCGCGCTTGAGTCTCACCGTGCGTCCGGTCGCCAAGGAATACGGCGAGCTCTGGGTCGTCGTGGTCCGTGAGGTGCGCGGCGTGGCGGCACATGCGGGCATCGAGTGGCTTAACGTCGACGAAGTCGAGGCGCGCTACGAGTCGAGTGCATATGGCATTGTCGAGGGTGCTGCTGTGGTCGCCGACCCTGTCCACGAAAGCTATGCGCGCGGCGTCCCTCTTATGCTGGAGGGCGAGCTGGGCGCCGGCCAGTCCGAGATTGCAAAACGCCTCTATCTGGATGGGCCTTTCGCTGACGGGCCCTTTGTGTCCGTGGCTCTCGACGAGCTCACGGACCGCGGCTGGCGCCATCTGCTCAAAAGCTCAGAATCGCCGCTGTTTCAAACGGGGCTGACCCTATGCATCGGCGGCTGGCATGCCCTTCCGCCCCAGCGCCTGCGCGAGCTTGTCTCTATGATGACCGATACGGTGCTGGCCGCGCGTTGCCATGTGGTTCTGACGGCAAACGACATGCCGGGCGGCGGCGAAAGCGATCAGGCTGCTTTTGTAACCGAGCGCCTGGCCTGCGCGGTAAGCGTGGCGCCGGCGATTGCCGAGCAGGGCGGCGCATCGAAAAAGGTCGCGCGGTATTTGTCATACCTGGCGGATATCTTTGAAACTGCCGCCCCGACCATGTCCGAGGAGGCGGCCTCGACGTTCAATGCCTATCGGTGGCCTCGCAACTATCTGCAGCTTCGCGAGGTTTCGGAACGACTCTATATATTAGTAGGGTCGGGTGTGGCGAAGCGCACGGTGGCGGAGGAGGTGCTCGCCCAGGAGGACGTCATCAAGACCGCAACCTTTGGAGCCCCGACGCTCGACAGCGACTTGTATATCTTGCGCCCGCTTGCCGATACTGAGCGCGACATTGCGCGGCTGGTCGTAGACCACCTTCAGGGCAACCGGACCCGCGCTGCCGAGGTGCTGGGCATAAGTCGCACGACCCTGTGGCGCTTGCTGAAGGACGGTGACCGTTAGGCGAGGTGCCCGTGACCGCATGCGACGTGTGTGCTACAGTCCAAAGCAGTAATGTTTCGATTGTGTTACGGCGTGCGGGGGCGTATGGCGGAGACTTCAAAACCAAACCGGACTAGACGGGGCACGGCTTCGGTCAACCGCCGCACGACGTCCCGGACGTGGGGCAAACACGCGTCGGGATTCGACGGATCGTTCAAGCGCACCAAATACGGCTACCCTTCGGCAAGTGCCCGCCTGGCCATGCAGGCCGAATCGTCGTTGTGGGGGCACAAGCGCGTGGTGGGCTCTAAGCTCAAGCACGACGGAACGCTGGGTTATATCAGCCGCGGTGCGGCTCGCCGCAGTGGGCTCAATCCTGCTGGTTGGCATCGTTACGTGCCTATTGCGGTTATCGTCGCCGTCATCGTGATCGCACTCGCGGCGCTCGGCTACGCTGGCGGCGGGGTCGATTTGAGCGCGATGCTCAAGTCTGCCGAGCTCGCGCACCCCGGCACGGAGCTTGTCGAGGGCGCTCAGGCCCAGACGGGCGTGGCGCCTCAGCGCGGTATCGTTGCCGCCGCCGCAACGATCGCCGATGCCCAGAAGGACGAGGATGCGGACGGCGAGGTTAGCGAAACCAGTGCGAACGGCGTGGGTTCGCAGTTCACGCCGGTAACACAAGGCCAATAAGTCACAGAACCATCACACTAAGTCGCTGTTTGGGGACAATGAGTGAGCAAAAAAGCAGCTCTGTTGTTTCATATAGAACTCATGAGTCACAATTTACAAAAAAGGGCTATACTACTAGGCACTTAAAGGTCCACAAGCTGCAAGTTGAGGAGTACCTAACATGAAGAAGAGATTCATGGCAGCACTGAGCGTTCTCGCTCTTGCCCTGGCTCTGCCCGTGGCTGCTTTCGCCGCAGACAGTCCTGCAAATGTTAAAAGTGACCCCGTTACGTCCAATGGCGTGACCGCGAATGCTTCCGGCGCTGTCGCTAGTAGCGATGCTTGGCTTAAGGTTGTCGGTTCCGGCACTGCCGCTAGCAACGTTCCTGCTGGTTCCAACGTGGTTGCTTCTTTTGCGGTCACCCAGCAGAACACCACTGGCCCGTACAGCTTCACCTTTGCTCTTGGTTCTCAGTACGCTGGTGCCAAGGTAACCGCCTACATTCAGCATGATTCTGGCCGTGAAGAGGTGAAGGAGCTTACTGCTGACGCCAACGGCAACGTTTCCTTCACGATGAATGAGCTCTGCATCATCTCCCTGGTTGCTCAGCCCACGAGCGGCGCTTCTGCTGCTGCTAGCACGACCGTGACTGCCGACAAGGGCGCTAAGTCCCCGGCTACCGGCGTGAACACCACCGCTGTTGCCGCCGTGGCTGCTGTTGCCGCTGCTGGCGCTGCCTGCGCTTTTGTTGCTCTTCGCAAGAACAACTAGCACACATACGGTTTCAACCGTAAGATTTGAGGACCCGTACTTGTGCGGGTCCTTTTTTTGACCGATTTACAGGGTGAGGGAATACCATGGCACAGCAGCCGCAGGGCAAGCATATGAGCAGCAAACACATGGATGACTCGGATAAAAAGCGTCGCGCCACGATGCTCAAGGGCGTTATCGCGGTACTGCTGCTGATCGCAGTCGCATGCGGCGGCTACGTACTCTATATGAACCACCTGGAGCAGCAGCGTGCCCAGGAGATGAGCGCAACGGGCAAGCCCGCCACCAAGGTCGAATCGAAGGACAAAGAGCTGGCAGACAATCCCATTGACTTTGCCTCGCTTATCAAAGAAAACGCTGACATTTACGCCTGGCTCTACATTCCGGGTGCGGATATCAACACGCCCTTGCTTCAGAGTGCGACGGACGACCTGTTCTATCTGGACCATGACAAGGACGGCAAGTACGACCCGTATGGCACCGCGTTTAGCCAGATGGCCAACGCGCGCGACTTTAGCGACCCGGTCACGGTGATTTACGGTCATGTGAACGGCGGCGTATTCCACAACTTGCATAACTTTGAGGACGCGGATTTTTTTAACGAGAACACCGAGTTCTTTATCTACACGCCCGGCCATATCCTGACGTACAAGATCGTTTCGGCCTATCAGTATGATGACCGCCACATTCTTAATTCCTTTGACTTTACTGACGCCACGGCGCGCCAGAACTACTTTAATTCGGTCTGCAATCCCGATGCGCTGCTCAAAAATGTACGTGACGGCGTGACACTTGATGCAGATAGTAAGATTGTGCAGTTGAGCACCTGCATGCTCGATAGCTCGCAGGGCAACTCGCGCTATATTGTTAGCGGTGTGTTAACAAGCGACCAGGAGACAAAATAGTCATGAACCCCCGTGGCAAGCACTTTATCGATGCGGTGGATCCCGACGAAAATCAAGTAAACAATCCCGAGCAGCAGGTTCAGGATGTGGCGGAGCCTGTCGAGCCTCAATGGGAAACCGAAGCGGCTCCGGCAACCAAATCTGATGAAAAGGCCCATGACGACACCGAAGCCCCGTCCGAGGCTCCGGCGAAGGATGCCGATGCTGCGGCTGAGCCTGCCGACGAGGCGGAATGGCCCACGCTCGATGAGACGGGACCGCAGCGTCGCCGTCGCTCCAAGGAATCAATCAGGCGCATCAAGCGCCGCCGTCGCATTCGCACGCTCGTGATCGCGCTGCTGGTAATCGCTGCGATTGCCGCTGCCGGCTGGGGTTTCGTAAACCACAGCGTGAATCAGGGCAAAAAGAAGATCGAGGAAAAGGCTGAGAAGGTCATTAAGGCCAAGGGCGACACCATTACCTATAACGGCAAGAAGTATGCGCTCAACAAGCATATGGCAACAGTCGCATTCATCGGTTTCGATAATCGTGCGACCGACGATGGCACCAAAGAAGGTCAGTCGGATACCGTTATGGTAGTAGCACTTAATACCGATACCGGTGAGGCGCGCGGCATCGTTATTCCGCGCGACAGCATGGTCGCCGTCGATACGTATGCGGGTGGTTCGTTTTCGGGCCAGGTGACCGAGCAACTCTGCCTGCAGTTTGCTTACGGCACCGATGGAGATAGCTCCTCGGCGCTCACGGCGGCTGCCGCTTCGCGCGTACTCGACAATATTCCGGTCGACTATTACTACACGCTCAATATCGAGGGCGTGGCTCCCATTAACGACTCCATTGGCGGCGTGACGCTCGTGCCTACGCAGAGCGTGCCGGGCACTTCGGTTGTCGAGGGCCAGGAGACCACGTTGTTTGGCAAGACGGCTGAAAAGTATGTGCAGTGGCGCGATACGACGAATCTGACGTCTTCGCTGGATCGTACAGCGCGCCAAGTGAGCTACGTGCAGGCGTTTGCATCGAAGGTGCTCAGCAGCGCCAAGAGCGACCCTGCCATACTCATTAACTTGTATCAGACCATGGGCGATTACACCTGGACGAACTTGGGGCTGGACGAGTTCAGCTACCTCGCGACCACGATGCTCGAGCACGGCCTGACTTCGTTCGATGTCGTGACGCTGCAGGGCACCATGCAACAGGGCGATACCTTTGCCGAGTTCTACCTAGACCAGGACAACGTAAAGCAAACAGTCGTCGATACCTTCTATCATCCCGTCGATTAATTACAGGATAAGATCGCTTAGATAATGTTGCGGTGGAATAGCTTTTGTTCGTGCTGGTTGAAGGCCGAACGGGGACTATTTCACCGCAACCTTTTTATGCGTAGAACGAAGATTTATGTAGCCAGGCACCGTCGCAAAGATTCGGTAACAGAAATGCCGTTTGCGGAGTAATCAATTGACCGCCTCGTGACGCAAAGACTAAAATTAACACCATCTTTAGGTGTCTCCCAAGCCGTCGTGCAGGCAGCAGGGGTTCGCCTGCATGACGGCTTGGGATGTTGGCGCTGCTCCGGCATCCAGAGCTAGATGTTGGACGTCAAATGCGACGGAAAGGAAGGTGATAGGGATGCGTAGATCTGCATTGGGTCGCAAAGCACTTACGGTGCTGGTTTCGACCTCAATGGTTGTATCGATGATGCCGACGGCGGCCTTGGCCGATGCCGTGGGTGTTGCTGATGCTTCGACGACCGAGCAATCCCAGGTCAATGAAAGTGGCTCGGGGGGGGGTGACTCCGAAAAGGTAGCCGATGCTGATTCGGCTGATAGCGGCGCCAGCGAGGGCGCTGCCAACGAGCAGACGACTACCGAACAGGGGTCGACTACTCAGACTGGCGACGATTCGCAGCAGGGGACTGGGTCCCAGGAGCCTGCAGCTGCAGGCGTCGCAGAGGTCAATGGGGTTGAATACCCCACGTTGCAGGCGGCGATTAACGCTGCAGCGCGCAAAGCAACGGTGAAGCTACTGGCCGACACGACGGAGAACGTCACAATCTCCACGCCCTATGTCACACTCGACCTGAACGGCCACACCCTCAACGGCAGCACGGGCGAGCGCAAACCGGCGCTGACGGTTACGGCTCGCGTCACCGTTAAGGATAGCAGCGAAGCCCAGGCCGGTACTATCAAGCGTGAGGATACCGCAGAGAACTCCGGCGTCAGCTCCCACTATGTCATTGACATTCAGGGCGCCGGCTGGCTCACCTTTGAGAGCGGCAACGTGACCAACAACAGCGGCAATGCAAGCGGGAAGGGCGCGTACCTGGTGCGCGTGGGCGATGACAGCGTCGCTAAGTACCCCGGTCTGAATATCAAGGGCGGCACGTTTACCCAAGATAACTTCATCGTGATCAAGGTCGATCGCGGCGACCTGTTCCTGAACGGTGGTACGCTGAATTCCGCCGACAGCTACGCCATTGAGGACTGGCACAGAGCTACCATCAAGGGCGGTACGGTCAACGGCGCAGTGGCGGCCTGGACGTACAGCGGCGGTCACAACAGCGATCTGACGATCAGCGGCGGCACCGTCAACGGTAATGTTGAGTCGGTGACTTACGACGGCGCCGAAGGCAAGAAGGCGAAGGTGTCCATCACGGGCGGCACCGTCAATGGCTCGCTGAGCGCAAAGAAATACAATTCGACCGAAACCATCGACCCCACAAAGGCAACAATCGAGGTCACGGGCGGTACGTTCAGCACTGATCCTTCCAGCTATCTGATTGAAAGCTCCACTGTTACCCAAAACGAAGACGGTACGTACGGCGTAGCGAAGGCTTACCTTGCTCAGGTTGGCGAAACCAGCTACTACACCATGGATGAGGCGTTCAAGGCTCAAACCACAAGTGGTAAAGCCATCACTTTGCTGCGCGACTACACCACGGGCAGCCCCTTCAACTCCGGAACCGTTGCTCGCGTGGTTGACCTGAACGGCCACACCTGGACCTGCACCGGAACCGATGCAAACTCCGCGGCATTTGAGATTAATAACCCCAACGCATCGCTCACGGTGAAGAACGGCAAGGTCGCAAGCTCGCAGCTCGTTGGTCTGATTCCGTCTGCCATGGGCGGCACCATCAAGTACGACAACTCCACTCTTACATTCGATGGTGTTGAGGCCTCTACGACCGCCACGAGCGGCATCGAGACGAACGGCAACAATACGAACGACACTGTTGTCCTGAAGAACAGCACGCTCAACGTTCCCAACGGCTTCGGTATCTACTTCCCCAGCAGCGGAACGCTGACCATCGACAACTCCACGATCAACGCGAAGACGATGGGCGTGCAGGTGTGCTCGGGCAACCTGAACGTCAACGCTGGTAGCAAGATTACCGTGTCGGGCGATCCGGTCGACAAGGCCGAGGACGACGGAGCCATCCAGGACGGCGCGGCGATTTCCATCGTCAACCGCTCCGGCTACAAGGGCCTTGACAAGGTAGCCATCACCGGCGGCACCTTCACGGCGAAGGGCACCAATGCGGCAATCAAGGCCTACGCCTGGGATTCCTCAACGAAGGTGGAGTCGACTTTCGACAACTCTGCTAAGAAGGTCACCGTTTCCGGCGGTACGTTCTCGTCCGCTGTTCCCAGTGATCTATGCGTTGAGGGCTCCACTCCCGTCGCGAACGCCGATGGCACGTATAGCGTAGCCTCTGGCGTGGCGTATGTTGCGGGCAAGAGTTTCGGCACCCTGCAGGCTGCTATCGATGCAGCTCAGGACGGCCAGACCGTCACGCTGCTGGCGGATGCGACCGAAGATGCAACCATCGCTGCCGGCAAGAACGTCACGCTTGACCTTGGCGGCAAGACGCTGACGAACACGAACGCTGGCAAGGCAACGCTGACGATCGCGAAGGGCGCTACGGCTACCGTGAAGAACGCCAACATTGTTGGTGGTACGAGCTACTACACCATCGATAACTACGGCGCAGCCACGCTCGAAGATGTCACGGCTACGGCGGGCAACACGGATTCCTCTATGATTAGAAACGATGGCACGCTGACCATCGAGAGCGGTTCGTATTCGGGCGGTCTGAACGTTGTGAAGAGCGAGGAAGACTCGACGCTCGCCATCAACGGTGGCAAGTTCGAGCTGAGCTATGCAACGTCGGGTTATACGGGTGTTGTTTTCGCCTACGGCAACACGACGATCACTGGCGGCGAGTTTGTCTGCAGCATTACCAGCACTGGTAGATGGAATCACCCTCAGGTCATTGCGACTGGCATGGTGGAAGGTCACCCGTCCTTCACGAAGATTACGGGCGGCACATTTACCAACAAATACTCGGATGGTTCTAATATATTCCGCGGAGTCGGCAAAGCCACCAGCGATAACTTCGAAGTATCGGGTGGCACCTTCAACAAGTCGGTTCCCTCCAGTTACTTCGCCGACGGACTTACCTGCTCCTCTAAGAATTCCGATGGTACGTATGGTATTGCGACGGCAATCGCTCAGGTTGACAGCACGAGGTACACCAGCCTGCAGGCTGCCATCACCGCGGTGAAGAAAGCCGGTAAGACCGTCCAGCTGCTGAATGACACTACAGAAAACATCACCATCAATGCCTCCAAGCAGATTACGCTTGACCTGAACGGCCACACCCTTAATGGTGGCACGGGCACCGCGAAAGCGGCCATCCTGAACAAGGGCAACGTGACAATTACTGACACGAGTGCTGAAAAGACCGGCACCATCAAGCGCGACGATCAGGGCGTCGAAGGCGAGACCAGCTATTACGTCATCGACAACAATGGCACGATGGTCATTGATCAGGCGAATGTCGTGAACAATTCTGGCGCTAAGGGCTCTTCTCTGGTTCGCAATGGCGGCGTGGATAACGTATCGTCGCTCACCATCAACGGCGGCACGTTCGAGCAGCAGAACTTCATTGCTGTTAAGAACGACGGCAATGGCGAGCTCACCATCAACGGCGGCACGCTGACCAGCAAGCAGTCCGTTGTTCAGAACTGGAACAAGGCTCAGATTCTGGGCGGCAACCTGACAGGCATCATTTGGACCGACTCCTGGACCGAAGCGGGCACGGTTGGCGAAACCGTCATCGGCGGCGACGCTCACTTCACCGGCAGAATCTACATGGATGTCACGAGCTCCAATCCTTCGACTCTGAAGATCGAGGGCGGCTCTCTTGATGTTACTAAGTGGACGGTAACCAGCGCTGCGGCCAAGGTGAATTCCTCTATCGCGGTTTCCGGCGGTACGTTCACCACTGAGGTCCCTGCTGACTACTGCGCGGAAAACTTCGCCCCTTCGAAAACCACTGACGCATCGGGCAATGTGACTTATGGCGTAAGCAGTGAAGTTGCAACCATGAAGTTCTTGGGCGGTTCTCTGCGCATGGATTACGGCGACAGCTACGATAAGACGTGCCTGCGCTTTGGCTATCATGTTGACCTGCCTGAGGGCGCCACGCTTCAGTCGTGGAGCTGGGACGCTCGTTTTGGAGCGGATTCCACTAAGACCTACACCATTAACGGCGTTAACAAGGTGCAGGATGCAAATGGTAATGGATTTACTGCAAATCTTGTTATTACGAATATCGGTAGGTCTTATTACTCTGAGATGGACGCTGTTAGGATGACGGTCGTTTTTAAGACCAAAAATGGCGATGTCGTAACCTGCACGGAATCTGCCTTTAATCAAAGGTCAGTTAATAGCGTGGCCAATGCAATTGTGAATTCAAAAACGGCGACCGATGCGGAGATTAATTATGCCAAGGGCATCTTGGGACAGTCATAGAAAGGAAACAGGAATGACGAACAATGAGTATTCACAGCCTGAAATCGAGGTAGTTCAGCTTGATGGCGAAGATGTGATCCGCACATCTGGCGATACCGATTTTCCGCATCCGGGTATGGATGGCGAGAATGGTCTGCAATAAAGACCGTGTCGCTCAGGTGCCGTCGCCATACATACCACCGATCCTAGAGATAATTCGCTTTTGCGATGAACATGAGGTCTATGTTCAGGACGTCTGGTCGAGCAACGGCGAGCACTGGACCGGGTATTACGATCTGGAAAACCCAGACCAGCCGACGGTTTAGCATCACATGAGGGGCGGGCGCTTTGGCGCCCGCCTTGGTTTGATGACCCTGAACTGATGAAGGGGTTGCTTAAATGGATTCAAAAAAACGCAAGGTGGCGTGTGTCGTAAGTGCCTTGCTTATCGTGATGGTGGTCGCGTTTTTCGCTATCCTTGTTTTTTCAAACGCACGGGACGATGCGAAGTCTTCGAATTCCTCGGATTCGGCTGTCGTGGTAGACAAAGACGCGGCACCATCTAGCAAAACGGAAAAATCAAAGCCTGCCACGCCTTCTGTGAATGAGCTGAAGGAAGAGTCTGGCCCCGCTGAGTCTACGGAAGTTATGCCGATAACTGGCGGCGGCAAGGATGATGGCTCTGCCGACAATGTCGTCGATGCCGGTAATCTATCAAATGATCCTGCGGACAATAATTCCAAGGATAACCAGGGAACCAACGATAATACGGGCGGCTCGGAGTCAAAGCCCTCGGAAGAGGGAAATTGGACTGGCTATTATTAGCCAGCCGAGCCTTAAGCCCATGCTGCAAGGCCGACTCCGTGGCCTTCGCTGTTTCTAAGTGATTGCAGGTGTGGGGGAAGGGCTGTCGTGCTTAGCGAAAAATTGTCACCAAGCATCGAGTTTTTCTGCATACGTGTGGCTGATCTTGTGGTCCGTATCCGACCTATTCATAGGGAGCTGATCCGCTTTTGCTCGGGCTACGTTGTGGATGACGTCGAGGATGCTGATATCGAGATTCTCGTTAAACAGTCGGACATAGACGCCGAGCGTAATGTGGCTGTCGAAGGCGTGAGCTGGACTGATGCATATCTAGAGACGCTCGTCGTTCAGCGCGCGATTGCGGACGTATTGCCCGCCCGTAGGCGATTGTTGATGCACGGAGCGGTTGTTGAGTTTAACGGTCTGGGCTATCTGTTTACAGCGCCAAGTGGAACGGGCAAATCGACGCACGTTCGTTTGTGGCGCCAGTACCTTGGCAAGGGCGTGCATGTTGTGAATGGAGACAAGCCCTTCATTTACGTTCCGGATGAGACCGCCGTGCCTCCAGTTGCCTATGGAACTCCGTGGTGTGGCAAGGAGGGCTGGCAGCAGAACTCTTCGGTGCCCCTTGCGGGTATTGTGCTCTTATCCAGAAGTGATCCAGGTATGTCGACTGTGCGATGTGTGGATGCGGCACCGAATCTCGACAAACTTCTGAGGCAGGTGTACTTCCCCTCGGACGTATTGTCATCAACTCTAACGCTCGAGTTACTGGATAGCGTTTTGGGGCGCGTGCCGGTCTACGAACTTGCATGCGACATGTCTGAGGACGCCGTGCGCGTGAGCTTTGAGGGCTTGACCGGAGGCATGTACGAAGGCCTTCACAAGGGAGAACGAAAATGAAAATAAAGCAAGGGTTTGTTATGCGCGATGTAGCGGGCCAGGCCGTAGCCATTGCTACGGGCGAGGCCAGTAAATCTTTCCACGGTATGGTCAAACTCAATGATACGGGTGCTGTTATCTGGAATGGTATCGAGAAGGGACTAGACGAAGCCGAGATCGCCGAACAGCTGGTTGCTAGTTACGATGTCGAAGTTGGCCAAGCGCTCAAGGACGTCGAGTCTTTCATTGCGCGTATGCGCGATGCCGGACTTGTGGAAGGCTGATCTCGCGTGGCGTCATCGCTCAATAACAAATCACTCTATCTGTTGCATCTGCTTTCGTGCGCGTTGCGCGGAGCGGTGCCAGCGCCGCTCCCTGCCGATGTATCCTGGGATGCGGTGTTTAACCTCGCAATGCGAAACTCGGTGGCGACGACCTGTGCTTTTGCGGTTGCAAAAGCATCAGGCGCTGGTGAGATGGAGCGGGCACGCTGGAAAACCGAGGCCGATTCCAACCTCATGCGCCACGCCATGTTTGACATGGCACGCGAGACGATATTCTTAGAGATGGATAAAACGGGGCTCGCACATCTACCGCTGAAGGGCATTGTGACGGCTCGCGCTTATCCGCGTCCCGAGATGCGATGGATGTGCGATAACGACTTTTTATTTGGTCGTGTGCACGGCGATGGACACGTTTCCGCCGCAAGTGAATCTGACGCCCGTGAACTGCGGCGCATTATGGAGACCCTGGGGTACAGGACGGCGCACTTTGGAGTGGGAAATCATGATTCCTATGAGAAGACGCCCATTTATAACTTTGAGCCACATCGAACGCTGGCTAATCCCGAGGTTTCATGGTGGGAGTATTATTCCAATCCGTGGGAAAGGGCCCAGCGTGTAGAGGGCGATTCCGGGTTAGCCTACGAACTATCGCGTGAAGATGCGTACATCTTTCATATCGCTCATATGTTCAAGCATTTCTCTGCATCGGGCCATGGGGTGCGCGGACTTGCTGACGAATGGGTTCTGTTGAGCGCATGGGGCGCCTCTCTTGACCGTGAGTACTTGAGAAGAGAGCTCAGAAAGTTGGGGATGGTAGATTTTGAGGCCAGTCTCCGACGAGTTGTGCATCGTGTAATCGATGAGGACGCGTGCGGCGGCATGCTGGCGGGTGATGATGGCTCCCTCGCAAGTGAGGATGAGCAGATGCTCGCTTATATGCTTGGCAGTGGCACCTATGGAACCTTGGGCAACCATGTGAAAAATGAGATTGCTGCGGACGCGGCAGAGAACGGAAAGAGAGGCTCACGCGCACGCTATCTGTGGCATCGCGCATTCCCTCCGCTGAAGAAGCTCCGTCAGGGGTACCCCGTGCTCAAACGGGCGCCATGGCTCTTGCCGTGTGTCTATATATACCGTCTTGTCGTTAAGCCGTTTACGCGGACGGATCGTTTGCGCGTGGAACTCGAGGCTGTCGCACGGGTGGACGAGGAGTAATCGATGGCGCAAGCGGAAAGGATTGAAGATGTACTCGCCCATGAAGGCGTGTGGGTGAGCACGACGGTGGGCGAAAGCATGTGGCCCATGCTGCGAAATCGGCGCGACACGATTGTCGTTCGTCGATGTGAGGGCAGGCTGCAACCGTTTGACGTCGCACTCTATCGTCGGGGCAGTGACTATATTCTTCACCGAGTGATTAAGGTCGTCGATGGCGGCTATCGTATTCTTGGGGATAACTGCTACTTCGTCGAGGACGTCCCGGAAGATGCAGTGTTGGGGCGTCTGGATGAGTTCTGGCGTGGGGAGAAGCATTTCGACCCGCGCAGTTGTGGCTGGCTGCTGTATGCGCGAATATGGTTTAGCCTTTGGCCCTTGAGGCGAGCCCTTAAGAAGTGCCGCTCGGTGCTCGGCCGGGTTGCAAGGAGGGTCGGACTCAAGTGAGAGAATTTCGTTGGGTCTTTGACACTTGCGGTCCTGACTTGCGGCGTGTTTGGGCGCTGTGCGTCACGAGATGTGCTTCGGCGTTCATAGCCGTGTGCTACGCACTGCTTATGCAGCGGTCTGTTGATGCTGCGGTGTCTCATGACGTAGACGCGTTTTTGCCAGCACTTGCCTTGTTTTCGGCGGCTCTCCTGGTGCAGGTGCTTCTGTCGATGGTATCTAGGTGGCTCTCTGAGTCCGCTCAGGCCCGTTTGGAGAATGCGCTTCGGACGCGTGCCGTTGGTGCGGTCGTTCGCGTCGGGCGCCTTCCGGGCGGGCGCGCATCGGGTGAGGTCGCGAGCGTAATGACTTCCGATATTGCCTGTGTAGCGGGTGCCGTTGTGTCGGTCATTCCCGATGCGGCATCCATGTTGGTCAGAGGGGCCGCAGCTCTTGTGCTCATGTTTGCGGTCGCACCGGCTTTGGCTGCGCTCTTTGTGGTCGCGGGCACGCTGGGCGTGCTGTGTTCGCTTGTCATGCGTCGTTGGCTCAAGAGCTTGCATGCAGAAGCTCAAGCCGCTGAGGGCTCAATGCGCGCTCGGTTGCAGGAAACGCTCGAAAGCTTGGTGGTGATACGCTCTTTTGGAGCGGCCACGCGCGTGCTGGAGGGCCTCGGAGCTCTCATGAACGCGCAGCTTGCAGCGCGTGAGCGACGTGCCGGGGGCAAGGCG
Source organism: uncultured Collinsella sp. (assembly GCA_934650975.1). Classification (GTDB taxonomy): domain Bacteria; phylum Actinomycetota; class Coriobacteriia; order Coriobacteriales; family Coriobacteriaceae; genus Collinsella. Next base: position 9,765 of record CAKUFW010000008.1, on the reverse strand, counting down.
GTGTCCGGCGCGATCTTCAACCTTGCCATGCAGTTAAGTTATCTGGCGGGATTTGGATATGGGTGCTGGGGTATCCTCACGGGGCGCGTAAGCTACGGCACCCTGATGGCGCTCGTGCAGCTTGTTGGGCAAGTGCGTGCGCCGTTTGCGAGCCTTTCGGGGCTGTTCCCGCAGACCGCGGCCATGTCTGCCAGCTGTGAGCGCCTGCGTGCTTCGGAGCCGAGCGTTCGCATAGAAACACTGCCGCCCGATGGGTCTTCTTTCGGCGCGTTGTGCTTCCGTGGAGTACGGTTTGGCTATACGGACGGTCTGCAGGTGCTCAAGGGGTTTAATGCGGAGATCCACAACGGGGAGTTCATTGCCATTACTGGGCCGTCGGGCATCGGTAAGTCAACGATGCTTATGCTTGCTCTGGGGATGGAAGACCCTTCTGCTGGAACAGTCGAGATTGAATTTGTGAATCGCGATAGCTCTGTGGAGGCGATTTCTGCCTCGGAGCTTGCGCCGGGGACTTTCGCTTATGTGCCTCAGGGCAATATGCTTATGAGCGGAAGCATCTGCGAGGCAATTACGCTAGCAGGGGAGGCGACGGTTGATCGTGTCGCGTTAGCCAATGCTCTTTATGCGGCATGCGCATCCGAATTTGTCGACGCTTTGCCCGCGGGTATCGAGTCGCAACTTGGTGAGCATGGCAGTGGGCTCTCCGAGGGCCAGATGCAACGTCTGGCTGTTGCCCGCGCCGTTTATTCAGGTGCCCCGGTACTACTGCTCGATGAATGTACCTCGGCGCTTGATGAGGCAATCGAGCGCGAGATGCTTAATCGCCTGCGCGAGCTCGGTCGCACGGTGGCCATCGTCACCCATCGTCCCGCTGCCTTGAATATTTGCGACAGAACGATTTGTCTAGGCTGATGACGTGATCTAATCAGGAGCCGGATCCCGTCCCAAATTAGCTGCCCAGGTGCCGGATGCCAACAGTGGCTCACTCGATGTCAGTCACCAACAGCGAGCGGGCCGCATTTGCGCCAAGGTGACGTGAAATGAGAGGGCGCTGACCTTTTGGTCGCGCCCTCGAAATTGAACGTCAGATTGGCGTGAATGCGGTCTGCGCAGCGTCAGCGGGTCCGCCGTTCGGTAGAACGGCGGAACTAATTACTTCACATACACCACATTGTTTCGGCGCGGCTTTGCTTCGGGGAGCGTGTCCTCGGCATAGCCCAGAATGCAGTTGCCCACGCCGCGCAGGCTGCCGTCGGCGGGCAGGCCCCAGCTGGCCAGCAGCTCCAAGCCCTCGGGCAAGTCAAAGACCTCGTGCGCGCGGTGGATCCAGCACGAATCGACACCCAATGCATAGGCGGCGTTAAGCAGGTTGCCCATGGCGAGCGAGCCATCTTCCACATGTGTGGGCACGCTGCGGTCGACCAGCACTACGACAACGGTCTTGGCGCCGTAGAAGGGATCGCCGTCGCTGCCCATGACCTGAGCGTTGAGCTGCGAGAGGCGCTCGACGGTCGCCGGATCGGTAACGGCGACAAAGGTCACCGGCTGGCGCCCCATGCCGCTGGGCGCGTACTGTCCGGCCTCGATAATGCGTGCAAGCTTTTCGGCCTCGACGGGGCGATCGCTGTATTTGCGGCAGCTGCGGCGATGGATGAGCGCTTCGATGGTCTCCATGTGTCCTCCTGACGTTGGATTTAGATGCCCCGTTCTTACCCGTCGAGCCAAAACTGTAATCGCGCGTGATATTCAAAAAGCGATAGTTACCAATAGGAATAGTTGGTTTGCATAAAACTTCAGCCAGAATGTGACAAACCGGTGGGATGATTAAACGTTTTATCCCGTCTACCTTGCGGTTTTTTACCACTTGCCTAAATGATGCGCGCATAAGCTCTGATAAAGGTTTTACTAAAGGAGTACCAACGTTTATCAACGCGCCATGGTGGCGCCGGGCCAGGAGGTAACATCATGTTCCAGGCTGGAGATGTCGTCGAGACCGACTTCGAAGGATTTCTGAAGCTGCTGCGTTCCAAGACGCGCGCTTTCGTGTCGATCAACGATCACGAGTACTACATCACGCACACCGATGGCTATTGGCGTGTTCAGGATTGTGAGGCCCTCAACGATAAGGGCCACTTTACTGACTGCTCCGAGCTGGTCAACACGGTCTGCGAGGTTGTCGAGCTGCCTTGGATCTGCGGCAAGAGCCTGCATGACAGCTTCTCGGGCGCTACGGTCTACGAGGCCGTCGCTGCCTAGCAGCCAACAATCGATTTTCTCGCGTGACCGCCGGCGCCGCCCCCGCGCCGGCGGTCTTTTTTGTCGATATGTTGTATAGGTTAAACGTCTTGCACGGCCGCCCTTGACGATAGTCAAAACTCGGACTAATCTGAAACCTCAATTAGTCAAAACTCGGACTATCGAATGGTGGGAGAGATGAACAATGCAGTTAGCCCGGTCGATTTCGACCGGATGCTCAACGGGCTTGACCGCATCTATTCGGAGTTCGCGCGCACCTGCGGTCTTTCGGACTGCGCTTACTGGATGCTCGTCGACACCAGTGCGGCGGGCGGAAGCGTCGCCGTGAGTCGATTGACGAGCGAATGGTTCTACAGCAAGCAGACCATCAACTCGGCAATTAAGACCCTGACGGCGCGTGGGCTTGCGACGCTGGAGTTCGCCGAAGGCAGTCGTAAGAACAAGGTTGTGCGACTGACCGAAGAAGGCGTGCAGTTTGCCAAGCGCTACGCGTTACCGGCACAAAAAGCCGAGCAACAGGCATTCGAGGCGCTCGAGCCGTGGGAACAGCGCGAGATCATGCGCTTGGTCGGTAAGTTCTCCCATGTTCTTAACGAAGAGTGTGAGGCATTTAAACGGCAAGTGGCCGCCGAGAACGAGGCTGACGATAAGGGCGAAGGGGAGACATGCGACTCTTAATGAGGTTTATGAGGTCGTATCGCGGGCTGATTGCGGTGACGCTACTGGTGCTGTTGATAGACAACGTCGGCACGCTGCTGGTGCCCACGATGTTGGCGAACATGGTCAACACGGGCATCACGACGGGCGACGTCGATTACATCTTGCGCAACGGCCTGTATATGCTCATCGCGACCGGCATGGCCAGCGGCGGCGCGGTGCTGGGCTGCTATCTTTCGGCCCGTCTGGCGGCCAATGTCGCCTGCGACATTCGCAATGCCGTCTACGACAAGTCGCTCGAGCTGTCCGCCAGCGACTTTGAGCGTTTTGGCACGGGATCGATGATCACACGCTCACTCAACGACATCAACGTGATTCAGCAGGCGATTCTGCAGACGATTCAGCTGGTGCTGCCCGTGCCGTTTTTGGCTGTGGCGGGTATCATCTTTGCCTGGTTTATCGATCCCGCCATGGGCACGCTGCTGGGCGTGGTCGTTGCGATCGTGCTGGTGGCGGCGGTCTTTACCGTGGCCAACGCTGCGCCGATCTTTATGCGCCTGCAGAGCTTTATCGACCGCATGAACGTGGTGCTGCGCGAGAACATCGTGGGCGTGCGCGTCATTCGCGCATTTAACAAGGAGCGCCACGAGGAGCAGCGCCTGGACGAGGTGTTTAGCGATTACGCGGCCAATGCCATCAAGGTCAACCACCTGTTTGTGGGCCTCGACAGCTCCAGCTTCTTTTTGATGAACATCGCCGAGGTGGCGGTGTTGTGGGTGGGCGGCAACCGCGTGGGCGTCCATGCCATGCAAATCGGCAGCATCTCGGCCGTGCTGGAGTATGCGCTTCTGATCCTGTTCTTTGTGATGATGGCGCAGATGGTGGTGCTGACGCTTCCGCGCGCTGCGGCGTGCCTCAACCGCGCGCAGCAGGTGCTCGAGATTGAGCCGAGCATTGTGGACGGCGGGCGTACGCTGGGCGACGGGGCGCCTGAGTCCGCAGATGGGCCCGACGCGGTGGCTGTGTTCGACCACATGTCGTTTCGTTTTGACGACGCCGACGAGGACACGCTATGCGACCTGAGCTTTGCCTGCCGTCGCGGCCAGACGACCGCAATCGTGGGCTCGACCGGCTCGGGTAAATCGACGGTGGCAAAGCTGCTGCTGCGCTTCCACGATGCCACCAGGGGTTCCATTCGCCTGAACGGTGTCGACCTGCGCGATCTTTCGCAAGACGACATTCGCGGGCGTATCGCCTACGTGCCGCAGAAGGCATGGCTGTTCTCGGGTACCGTGGCGAGCAACCTGCGCTTTGGCAACGAGGGCGCGACCGAGGCCGACATGCTCCATGCGCTGGAGGTTGCCCAGAGCACGTTTGTGCTCGACCAGCCCCAGGGGCTCGACACGCCGGTGGCACAGGGCGGTACGAACTTCTCGGGCGGTCAGCGCCAGCGCCTGGCGATTGCTCGCGCGCTCATGAAGCGCGCCGACCTGTATATCTTCGACGACAGTTTTTCGGCCCTGGACTTTAAGACCGATGCGGCCCTGCGCCACGCGCTGCAGGACGAGACGCGCGATGCTGCGGTGCTCATCATCGCGCAGCGTATCTCGACGATTTTGCATGCCGATCAGATCGTGGTGCTCAAAGACGGCGAGGTCGTGGGCCTGGGCACGCACGACGAGCTTATGGAAACCTGCGAGGTGTACCGCGCCATCGCGGAATCGCAAATGAAGGGAGGTGAGTAGCATGACCGAGGAGCTCAAGAAGCAAGGCGTCGTTGATGACGCCGCGGTTGCAGCGACAGCCGAGGAGACGCCCGTCGCGCCCGACCTGGACGCCGCGGCCAAGGCTGCGGCTGAGCGTGAGGCTCGCCGCCAGGCGCTCTACGAGGAAAACGAGCGTGCCGAGGACGAGCGTGCCCGCGCCGAGGCGGAGCGCATGCGCGACGTAGATGAAGAGGACGAGGACGAGACGCCCCGCGACACTTGGGCGACGGTGCGTCGCCTGTGGAGCGAGGCCGCGGGCGATCACTGGCGCTTCTATATCGTGTTTGCGAGCATCGTGTTCTACGTCATCTTTAACACCGCCGCGCCGGCATACAGCGCCCGCGTGATCGACGAGCTGTGGGGACACATGAAGCTGGCGTTTGCCAACAACACCACCTTCAGCATTACCTGGGAAAACTGCGGCAGGACCATCTTCATCTACTTTATGATTTGGACCGCCGCCGCCTCGTTCTACGCGCTTCAGAGTTTTTTGATGTCGAGCGTTGCCGAGCGCCTCAACCTGCGCCTACGCAACCGCATCGCACAAAAGCTCAACCGTCTGCCGCTCGCCTACTTTGACGCGCATCGCCCCGGCGAGGTGGTCAGCCGCGCGACCAACGACCTGGACAAGATGTCCGAAAGCATGCAGCGCGGATTGCTGCAGCTGCTGGTGTCGATCGGCACGGTTGTGGGCGCTGTGAGCGTGATGTTCGTGTTTAGCGTGCAGCTCACGCTCGTCTTTCTGCTCTTTACGGCGCTGTCGCTGCTGGTGACGAAGGTCGTGTCGCGCCGCACGCACGATGTGACGGGCGAGCGCCAGGAGTGGGTGTCCAAGATAACGAGCGCGGTCGAGGAGGGCTACTCGGGCCGTCTGGTGATCCGTGCGTTTAACCGCGAGCGCCAGAGCTCCGCTGAGGTACACGAGGCCTCAAAGGAGCTGGCGCGCGTGAGCACCAAGGCCGACTTTATGATCAATGCCGTCGGCCCCGCGGTGCGCTTTATCGGCCGTTTGGCGCAGATCGTGATTGCACTTGTGGGCTGCAGCATGTTGGTCGCCGGTCACATGACTGTCGGCGTGTTCCAGGCGTTCTTCCAGTTTATCTACGAAGCGTCCGAGCCCATGACGCAGCTGTCGTTTACCTTCAACTCGCTGCAGAGCGCGCTGGCGAGCGCCGAGCGCGTGTTCGATCTGCTCGACGAGCCCGAGATGGACGCCGACCCGCTGCCGGCCGATGCCGCCAAATTGCCGGGCAAGGTTGAGGGTCGTGTCGCCTTTGAGCACGTGCGCTTTGGCTATACGCCCGACAAGCCGCTCATGCGCGACGTGTCGTTTACCGCCGAGCCGGGCCAAAAGATCGCGGTGGTGGGAACCACGGGCGCGGGCAAGACCACGCTCATCAACCTGCTCATGCGCTTCTACGAGATCGACGGCGGACGCATTACCCTCGACGGCGTGGACACGAGCCGCATGGATCGCGGCGAGCTGCGCCAGCAGTTTGGCATGGTGCTGCAGGACGCCTGGCTGTTCGATGGCACCATTGCCGAGAACATCGCCTATGGCTGCCCCGAGGCAACGCGCGATGAGATCGTGGCGGCCGCACGCGCCGCGCAGGTCGACTTCTTTGTGCGCACCATGCCGCGGGGCTACGACACGCGTGTGGCCAACGATGCCGAAAGCATCAGCCAGGGCCAGCGTCAGCTGCTGACCATCGCGCGCGTGCTGCTCAACAACCCGGCAATCCTCATCCTGGACGAGGCGACGTCGAGCGTGGACACGCGCACCGAGCTCGCCATCGGCCGTGCTATGGACGCGCTCATGCGCGGGCGTACGAGCTTTGTGATTGCGCATCGCCTGTCGACGATCGTTGATGCCGACCTGATCCTGGTCATGGATCACGGCAACATCATCGAGCAAGGCACGCACAAGGAGCTGCTGGCTGCCGAGGGCGCTTATGCCGACCTCTACCTAAGCCAGTTCGCATAAGGTGACAAAGGGGCAGTCCCGCATGTCACATCGAAAAGAAGGCGCGCCGGGGGCGGATTCCCTGGCGCGCCTTTTGCGTTGGCGTTTATGTTGTGCGGTTGCCTGCGGCCCTAGCGCTCGTCCACGAGCTTGGCGACGAGGGCTTTGAGCTCGGCCACCTCTCGCTCGAGTTCCTTGACGCGACGGGCGTTTTCGGTGATGCCCTGGCGGTTGAGGGCGCTCTGCTCGGCGGCATCGTCGGGCATGTACTCGCGATGCTGCTTGGCGTCGAAGCTCTCCTCGAACACGCGGCAGCCGTTGCGCTTGATGATGCGCCCGGGCACGCCCACGACGGTGCAGTTGTCGGGCACGTCCTTGACGACGACCGAGTTGCCGCCGATCTTGACGTTGTCGCCAATGTGGATGTTGCCAAGCACTTTGGCGCCCGTGCCCACGGTGACGTTGTTGCCCAGCGTGGGGTGGCGCTTGCCGGTCTCGTTGCCGGTGCCGCCGAGCGTAACGCCCTGGTAGAGCACGCAGTTGTCGCCCACAATGGTGGTTTCGCCAATGACGACGCCCATGGCGTGGTCGATAAAGAAGTGCTTGCCGATCTGCGCGGCGGGGTGAATCTCAACACCGGTAAAGTGACGCGTGATTTGCGAGAGCACGCGGGCGAGTGAGCGGTGACCGTGCTCCCACAGCCAGTGCTCGGGAACGTGGTTCCACTTGGCGTGCAGGCCGGGGTAGGAAAGGAAGATGACCAGGGCATTTTGCGCGGCGGGGTCCTGCGCCTGGACGGTCTTGATGTCCTCACGAATGGTGTTGATAAAGCTCACCGGCCGCCCTCCCTTAGCGCCGTGACAATGCGATTCAATAAAGTATAGCGATTCGCTAGGGATTAGGAAGGGGATGTATTGCATTTTGATGAGCGAGGGCCCCTCGCCGACTAAATTGGCCGATTGCAGGTTTTGTAATTGCTTTGCCTCTGAGGGCAATTACACTAAACGTGCTGTGTTGAAGAAAGGAGCAGGATGGCGAAAAATAAATCGGGGGGGGGCACTCGAACAAATAAGTGCTTCCAAGCGTGAGCTGGATGCAATTACGCGAGAACAGAAGAAGCTTCTTAAGGATGCAAAGAGCGAATTAAATCGCGTCACAAAAGAGCGTGAAAAGCAAATAAAAGACTGTGAAAGCAAGATGGGGCAAGCTCGTGACGTATTTTACGGTCACGTTCAGACGCTTGGCAACATCGTGCTCTATGGCGATCGCATTGTTGCAGAGGCAAAGTCCATTCCGCTTTCTGACAATCTGGAGATCGAGGTCAATTCAAGCGGAAATGTCTATTCTGAGACAACGGTAAGTGGCGGCGGCACCAGCGTTACGGGTGCTGTTGTCGGCGGTGTGGTTGCTGGCCCTCTTGGCGCCGTCGTCGGTGGACGAAAGGGGGTCAAGTCGAAATCTGAGGTTCAGGACGAGCGAAAGCTGTTCATTTCAATTGTCTCTAGCATCGATAGCGCCGTTGTGGAGCTCGATCCAAAGATGGAGCTAGGCGCACGCAAGCTAGTTGCCGAAACGAAAAAGCAAATCAAAACGCTGAGCAGTCGCAAGGAAAAGATGGATGCAGAGCTTGCTGAGCTTACTCAGAGGCTGGTGATGCTCGAAGAAGACACCAGCGCAATCGACGAGGCGCGCAGTCGTTTCGAAGAGCAGGAAATCAAATCGGCGTCCGTCATTGAGGACGCAAAGGCAAGACACGAGGCGATCAAGAACAGCTTCGATCAAAGCCAGATTGAAGAAGAAAAGAAAGCCCAGAGAAGTGCCAATGTGCGCAAAATCGCGATGGGACTTGGTTTCACGTTCGGTGCGCTGCTTTTCTTGCTCGGCGTGTTTTGGCTAACGTCTGCCGTTGACGGGGCGGCTTTCGGTACCGTTTCTCTGCTTTTGGCCGACTTCCTTTTGGTTAAGTCCTTCATAACGCTCAGGGATAGCAAGGCAGAGGAAAAGGATGGTGAATAGGCATGGCAGAGGAAATCGAACCGCAAGAAGATGGCAAGGAACAATCCTCCAAAGGGGCGGCGCAAGAGAATAAAGATGTCGATACCAAGAAAAAGGGGCTCAAGGGCGCTCGCATTGAGGTAAAGATTGGCTTGCTCGCTGCTATCGTCATTGTGCTATTTGGAGTTTTATTTGGAACTCATGTGTTGTGCCTGCACCAATGGAGCGACGCTACCTGCACTGAGCCGTCTACATGTGCTCTGTGCGGGGCGACACGAGGTAAAGCGCATGGGCACAAGATGCTTAGGGCGACGTGTACCAAACCGGCAACATGTGGGCTATGCGGATATACAAAAGGAAAGCCAAAGGGGCATAAGTGGGAAGACGCCACTTGTACTTCACCGAAGACCTGCGCGATATGTGGTGAAACGCAGGGCTCTGCGCTGGGGCACGATCTCGGAGATTGGTCGATCGTCCGAGAAACTTCTTGTGTTGAGCCTGGCGTAAAAAAGGCGACTTGCAAGCGCTGCAATAAAGATGTGGAAGAGGAAATCGAAAAGCTTGAGCATACCCCGGGGGACTGGCAGGTAACGGTCGAGCCTACGATTACATCTACCGGATCAGTTATACCGGGCAAGCGTGAGATAAGGTGCACGGCGTGTGGGACAACGCTCCAAAGCGAAGAGTATTCAATCACTGTTTCTACTTCGCAAAAGAATGCCCTTGGGACTGCTGCTTCCTATCTGCGCATGGGAGGCTTCTCTCACCAGAGACTTGTCGAGCAGCTTGAGTTCGAGGGGTATTCGAACGAAGATGCAACTTTTGCGGCCGGCTATTGTGGGGCTGACTGGATGGAACAGGCGGAAATGTCGGCGAAGAGCTACATGAGGTTCATGAGCTTCTCTCGTGCGGGGTTGATTGAGCAACTTCAATTTGAAGGGTTCACTGCCGAGCAGGCCGCCCACGGAGCGGACTCTGTGGGCCTATAGCCACTACGGAATAGAGCTGACCTTCGAACTGCTGCCGGAAGACTTTTGTCTTCCGGCTTTTTAGTTCAAGACTTTAGTCTGCTGGGCGCGCAGCGGCCAGCTTCAACCCACCCGCTATGCGGGTGGAGACAAACGGCTT
>CAKUFW010000007.1 GCA_934650975.1 uncultured Collinsella sp. | reverse complement strand
CAAGTAAGAGCATCTAGCATCTCGCTCGGGGTGTATTGCTGCACACCCCGAGCGGTTTTGTCTGGTAAATATCTCGCGTTGAGCGGTGGGCACGGCACGGAAGATCCGCTTCGCGCGAGAGTAGTTAAATGATTTATGAAGGGGGGATGAGAACCATGACTGAGACCGCTAAGAAAAAGCGCGGTATGCCTTCATCGTTCACCATTCTTCTTGCTCTGCTGGCAATTGTTGCGATTATTACCGTTATCGTCTCCGGCACGTCCGGTGGCGAGGTTACTGCAGCCCGCTTGAGCGATTTCTGCACCGCCCCGATTCTGGGCTTCGCTGACGCTCTGCCCGTCTGCCTCTTCGTTATGATCCTGGGCGGCTTCCTCGGTATGATGACCGAGACCGGCGCTCTGGACAACGGCATCGCCGTTCTGGTGCAGAAGCTTAAGGGCAATGAGATCATGCTCATTCCTGTCCTTATGCTCATCTTCTCCCTCGGTGGTACCACCTATGGTATGTGCGAGGAGACCGTTCCCTTCTACGCCCTGCTCGCCGCTACCATGATGGCCGCCGGCTTCGACCCCATGGTCGGCGCCGCTACCGTCCTGCTCGGCGCTGGCTGCGGCTGCCTCGGCTCCACGGTCAACCCGTTCGCCGTCGGTGCTGCCGTCGACGCTCTGACCGGCGTTGACATCGCCGTGAACCAGTCCATCATCATCGGCCTCGGTGCCGTCCTGTGGATTGTCACCACCGCTATGTCGATCGTCTTCGTGATGAGCTATGCCAAGAAGGTTAAGGCTGACAAGGGTTCTACCATCCTTTCGATGCAGGAGCTCGAGGATGCCGAGGCCGCTCACGGTAAGGCTGCTTCCGAGGTTAACAAGGAGGTCAAGCTCACCGGTCGTCAGAAGGGTGTTCTGATCGCCTTCGCCTTCACTTTCGTCGTCATGATCGTCGGCTTCATTCCGCTGGCTGACCTCAACGAGGGCATCGCCAACTTCTTCGACGCTGGCGCTGTCTACGATGCCGACGGTAACACCGTCGTCCAGGGCTGGTCTGCCCTGATTACCGGCCTGCCCATTGGCCAGTGGTACTTCGACGAGGCTTCCACCTGGTTCTTCCTCATGGCTATCCTGATTGGCATCATCGGTGGCCTGTCCGAGAAGCAGATCGTTAACACCTTCATCACCGGCGCTGCCGACATGATGTCCGTTGTTCTCGTCATCGCCCTCGCCCGTGGTATCTCCGTCCTCATGGCTAACACCGGCCTCGACGTCTACGTCCTCGACGCTGCCGCCAATGCTCTGGCTGGCCTGTCCGGCGTGATCTTCGCTCCCATGAGCTTCCTGGTTTACTTCGGTCTGTCCTTCCTGATCCCCTCGACCTCTGGTATGGCTACCGTCTCCATGCCCATCATGGGACCGCTGGCTGTTAAGCTCGGCTTCTCGCCCGAGGTCATGGTCATGATCTTCTCCGCCGCCATCGGTGTCGTGAACCTGTTCACCCCGACCTCCGGCGCCATCATGGGCGGTCTCGCCCTGGCCAAGATCGAGTGGACGACCTGGCTCAAGTTTGCCCTTAAGCTCATCGTCGCGCTCTCCGTCGTCTGCGCCGTCATCCTGACCATCGCCTGCGTGATGCTCTAAGTACCCAACGGGTACCCCACGGAAACCTTGACGATCCTGTAAGGGATCACCTGGTCATCGTCTGTCCGGTGGGGTAAACCCACCGGTAGACTCCTACCTTTAGCCCCCTCCCGTTCCGTGCGCGGGAGGGGGCGACTTGCGTTCCGGCGTTTTACCAAACGCCGGAACCGGTCGACGCTGCACGGGCACCAGAGCGACAACTTGTCATTCAAAGAGGCCGGCATGACCAAAAGGTCTATGCCGGCCTCTTTTCATGCCAATTTGTTCGCTCTGGTGCCCGTTCGCTGACTTATGCTCAACCTGCGACGCTGCCGTCGTTGGTGCAAAGGTATCAGGTTGCTTCGCGCCATTCCCTCCTCTTTCACGTCACCTTGCTCGCTCTGGCGGACGCTCGCTAACTTATGCTCCACCTGCGATGTTTCCATTATTGATGCAAAGGGGTCAGGTTAGCTTGTACCAAAAAAGGGGAAGTTGCGGTGGAATAGTTCCTGTTTGCGTGCCCTGAGGGCTAAGCGGGAACTATTCCACCGCAACTTATCGAGCGCATGTTTGGTTGGTGCCTGTTGGTTGCCTGGGTGTTGGTGGGGGCTGGCTCCGTTATAATCGCCTAAGACATTAAATGGAAACGGGACGGGAGCCATATATGCGCCAGGGTTTCGACAACGCGAAGTATATCGAGCTGCAGGCCGCTCATATTAAGGAGCGCATCTCGCAGTTTGGCGGCAAGCTGTATTTGGAGTTTGGCGGCAAGCTGTTTGACGACTATCACGCGAGCCGCGTGCTGCCGGGTTTTGAGCCGGACAGCAAGTTTCGCATGCTCAAGAGCATTGCCGACGACGTTGAGGTCATCATCGCCATTAACGCGAACCACATCGAGAAGAATAAGGCCCGTGGTGACCTGGGCATTACCTATGACGAGGACGTTCTGCGCCTGGTTGACCTGTTCCGCGGTAACGGTTTTGCTGTCGCGGCCGTGGTCATCACCCAGTACGCCGGCCAGCCCGCCGCCGACGTGTTCCGCAATCGCCTGAATGCGCTCGGCATTCCCGCCAAGCTGCACTATCCCATCGAGGGCTATCCTCACGATGTCGATCTGATTGTATCCGACGACGGCTATGGCAAGAACGAGTTCGTTGAGACCACCCGTCCGCTCGTCGTGGTCACCGCTCCCGGCCCCGGCTCGGGCAAGCTCGCCACCTGCCTGTCACAGCTCTATCACGAGCACAAGCGCGGCACTGCCGCCGGCTACGCCAAGTTCGAGACCTTCCCGGTCTGGAACCTGCCGCTTACGCATCCGGTCAACATCGCCTATGAGGCCGCCACGGCCGACCTCGACGATGCCAATATCATCGACTCCTTCCACCTGGAGGCCTACAACAAGACCACGGTCAACTATAACCGCGACGTCGAGGCCTTCCCGGTGGTCCGTGCCCTGATGGAAAAGATTCTGGGCGAGAGCCCCTACCAGAGCCCCACCGACATGGGTGTCAATATGGTCGGCTTTGCCATCACCGATGATGATGCCTGTCGCGATGCCTCCAAGATGGAGATCGTCCGCCGCTACTTTGCCGCGGTCGAGGCCGTGCGCCGCACCGGCGTGGGTGATGAGCAGGTCGATCGCCTCAAGCTCATTATGAAGAAGGCCGGTATCGACAAGAATTACTCTCCGGCACGCTCGGCCGCTCTTACCAGGGAGCAGCTGACGGGTGGCCCCGTGGGCGCCATGGTCATGCCCGACGGCTCCGTGGTGACCGGCAAGACTTCCACGCGCCTGGGCGCCGCGAGCTCGCTCATCATGAACACCCTCAAGCACGTTTCGGGCGTTGACCTTGAGCTCGAGGTCATCAGCGACGAGGCGATCGAGCCTATCAGCAAGCTCAAGACGCATTTCCTGGGTAGCAAGAACCCGCGCCTGCACACCGACGAGACGCTTATGGCGCTTTCGATCACCTCGGCCACGAGTGAGACGGCTGCCCGCGTTCTTTCCGGCCTGGAACAGCTGCGCGGCTGCGATGCCTTCTTTAGCGTGATCATCTCGCCGACGGATGAGACGGTGTTGCGCAAGCTGGGCATCAATGTGTGCTGCGAGCCCAAGTTTGAGCGCCGGGGCTTCTTCCACCGCTAAGCCTGGATAAATTGGTCTGAAAGGGGCGCATCGGGTATATATCCGATGCGCCCCTTTTATCAACAAAGCCACCGTTTAACCTAAAAATAGCCCGTTTACCTGCCTATAGGCGATTTGAGCGGTATACAATAATCCTAACTGTTTCATCCTTTTGCGGGATGCCGCATGATGGATGTTGCCGGCCATCATGGGGTGTGCCGGTCGCGCGCGGTGCAGGTGATGCCCGCGCTCGGTTTGAGGAGGCTGCCATGGCGGGCAAGGGTCGTGCGAGTGTCAACGATATGAAGCGTGTCGAGGTTTTGGTGCTGATGGAGATCGCACGGCAGTCCGAAGACAACGGTGGGTTTTACGGCTTCTCGCGCAAGACGCTTGCCGAGCGCGTGAGAGTGTCTCCATATCGCGCCCGCGCGGCAATTGAACGCCTGGAAACCGAAGACATCATCGAGGTCGTCTCGCGTTACAACGATGACGGCGGCCAGCTCGCAAACGGCATTTGCCTCACGGAGCGCGGCGAGTGGTATCTTGAGGGCATCCGTGCTGGCATGCTCGTTCAGGACATGATTAAGGACGATGCCGCGGATCGATAACAGCGCGCAATCATAAAGGGAGCGACGCCGCCTGGGCAGCCGGGCGGCGTTTTGTTTCGAGATGGAGAAATGCGATTGCGCGTAAGAAAAAATGCGAACGGCTCGCTGCTCGAGTATTACAATGAAGACCCGTAAGATGTGTATGGACAACTTCTACGGGAAGCGCAGGTAACTCAATATGACTAAGCATGTGTTCGTAACCGGTGGCGTGGTTTCGTCCTTGGGTAAGGGTATTACCGCGGCCTCGTTGGGCCGTCTGCTCAAGTCGCGCGGCTACAAGGTAACGATGCAAAAGGCCGACCCGTATCTGAACGTCGACCCCGGTACCATGAGCCCGTTTCAGCATGGCGAGGTCTTTGTGACCGAGGATGGCTATGAGTCCGACCTGGACCTGGGCCACTACGAGCGCTTTATCGACGAGAACCTGACCCGCGATTCCAACTTTACGACCGGCGCCATCTACAAGAGCCTGATTGCCCGCGAGCGTCGCGGCGACTTTTTGGGCGGCACCGTGCAGGTGATCCCGCACGTCACCAACGCCATCAAGGATAAGTTCCGCCGCATTGAGGAGCAGACCGGCTCCGATGTGGTCATCACCGAGCTGGGCGGCACGATCGGCGACATCGAGTCGCAGCCGTTTGTCGAGGCCATCCGTCAGTATCGCAAGGAGGCCGGTCCCGAGAACGTCTGCTACATCCACGTGTCGCTCGTTCCCTATATCGCTGCCGCCCACGAGGTCAAGACCAAGCCGACGCAGCATTCCGTCAAGGAGCTCCGCAGCTTTGGTATCCAGCCCGACATTATCGTGCTGCGCTCCGACCACCATATCGACGATGCCATCCGCGGCAAGATCGCAAGCTTCTGCGACGTCGACACTGACTGCGTCTTTACCAACGAGGACTGCGCGAGCATCTACGACGTGCCGCAGCTGCTTGCCGAGCAGGACTTTGACTTGCGTATTTGTGAGCGTTTGGGTCTGGATCCGCGCGAGCGCGACATGAGCGAGTGGAACGAGTTCCTGCGCAAGCAGAACCATGCCAACCAGCACGCCGACAAGGTGAAGATCGCCGTCGTGGGCAAGTATACGCAGCTGCCCGATGCCTACCTGTCTGTTATCGAGGCCCTGCACCACGCGGGCGTGTTCTACGATCGCCACGTTGACGTGCAGCTGGTCGATGGCGAGAGCCTCGACGAGCAGAATGTCTCCGAGGTCCTGGGTGACGCCTCGGGCATCTTGGTCCCTGGCGGCTTTGGCAAGCGCGCCCTGGAGGGCAAGATCCTCGCGGCCGAGTTCGCCCGCGAGCACAAGATTCCGTATCTGGGCATTTGCCTGGGTATGCAGGTGGCCGTGTGCGAATTTGCCCGCAACGTCGTCGGCCTTGCCGGCGCCAGCTCTTCTGAGTTCGATCCGGACGGTCCGTATAGTGTCATCGACCTGATGAGCTCGCAGGAGGACGTGACCGAGAAGGGCGGCACTATGCGCCTGGGTGCCTATCCATGCAAGCTTGCTGCCGATTCCCTCGCGCGCGAGGCCTATGGCGAGGATCTCGTCTACGAGCGTCACCGTCACCGCTTTGAGTTTAACAACGCCTTCCGCGACCAGCTCGAGGACGCCGGTCTGGTTATCTCTGGCCTCTCGCCCGACGAGCGCCTGGTCGAGATGGTCGAGCTGCCGCGCGACGTGCATCCGTGGTATGTGGCAACCCAGGCTCACCCCGAGTTCAAGAGCCGTCCGACCAACCCGCAGCCGCTGTTCCGAGAGTTCGTGCGTGCCTCGATCGGTCAGCACGAGGGTGTCGATCGCCTGCAGGTGACGCCCATGAACCTCGCTACGGACTAAGGGTGCCGGCGAACCAAGAACATACCGAAGCTACTCCCTCGTCGCTCGCTGTGGTGGCGGGGGAGTATCTCGATTACCTTGCGGTCGAGCGGGGTTTGGCGCGCAATACGATTGCGGCCTACCGTCGTGACCTGACGACGTACTGCGCCTATCTGGAGCGGGCGGGCATTGCGTCTTTTGAAGATGTGGGCCGTCAGGTCGTGGAGGGCTTTGTCGCCGACCGCCGCGACGGAGGCTATTCCGATTCCTCGGTGGAGCGCGCGCTTGCTGCCGTGAAGGGCCTGCATGCCTTTTTGGTGCGCGATGGGGCCGTGGCCCAAAACCCGACGGCGGCGTTGCGCCTGCCCAAAAAGGCAGATCGCCTGCCGGAATACCTTTCGGTGGAGGATGTCTCGGCACTGCTCGATCAAGACTTTCCCGAGGGCGAGATGGGACTGCGCGATCATGCCATCTTGGAAGTGCTTTACGGTTGCGGCTTGCGCGTGAGTGAGCTGGTTGGGCTCGACGTGGGCGATATCCATATCGATGACGGGTTTGTCCTGGTGCGCGGTAAGGGCTCCAAGGAGCGTCTGGCTCCGTTGGTGGGAAGTGCGGCGCGTGCCCTGACGCACTATATAGGTGATGGGCGCGCTCTGTTGGCTGCCCATGCTCGCGGGGCGGAAACCTCGGCGGTCTTTTTAAATAAGAACGGGCGTCGCCTGTCGCGCCAGGCCGTGCATGCGATATGCGAGCGCTATGGGCGTCAGGTGGGACTGGTGGGACTCCATCCCCACACCTTGCGCCACTCCTTTGCCACCCACATGCTCGCGGGCGGTGCCGACCTGCGCGTGCTGCAGGAGATTTTGGGTCATGCCGATATTTCGACCACGCAAGTCTACACGCATGTCGACCGTACGCAGCTGACCGAGGTCTATCTGGCAGCCCATCCGCTGGCACATCGCTAGCACCTCGTCGACCTGCATATTTATAACTATTAGGGGGGGCGGGCCCCAGATTGCCGAGCTGCGTTTTAACGCGCATGGGCAATCTGGGGCCCGCCCCTTTTTTGTCAGACGCCGACGCGGTGGTGGGCCGTGTGCACCGTGGGTGGGGGAGTTTGGGGGCGATGTGAACGGCGTGTAAAGGGACGTAAAAATCGCCTCAAGGTCAACTTGAAGGTTGAGGTTCGCGAGCGAGGTTCTACAGGTGGCATCCCGCCTTTGCTGCAAACACAACATATTGTGTTTTCGAACATATGCTCGGGGGTGTTTTACAACATATTGGGGGTGGAGTGGTGGGGCGAGGTGGGGGAAGGGGTGGGGAAAGGTGTTGAAAAATGGGGCGGTTCCCCATATTATTAATGACGTCGACAGGCGGGGTGGTTCCCCGCGTACGTGCCATCTGAGTAACCGAGGGGAGGGCGCACATGGGAATGACGGGTGCATACGAGCGCAATCTCGATGCAAAAGGTCGTCTGTCCCTGCCTGCACCCCTTCGTGAGGAGCTTGGAGAGCACGTTCGCGTGTTTAAAGCCCTGGATGTCGATGCTCTGTACGTGTTCTCTGCCGAGGCCTTCGATAAGTGGGTCGAAGGACTCTTCGCGGGTCGTGAGGGCCACGAGGGTTTTAACCCGCGTGACATCAACGACCAGAAGCTCATGAGGGCGATCAACAAGCGCACCACGTCGATGGATGTGGACAGCGCCGGTCGTATCGGTCTTTCTGAGTCTCTCCGCAAGCAGGCGAACCTCGACCGCGAGGTCACGGTTGTGGGCAACTACGACCACCTTGAGGTTTGGGACCGCGCTACGGCCGATGAGGACGATGATGACGAGGCCCTGCTGGACCTCTTCTTCTCGTAAGGGCAAGGCACGAGTAACGGATGGAGCGTGGGATCTTGACACAAGAATATCGGCATGAACCTGTCATGCTCGGCGAAGTGCTTGAGTCGCTGCAGCTAAAGAGCGGCTCCGTTGTCTGCGATTGCACCCTTGGCGGTGCCGGCCATTCGGTAAAGATGGCCGCGCAGGTGGGGGAGACGGGCCTTTTGCTCGGCGTCGACCAGGACGACATGGCCCTCGAGGCCGCTGGCGCCCGTCTGGACCGCGAGGTTCCCGGCGTACCGCACCGGCTGCTGAAGGGCAACTTCGGCGACTTGGACGAGCTGCTTTGCTCGGCCGAGGTGCCCGGGGTCGATGGCTTCCTGTTCGACTTGGGCGTTTCGTCACCGCAACTCGATATCCCTGGCAGGGGCTTTTCGTACAACGAGGACGCCCCATTGGACATGCGGATGGATCCGGGTAACAACACCTTAAACGCAGCTGAGGTCATCAACACCTATAACGAACACGACCTCGCCCGGATTCTACGCGTCTACGGCGAAGAGAAGTTCGCCTCGCAGATTGCGCGCGAGATCGTGCGCCGCCGCGAGCAAGAACCGATCGAAACCACTGGCCAGTTTGTCGAGATCATCAAAGCTGGAATACCGGCTGCCGCTCGTCGGCATGGCGGACACCCAGCCAAGAAAAGTTTCCAGGCCATTCGCATCGAGGTCAATCACGAACTCGATGTGCTTGAGCGAGGGCTTGACGCCGCCACCAGGTGGCTCAACCCGGGCGGACGCATCTGCGTCATCTCGTATCACTCGCTCGAGGACCGTATCGTAAAGAACCACTTTAAGGAGATGAGCCAGGGGTGCACGTGTCCGCCGGAGATTCCGGTGTGCGTGTGCGGCAACGTGCCGATACTCAAGGTCATCACCCGCAAACCCTTGGTTGCCCAACCCGATGAGGTTGCGCGCAATCCTCGGGCGAGATCAGCCAAGATCCGCGTGGCGCAGCGTCTGTAGGCGCGGCCGCGCGATATTGGACCTCCCGCTCGTGCCACAAACGAAGCTTAAACACACTACCAACGTACTCGGGATGGGAGGCGGCATATCATGGGCTATAACACCTCAAACGCAGCACTCGCCTATGATATGAACGCCATGCCCGCCTATCGTGAGGCACCGCAGGCCCCCGTTGCTCCCCGCGAGCAGCGCACGCCGCGCTTTGATGTCTACACGGGCGCGGGCCGTCAGGCAAACCAGGCGGTAAGCCCGGTTTTCATGAGCGTTCTTAAAACGTTTTGTATCATTGCGGCCATCTTCATGACGATCGGTGTCGCCCGCGTGGCGCTCGCCGGCGTTACGGCCCAGGTACTCAACAGCAACGCCGCGCTTACCAACACGCTCGAGAAGGCAACCGATGAGAGCTCCGACCTGGAGGTCATGCATTCGGTCTATGGTGCCGACACGCGCATTCGCGACCTTGCGGGCGCTTATGGCATGGTGGAGCCCAGCGAGAGCGTTACACTTGACTTTTCGCAGGATGCAGCCGCGGGCGCTAGCTCGACCGCGACCGCTCAGTAACAAGACGGTAGCTGAGTATGACAAATGACTATCGCCGCGCATCCGACGGGGGTCGCGGTTCTGGACGTCCCTCATCGCGGGGACGTTCTGGTTATCAAGGAACGGGTCGGCCATCTTACAACGCGAGGCCGTCCTATGGCAACGACCCCGCGTCGCGTCTCCGTAGCTCGAGTGGTCCTCAAATGCATAACACCAGACCGCGCAAGAGCTCGTCAACCGAATGGCTCACGGGCACGCCGCTGCCCCGTCGCAAAGCCGTCATGGGTTTCATCGGGTTTGGCTTGGGTTTGGGCGTCCTTCGCCTTGCCGACTATCAAATCGTGGAAGCCGATACGTTGCGCGGCCGTGCCGATGCACGTCGCTTGCTTGCGCAGACGCTGTATGCCAAGCGCGGTACCATCTACGACCGTAACGGCAACGTGCTGACGTCGTCGGTCGAATGCCGCAACATCGCCGTGAATCCTCAGCTTATCGAGGACGTTGACAAGACGGTGTCGGCACTGGTCAAAGCTACGGGCATCGATAAGAAAACCTGTCGTGATCTCGTTATGTCCGATGGCACCTGGGTGTATATCAAACGTCAGGTGGACGAGGACGATGCTGCGGCGCTGGAGAAGAAGAACCTGCCGGGCGTGCTCTTTGAGCAGGCCATGAAGCGCGTGTACCCCTACGGCAACCTGGCATCGCAGGTGCTGGGCGTGGTAAACGTGGACAACGACGGTCTTACGGGCCTCGAAAAACAGTACAACAAGCTTTTGACCGGAACCAACGGTTCGCTGGTGCGCGAGCGGGCAAGGGACGGTAGCTATATCGCGGGCGGCGCCTATAAGAAGGTTGCCGCGGTGGACGGCGTGGACATCGTGACGACGCTCGATGTCAATATCCAGCGTGCCGCTGAGGACGCCCTGGCCGAGGCGGTCGAAAAGACCAAGGCCAAGAATGGCTCGGCCCTGGTCACCGATCCCACGACGGGCGAGATTCTGGCGGCATGCTCGTATCCGACATATGACCAGACCGATCTGGAAAACGCCAAGACCGAGGACATGAACTTGCGCCTGGTTACCGATGCCTACGAGCCCGGCTCGGTCTTTAAGACGCTCGTGGCCGGTGCCGGCTTCGACTTGGGAGCCGTGCGTTCGAGCACGTCGTTTGAGGTGCCTGCGAGCATTAAGGTTGGCGACGACATCGTTACCGACGCCGATAAGCGCGACTACACCATGACCATGGACGTGCGCGAGATGATGCGCCGTTCGTCCAATGTGGGCTTTGTCCTGGTGGGACGCAAGATCGGTGCCGATGATTTTGCCACCTATGTGGACAAGTGGGGCATCGGTCATAGCTCCGGTGTCGATTTTCCGGGTGAGAGTCTGGGCATCGTCAAGGAGCGCGATCAGTACGACGGCGCCACGCTGGGCTCGATGAGCTTTGGCCAGGCGCTGTCCGTCTCGCCGATTGAGGTCGCGCGTGCCGTGGGCGGTATCGCAAACGGCGGCGTGATGATGACCCCGCACTTCTATAAGTCCAGCAAGGGCGATGAGAAGGACTGGGGCGAAGGCGAGCGTGCGATTTCTAAGGACGCCGCCGACCAGGTGACATCGTGTATGCAGACGGTCGTGTCCGAAGGCACGGGCGTTGGTGGTGCGGTCGATGGCTATGACGTGGCGGGCAAGACCGGCACGGCCGAACGTGCTGATGAGAACGGCGGTTACCTCAAGGAAAACTACATGTCGTCCTTTATGGGCTTTGCGCCGGCGCAATCGCCCAAGGTGCTGTGCTATATCACACTCGACGGAACGCCGAGCGGCTCGGACGCCGCCGCGGTGCCATTCCAGTCCATTATGGCCAACGCACTCGACGTGCTGGGTATCCCGCACACGAAGTAGGGGGTTACAATCTTGATCGTGGCCTGCCGTTTGATCTGAGGGGTGTTCACATGCTCTGCACCACGCGCGCGTGGCACTGGGATACAATACGCCGATAGCATTATTAGGTTTACAGGGGAGCTGCAATGATAGAGATCGCCGTCAACAACCTCGCGGCCTCGACGGGGGCCCGAACCGTGACGGAAGAAGTCGATCGGGTATGCCGCGGGTGCGTTATCGACTCGCGTCAGGTCGAGGAGGGGACGATCTTTGTCGCCTTCCCCGGCGAAAAGGTCGACGGCAACGACTTTGCCTCCCGTGCCATCGAATCGGGCGCCGGCGCTGTCGTGATGACGCGCGAGCCCGATGCCGAGCTGGTTTCGCTGGCGCAGGACAAGGGGTGCGCCATCTTGCTGATCGACGACCCCGAGGAATTCTTGCTGCGTCTGGCGCATGCATATCGCCTGGAGCTTGGCTGCCTGGTCGTTGGCATTACCGGTTCGATCGGTAAGACCACGACCAAGGACGTGCTCGCCGCCGTGCTCGCCAAGCGCTATCGCGTTTGGGCAACCAAGGGTAATTTCAACAACCTGATCGGCATGCCGCTCACGGTTCTTTCCGCTCCGGCCGATACCGAGGTCTTGGTGCTCGAGATGGGCATGAATCATTTCCACGAGATTGAGCGTCTGTCCCAGTCCGCCAACCCCAACCTTGCTATTGTGAGCAAGATCGGAACCTCCCACATCGGTATCCTGGGCAGCCGCGAGAATATCGCCCGCGCCAAGTCCGAGATTGTCCAGGGCATGTGCGCCGCCGGCGACTTCTCGCCGTTGCTGGTTTTGGGCGGCGAGGACGACTTTACGCCGTTCATTCGCGATACGTTCGCTCAGCCTGCGGGTATTGACGTGATGCTGGCCGGTGTCTCGGACGACGACGAGGTCCGCGCACGCGACATTCGCGTCGACGACGAGGGCCATCCGGTCTTTACGCTCGACTTTGGTCAGGGCGACACGGTCGATACCATGCTGGCCATTCCCGGCGTGCAGTCCGTGCCCAATGCTGTCAAGGCCGCCGCGGTCGCCTATCGTCTGGGCGTTACGCCCAAGCAGATCGATGCTGCCTTTAGGGGCCTTACGATCACCGGCCACCGCCAGGAGATCAAGCGCGCCAAGAGCGGAGCACGCATCATCGACGACTCCTATAACGCCAGTGCCGAGTCTATGGCTGCCGGTCTCGATCTGCTGTGCTCGCTTATCTGCGACGGTTCGCGCATGGCGATCCTGGGCGAGATGGGCGAGATGGGCGACGAGGCCCCCCGCATGCATGAGCTCGTGGGCGCCTATGCCGCCGCCAAGAAGCTCGACATGCTCGTGTGCGTCGGCGGCGAGCTGGCTCAGCTCATGGCCGATGCCGCACGTATGATGGGTATGGATGAAGACCGCATCCAGGTGTTCTCCGATTATCAGCAGGTGCTCGACCGCATGGGCGGCGCGCTTGAAAATCATGATGTTGTACTGGTCAAGGGTTCCCGTTTTGTTGAGCTCGACCGCTTTGTGGAAGGTGTGTGCTAGCCCATGTTCGGCAATCCCTCGTATCCTACCTATCAGGCCTTTTTGGGACTTGGCATCGCTGCCGCCATTGCGCTGTTGCTTATGCCGTGGTGGATCAAGCTGCTGAAGGTCGAGGGTATCGGCCAACAGGTCCGAGCCGACGGCCCCAAGCGTCATTTGATTAAACAGGGTACGCCGACCATGGGTGGCGTCATCATTCTCGTCGCGATTTCGCTGACCTGCCTGCTGATGGGCAAGCTTACCACCGAGCTCGTGCTCGTGCTGCTTGCCACGCTGGCCACCGGCGTTCTGGGTCTCATCGACGACCTGACCTCCGTCACGCATGGTCGCTCGCTCGGCCTGACGCCTCACGCCAAGATGATCGGCCTGACCATCATCTGCGTCACCTTTACCGTGCTCGCCGTCAATTGGTGCGGCGTCGCCCCCGAGATTCGTTTTCCCGGCGGCCTGACGATTGACCTCGGTGTTCTTTCGACCACTATCTGCGGTCTTTCGTTCCCGTGGCTCTACATTGTATTTTGCTGGCTGATGATCGCTGGTCTCTCCAATGCCGTGAACCTGACCGATGGTCTGGATGGCCTTGCCGGCGGCACTTCCATGATCGCTATGCTCGCCATGGCCGCCATGGCGTTTTTGCATGGTGACGTGAACCTGTCCATCTTCTGCACGGCGTGCGCCGGTGCCTGCCTGGGCTTTTTGTGGTTCAACTGCTACCCGGCGAGCATCTTTATGGGCGATACCGGCTCGCTTGCCCTGGGTGCCGCGTTTGCCTGCACCTCCATCATTACCAACACCGAGGTCGTTTCCCTCATCATCGGCGGGCTGTTTATCGTCGAGACCCTGTCGGTCATGATCCAGGTCGTCTACTTCCACTTTACGCATAAGCGCGTCTTCCTTATGGCGCCCATTCATCATCATTTCGAAAAGAAGGGCTGGGCCGAGACCAAGGTCGTTATCCGTTTTTGGATTATCGCTGCGGCCTTTGGCGCCGTTGGCCTCGCTCTGTTCTTCCAGTTGGGATAGTGGTCTTTCATGCCTCTTGCTGATGTCTTTAGCCTGCTTGTTTTGGGGCAGGGTAAATCCGGTCTCGATGTCGCCCGTTGGGCGTTGGCTCATCCCGAGCGCGTGAGCGCTACGACCGTGTATGGCGGCGGTGCCTCCGAGCCCAACGATGCTACGCGTGCACTCGAGGCGCTCGGCGCGTCGTTTGTCTACGGCACCGAGCAGGTCGAGGGCGCCTATGACGTGTGCGTGACGTGCCCGGGTATCTCGGAGTTCTCTGCCTTTTTTAAGGCCGGACGCGAGCATGCCACTCAGATTATGGGTGAGCCCGAGTTTGCCTATCGCCTGTCTCCCCAAAACTGGATCGCCATAACGGGCACCAATGGCAAGACAACTACCACGTCGCTGACCGATTATCTGCTCAAGGCCGCCGGTGAAGCCAGCGTGGCCGTCGGCAATATCGGTGAGCCGCCGGTGAACGAGATTGACGGCCGTGCGCACAACGAGTGGTTTGTGGCCGAGCTGTCGAGTTATCAGATTGCTACGACCGCCGAGCTCCATCCTCGCGTGGCGGTGCTGCTCAACATTACGCCCGACCACCTGGGCTGGCATAAGAGCCATAAGAACTATGCGCTCGCCAAGATCAAGCTGTTCGAGAATATGGTCGACGACGACCTCGTGGTTATCGACGTTGAGGATGCCGGCATCCACGAGTTCGATGAGTACATCTACACACCGGGCCGCCGCATCTGCAAGGTCGCCTTTGACGAGCCCGAGGGTGCAGACGCCGCCTTTGTGCGCGACGGCAAGATGGTCGTGCGCCTGAAGGGCGTCGAGACTTCGCTTATCGCTACGTCCGAACTCAAGATCTCGGGACATCACAATGTTATCAATGCCCTATGTGCCGCCACGGCTGCTCTGGCCGTTGGTGCCGATCCCGAGGGCATTTGCCGCGGTTTGGCATCGTTCCGGCCGCTCGAACACCGCGTGGAACCCTGCGGCGAGATCGATGGCGTGCGCTACGTCAACGATTCCAAGGCAACGAACACGGATGCAGTCGAAAAGGCCCTGACGGCGTTTCCCGACGACGATGTGATTTTGCTGCTCGGCGGCCACGATAAGGGTACGCCGCTTGCGGACTTTGCCCGCGTCGTTATGGACAACGTGCGCTCGGTCGTTTGCTTTGGCGATGCGCGCGAGCGCTTTACCGCCGCTATGGACGAGGCCGATGTCGATGGTGACGTGGATATCGCCCAGGCCGATGATCTGCGCGATGCCGTTGACGTTGCCCGCTCGCTCTCGAGCCGCGGCGACGTGATCCTGCTTTCGCCCGCTTGCTCTTCGTTCGACGAGTTCTCGGGCTACGAGGAGCGCGGTCGCGTGTTTAAGGACTACGTTGCCCAGCTTGCCGCAGCGGCGAAATCGCAAACGGAATAGGGGTTGCCGGTGAGAGAGGAGAGCCCCCGAAGTGATATGAGGAGGCCCGACTCGGACCGTGCTTCCTCGCTGCGTAGCACGCCGCGTTCCGGACGCGGCGGGCAGACGTTTAGTGAGCGCTATATTGCCGGCGTCCCCGCCCGCATCATGCGCCCCCGTTTGATATTTATGGCCTGCCTGTTTAGCTTGGTTTGCTTTGGCTTGCTGATGGTGTACTCGGCATCTTCGGTCGAGGCGCTGCACGAGAATGGTTCGGCGACGTTTTTCCTGTTTCGACAAGCCGCGTTTGCCGGAGTTGGCGTGCTGGCTATGGTTGCCATCGTGCGCATCTTGCCGGACAGTTGGTTTGGGGAAGACGTGCTCAGGATCTTCCTCATAGGCATGATGGGGCTACTGCTTCTGGTGTTCTTTGTGGGCAGCGGCAGTCGTGGCGCTACGCGCTGGCTCAACATCGCCGGTATTCAGTTCCAGCCGTCTGAGTTTTTAAAGCCGTTCGCCATCGCGTATTCGGCCATTATGCTCGACCGCATCTTTTCACCCGGCGGCAACATCAACGAGTTTCTTCGCAAGATGGGCGTCTACTTGGGCATTTCGCTCTTTCTGATCTTTGTCCAGCCCGATTTTGGCACCGTTCTGATCATCTTGCTGACCCTCATGTGCATGGCGTTGTTTGCGGGATTGGACCCCAAATATATCGTTTGGACGGTTGTTGCCGGCATCGCCGTCATTGCGATTGCCCTTATCGCCGAGCCGTATCGTATGACGCGTGTCCAGGTTGCTTGGAATCCTTGGGCAGACGAATATGGTGACGGCTATCAGGCCACGCTTGCCATCATGGCGTTTGCCTCGGGTGGACTGTTCGGCCGTGGTATCGGCAACTCCACCATGAAGTACTCGTATTTGCCCGAGGCGCATAACGACTACATCTTGGCTATTATCGGCGAGGAAGTTGGCTTTATCGGAACCGTGCTGTTCTTCTTGGTGTTTGCGATGCTGATCTATTCGGCGTTTCGCATTGCCGAGCAGGCTACCGACCGTCGTGGGGCGCTCATGGCATCGGGTTCCGCGGTCATCCTTGCGGTGCAGTTTTTGATCAACGCACTGGGCATTCTCAACGTGTTCCCCATGACGGGTAAGCCGCTGCCGTTTATCAGTTACGGCGGCTCGTCGATTATCGTGTCGCTCATGCTCGCCGGTCTGATCCTGCGCGTTTCGTATGAGAGCGCCCGTCGCGATGAGTACGACCGTCGCCGCGAGAGCTTCGCCGTTATGGATGAGAGTACCGCCGGCGTGCCCCACGTGCGCGGCGAGCGATCTTCGCGTAACGGCTTTACCGTTCTGGACGGCTCTGCGACCGAGCCGGCAGCCCGTCCGCGTCAGCGAACGGCGCCGCAAGGTCGTCCGCAGCGCCCCACTCCTCGCAATGCGGGCGGCGGATATAATCGAATCGATTTGAATTCGGACCCGTCGGCGCGTTTGCGCACCGATGACCAGGGGCCGCGTGTACGAAGGGATTATCATGACCGTTAAGATGACCGTTGCTATTGCAGCTGGCGGCACGGCAGGACATATCAACCCCGCGCTCGCCTTGGCCGAGGAGCTGCGTGACCGCGGTCATCACGTTGTGTTCGTGGGCCAATCGCGCAAGCTCGAGGGCCGTCTGGTTCCCGAGGCCGGATTCGATTTTGTGCCCATCACGGTCACGGGCTTCGATCGCTCCCGTCCCTGGACGGCGCTGACCTCGCTGTGGCGCGTCAACAAGGCGAAGCGTGCGCTTGCCAGTCACTTCTCGAAGGTCGGTAAGCCCGATGCCGCTATCGGCTTTGGTGCTTACGTTGAGGTCCCGCTGCTGGGCTGGTGCAAGGGCGCCGGCGTTCCGTATCTGCTGCACGAGCAGAACTCTGTTCCGGGTCTGGCCAATAAGATGATGAACCCACACGCCGCCCGCGTGTGCATTTCGGTACCTGCGGCCCGCGCGGTCTTTGAGCGCGAGGGCGACCCCGACCATGTGCTCATGACGGGCAATCCCGTGCGTCGTTCGGTGATCGAGGGCGATCGCGCTCGCGGTCGCAAGACGCTCGGCGTGCCCGATGATGCGACGCTTCTGCTCGTCTTTGGCGGTTCACTCGGTGCACAGCATCTCAACGAGCGCGTTGCCTCGCTCAAGGGTGAGCTGCTGACCCGCGAGAATCTCTACATTTTGCATTCGACGGGTGCCGACGGCTTTGAGGATACCGAGCGCGCTTTGGCGCTGACGCCCGAGGAGGCGAAGCGCTATCGCCTCCAGCCCTACATCGACAACATGGGCGATATGCTGGCTGCGGCCGATCTGGTGCTCTCGCGTTCCGGTGCCTCGAGCGTGGCCGAGATCGCCGCGCTTGCCGTGCCCTCGGTGCTCGTGCCGTATCCGCACGCCACGGCCGACCACCAGACCACGAATGCGCGTTATCTGGTTGATGCCGGTGCCGGCGTGCTATGCGCCGATGCCGATATCGATGCCCCTGCCTTTGCCGACGAGCTGCTGCACCTGATCGATGACGCTGCGGCGCGTGATGCCATGCGTCAGGCGGCGCGTGGCTTGGCCCAGGACCGTGCCGCCGCACTTTTGGCCGACGCGGTAGAGGGATTGCGTTAGTTAGACGGGATATCGCCGGTCGCCCTCGCGCGGATGCGGTAGGTGCGGTACAGTTAACGGGTTACAGGCAGTGTTTACGCAAGGAGTACACGAGCACATGGCTGATTCCCAGACTGCAACCTCCGCGCCCGAGTTCAAGAGCGCCCACTTTATCGGTATCGGTGGCGCCGGCATGAGCGGCATCGCCCTCGTCCTGCACGAGCGCGGTTATACCGTTACCGGCTCCGACCTTAAGACGTCTCGCTATATTCGCCAGCTTACCCGCGCCGGCGTGAAGGTCCACGTGGGCCACGAGGCTGCGACGATCGACGAGGTCAAGCCCGACGTGGTCGTGGTCTCCACCGCTATTCCCGAGTCTAACCCCGAGCTCGTGCGTGCCCGCGAGCTCGGTATTCCCGTGTGGCCCCGTGCCAAGATGCTCTCGGCCCTGGGACATGGCTACACCACCGTCGCCGTTGCCGGCACGCACGGCAAGACCACGACGTCTTCAATGTGCGCCACGATGCTCGATCGCATGGGTCTGGACCCCAGCTTTTTAATCGGCGGCATCGTCGAGGGCTACGACACCAACGGCAAGAACGGCTCGGGTGACTACTTTGTCGCCGAGGCCGACGAGTCCGACAGCTCGTTCCTGTTCCTGAACCCCAACGTGGTCATCGTGACCAACGTCGAGGCCGACCATCTCGATCACTACTCGGGCATCGAGGAGATCGAGGCCACCTTTGCCAAGTTCATGGGGCTGGTGGGCGAGGACGGCACCGTCATCGTTTGCGGCGAGGACCCGCATCTGGTCGAGCTCGCCAAGTCGACGGGCCGTCATGTGCTTTCCTATGGCTTTGCCGAGAACAACGACATCGTCTGCGTACATCCGGATGTCAAGGGCATTCAGAGCGACTTTATCGTTCGCTTTGAGGACGGCACCGAGCACGCTGTCGAGATTAAGAGCAACCCCGGTCGCCACAACATGCTCAACGCCACGGCCGTCTTGACCGTCGCCCATGTCCTGGGCCTCGATATCGACGCCGCCGCTAAGGCACTTTCGAGTTTTGAGGGCGTCCGCCGTCGCTTTACCCACGTGGGCGATATCGATGGCATCACCGTGGTCGACGACTACGGCCATCATCCCACCGAGATCAAGGCGACGCTTGCTGCCGCCTCTTCGCTGGGCTACAAACATGTCGATGTCGTGTTCCAACCGCACCGCTATTCGCGCCTGCAGGCTCTGTGCAATGACTTTGCCGATGCCTTTGCCAACGCCGATAAGCTGCTGCTGATCGATGTGTTCTCCGCCGGCGAGATGCCGATTCCGGGCGTTACCTCCAAGATGCTCGCAGATACCGTTCGCGCCAAGCACCCCGGCAAGGAGGTCGTGTACTGCTCCAGCCGTCTTGAGCTCAACCAGGAGCTTGAGAAGCTCGTGGGCGAGGGCGACCTGCTGCTCACCATGGGTGCCGGCGACGTTACGACCGTCGGCCCCGAGTTCATCGAGTATCTGACTGCCAAGAAAGACGCTTAACCCCTATGGGTCTGTTTAACGCCGTCATGGCGCTTTCGGGCATGATTGACACGGACGTGGTCGAGGACGAACGTCTTGCACGCCATACAAGCTATCGTATCGGCGGCAAGGCCGACCTCTTTGTGACGTGCCATAGCTACCATGCCCTGCGTCGCGCCGTGGCGGTGCTTGACCGCGAGCAGGTGCCGTGGGTGATTATCGGCAAGGGGTCCAACTTGTTGGTTGCCGATGCCGGTTATCGCGGCGCCGTTATTTCGCTGGGACGTGAGTTTCAGCGCACGGTTGTTGCCGAGGACGGCTGCACGCTGACCGTTGGTGCGGGCGTGATGTTCGCGCGTTTGGTCAACGACGCCTTGTCGCGTGGGCTTTCGGGCCTTGAGTTCGCGGTCGGTATTCCCGGTTCGGTCGGCGGCGCCGTGTCCATGAACGCAGGTACGCGGACCGAGTGGATCGGCTCCCTTATCGAGGACGTGGTCACGTTTGATCCGGCGTCCGGTATTAAGCACTATGCAGGGTCCGAGATCGCTTGGGGGTATCGCGAGTGCAGCCTGCCGCGTAACGAGATCATTCTCGAGTGCGTGCTTAAACTCAAGCCCGCGCCCAAGGCAGACATTCGCGAGCGCATGGAGCGGTACCTGACGCGCCGCAAGCGCACGCAGCCCATGGGCCGTGCATCCTGCGGATCGGTCTTTCGCAACCCGCCCGACGCAAGCGTGGGCAAGTTGATTGAGGATTGTGGATTAAAGGGTTTTTCGGTTGGCGGTGCGGAAGTTTCGCCCGTACACGCTAATTTTATCGTTAATAACGGAACCGCTTCGGCCGATGACGTGGCCGCGGTTATCAGGCATGTGCACGGAAAGGTGAGGGAGGCGTATGGCATCGAGCTCAGACCGGAAGTTAAATTCCTCGGCTTCTAGAGCATCGAAACCAACCTTCCGCCGCGCCGGAGGGCGTTCCGGCGCACCTGCCCAGCCTCAACGTAAGCCCGCCATGCCCTCTAAGTCTGTTGGGCCCGTTCGTCCTGCCAAGCGCCCGGTCGTCGGCTCGCAGCTGGGGGGACGCCCCGCTTCTAAAAAGACGAGTCGTCCGGCTCCGCGTCCTTCGGTGACGCCCAAGCCGGCGATGGGCACCAAGACCTCTCGACCCATGGCGACGCCCAAGCCTTCGCTGGGAGCTCGTGCGCCGCATTCCAGTCGTACGTTGGCTGGCGCTAAGCCGCGTTCACTGACATCGGTGCCCGCCGCCAAGGCGTCTTCGGCAAAAAAGGGCATCAATCCTCTGTCATCGCTGGGTGCCATGGCAAGCAAGGCGACCGACGCCGCTTCTGCCATTAAGGGTAAGGGCAAGATCGCGGGCGGCTTCCTGGCAGCCGTGGCCGCACTTGCCATTATTGCCATCGTCGTCATCAACTCTGGTCTGTTTGCCGCCACCGATATTCAGATTCATGGCAGCGAGCATGTGACCAAGCACGACGCCATGCAGCTTATCAGTCTTCCCGAGAATACGTCGCTCTTTAACGTGGATCCCGATCAGATCACCGAGGGCCTCAAACAAAACCCATGGGTCTCGGGTGTGGATGTCCAGCGCCAGTTTCCCCATACGCTTATCATCACGCCGACGGAGCGTAAAGTTATCGCCATTGCGTATATCAGCTCCGACGACCTTGCCTGGGCTATCGGAGACGATGACACTTGGATTGCTCCGCTGTCGACGTCTGTCGAGGTGGACGACCAGGGGAACGTCATTACATCGGGGGAGGGTGCCAACACCCTGACCGGCATCGATGCGGCCCTGGCGCTTGCCAAGCACTACGGCGCCGTGCTGTTGACTGACGTCTCGGCCGATGTCGCACCGGTTTCGGGTCGGGCGGTGAGCTCCAAGGCCGTCAAGGCCGGCCTAGATTACGCGCGCGGTTTTTCGAGCGAGTTCTTGGACCAGGTGAAGGATATTTCCACGCCTTCCGTTGAGGCTATCTCGGCAAATCTCGACAACGGCGTCGAGGTGTCGCTGGGCGATTCGGATGATATCGCCAAGAAAGAACGCATCGTGACCAAACTACTTTCGCAGGTAGAGGGCGTAACCTATATCAATGTGCGCTCTCCGGGCAACTATACGTTTAGGAACGCACCGACCGCCTAGCATCCTAAATGGCTTTGTTGAGGGGCCATACCACGCCGTTTATCTGGTTTGTTTGGTTTTCACGGTCAATTATTTGACTGATACGTTCATAATGTGCAAACATAATACGGTTTACCTTTGCATTTACTTTCAACCTGAAGGTTAATGTGCGCAGGGGTCAACCCATGCTATGGCTATAACCTTTGTTCGGAGGACCGACATGCACGAGACAGAGATCAACAACTACCTTGCCGTCATTAAGGTGGTCGGCGTCGGCGGCGGCGGTACCAACGCGGTCAATCGAATGATCGAAGAGGGCATCCGCGGCGTCGAGTTTGTTGCCATCAACACCGATGCTCAGGCGCTCGCGATCTCTGATGCCGATATCAAGGTGCACATCGGCACCGACCTTACCCGCGGCCTGGGCGCCGGCGCCAACCCCGAGGTTGGCCGCAAGGCTGCCGATGAGTCCCGCGACGATATCGCCGAGGCGCTCGCTGGCGCCGACATGGTGTTCATCACCTGCGGCGAGGGCGGTGGTACCGGCACCGGTGCTGCTCCTATCGTTGCCGATATCGCGATGAACGAGGTCGGCGCGCTGACCGTCGCCGTCGTGACCAAGCCCTTCACCTTCGAGGGTCGCAAGCGCAAGAAGAGCGCTGAAGAGGGCATCAAGACCCTCTCCGATTGCGTTGACACCATGATCGTTATCCCTAACGACAAGCTGCTCGACATCGCCGAGAAGAAGACCACGATGCTCGAGGCGTTCGCGATTGCCGATGGCGTCCTTTCCCAGGGCACCCAGGGCATCACCGACCTCATCACCGTCCCGGGTATCATCAACCTGGACTTCGCCGATGTTAAGACCATCATGAAGCAGGCTGGTACCGCCATGATGGGTATCGGTACCGCTTCTGGGGACACCCGTGCCGTCGACGCTGCCCAGCAGGCTATCTCCAGTCCGCTGCTCGAGAGCTCCATCGATGGCGCCACGCGCGTCCTGCTTTCCATCGCCGGCTCCAAGGACCTGGGCATCCAGGAGATCAGCGACGCCGCCGACGTTGTCGCCAATGCCGTCGACCCCGAGGCCAACATCATCTTCGGTACCGTTGTTGACGAGTCCCTGGGCGACCAGGTGCGCATCACCGTTATCGCTACGGGCTTCTCCGACTCCAACGTCAACCGTCAGGACGAGCTCTTCGCTGCTCAGCAGTCGCAGAGCAAGGCCGCTGCTTCTGCTGAGCCGCAGCGCACCGCTCCGGCTGCCAGCCCCGCTCAGGCTGCCCCGACTCGCAACGTCGGTGGTACCGAGCTGCCCAACTTTGGCAACGACCAGTTTGAGCTCCCCGACTTCCTCAAGCGCGGCAGCTTCTAGTTCGTTTTTCTCAACGACCTGCATGGGATGCGTCCGATTAGGCGCATCCCTTTTTTGTTGTGTTTCGTCTTTGTAAACGAAAGCCTCCAATCTCCTTACGTTCCCTTTACGTTTGGTCCCTACCGCTGCGGGTATCCTTTTGATGAAGTATGGCAGCCGTATGACGCGGACTGCTGCGGCGTTGCCGCGATACTTGTGTTATTAGGAGGCTTTAGTATGGCAGCACGTGCGGACAACGTTTCGCGTGTCGACCATGATGGAGTTACGTTGGTAGAGGGCGCGACGCACGATGTTCGCTTTGCCTTTACCGAGCGCACCGGTGGCGTTTCCGAAGATGCGTACTCCTCGCTCAATCTGGGCTCGCATGTTGGCGATGACCCCTTTGCCGTTCAAGAAAATCGTCGTCGAGCGCTCGAAGCCATGGGCGCTGCTGAGTGCGAGCATAATCTGCTCGTGCCCAATCAAGTACATGGCGACCATATAGTTACGGTGACCTCGAACGGCGCCGACGATCTTGAGGCTGTTCGCGAGCAAATCGCCGAGGGCTGCGATGCCATCGTCTGCACGGCCCATGAGGTACCCGTGATGCTCTGCTTTGCCGATTGCGTTCCCGTGGTGCTGGTTGCTCCCAACGGTTTTGCCGTGGTGCATTCTGGCTGGAAGGGTACGATTGCGCGCATTTCCGCCAAGGCGTGCCAAGCGCTCTGCGAGGCGGCTGGATGCAAGCCGGAGGACATCTCTGCCTATATTGGGCCCCATATCCTGGGTGACGAGTACGAGGTGTCCCAAGAGCTCATGGACCGCTTTGCCGCCGAGTTCGCGTGCATCGATGCTACCGCTTCCCGTATGCTCGATCTTTCCGCCGCCATTCGCGAGGCGCTGGTGGATGCCGGTGTCGATGTGAACGGCATTGTGGACACCAAACTTTCCACCGTTCGTCAGAACGACCGCTTTTATTCCTACCGCAACGAGGGCGGCGCCTGTGGGCGCCATGCGGCGATCGGCGTGATGCTATGAGAAAGATCGCATCGGTCCTGAGTGCAGCAGTGCTCACGCTCACGCTGTGCGCCTGCTCCTCAGGATCTTCTATGTCTTCTATTACCGTGGCCGGCTCGACCACCTGCCTTCCCATTGCCGAGATCGCGGCCGAGGGCTTTAAGGAAGAGACCGGCATCGACGTGTTGGTTTCTGGTCTGGGCTCATCTGCTGGCATCGAAGCTGTTAGCGCCGGCACTGCCGATATCGCCAGCTCCTCTCGTGGTCTCAACGCCGATGAGCAAGACCTGGGCCTGACGCCTATCGTTATCGCACACGACGGCATCGCGGTCATCGTGAACGACGACAACCCGGTCGATAACCTCTCGACTGAGCAGCTCCGCGATATCTATGCGGGCAAGATCACCAACTGGAAAGAGGTTGGTGGCGAGGACCTGAAGATTCAGGTTATCAACCGCGACGAGGCTTCCGGTACGCGTGAGGCCTTCCGCACCATCGTGATGGACGGCACGCCGTTCGATCGTCGCTCGGCCGTCCTTTCGGGCACGGGCCAGGTACGCGATGTCGTGTCTCGCTCTCGTGGTGCTATTGGCTACATCTCGCTGGGTTTTGTCGAGAGCCTCAACGCCAAGACCTCGGTTAAGGCCGTCTCGGTCAATCACGTCGAGGCGTCCGAGAAGACGGTCGCAAGTGGCGGTTATCCCATCTCCCGCGACCTCTACTTCTTTGTGAAGGGGACACCTTCGCAGCAAGCGCAGGATTACATCGACTACGTGACGTCCGAAAAGATGGACAAGCAGATTCGCGAGGCGGGCTTTATTCCCGTTACCAACGACGGAAAGGGGAGTGAGTAGCGTGGAAGCACAGGAAAGCCCCCAGACTGAGCAGACGGCTCAGGCACCCAAGAAGCGTGAGCTGGCACTGGTATCGCGCAGCACTTATCTTAAAGAGAAGGCACTGCAGTGGATCTTCTTTGCCTGCGCGTTCCTAGCGGTCGTCACCGTCATCCTGATTTTTGTCTTTACCACGTACTCGGCCCTGCCCGTCTTTACCGATATTGGCCTGGCAGACTTCTTTAGCTTTACGTGGGCGCCTTCCGAGGGCCACTACGGCATTATGTCGCTGCTGGCCGGTTCGGGCCTGGTGACTGTCGGCGCCCTTGCCATGGGCGTGCCCCTGGGCGTAGGTACCGCCGTGTATCTGGTCGAGATTGCCAGCAAGCGTGTGCGCAAGCTCATCAGCCCCGCCGTCGACCTGTTGGCGGGCATCCCCTCCATCATCTACGGCTTCTTTGGCATGATCATCATTCGCCCGTTTATCGCGCAGCTGACCGGTGGCCTTGGCTTTGGTGCGCTGACGGCTTGGTTTGTGCTCGCCATCATGATCGTCCCCACCATCACGACGCTCACCATCGATGCCCTCAACTCCATCCCCATGGGCATCCGCGAGGCATCCTATGCCATGGGCGCCACCAAGTGGCAGACCATCTACAAGGTCGTGTTGCCGGCGGCCAAGCTGGGTATCGTGGACGCTATCGTGTTGGGCATGGGCCGCGCTATCGGCGAGACCATGGCCGTACTGATGGTCGTGGGTAATGCCCCGGTCATTCCGGACAGTATCGCGAGCCCCATTTCGACGCTCACGAGCCAGATCGCGCTCGACATGAGCTATTCCTCGGGCCTGCACCGCTCTGCCCTGTTTGGCATGGGCGTGGTCTTGTTTATCATTTCCGCCGCGCTGGTGGGCATCGTCCGCCTGATTTCCAAGAAGAAGAGGGGGTAGGCTATGTCCGATTCTGTTGACACGACGGTCGATACGACCTCGTCGCGCGAGCGCATCAAGCGTGCCCTTTCCCACGGCAAGAAGGGCCGCATCAATAAGGATCTGTCCAACAAGATTATGCTTGGCGTGTTCCGCGCCGCGGCCTATATCACCACGCTGGTGTTGGTCGCCATCATCGCCTACGTGGTCGTTAACGGCCTGCCGCATATCTCGCTCGACTTTATCTTCGGTTGGCCCCAGGGCGTGAACGCTGAGGGCGGTATTTGGCCGACGATCGTCTCGACCGTCTACGTGACGGCGCTCGCCATGCTCATCTGCACGCCGGTCGCCGTGCTGGCTGCCGTCTATCTGGCCGAGTACGCCAAGCAGGGCAAGGTCGTCGAGCTCATTCGCTACGCTGCCGATGCCTTGGCCTCGGTGCCCTCCATCGTTATGGGTCTGTTTGGCTATGCCTTGTTTGTCGAGGCTATGGGCTTGGGCCTTTCGATGGTCTCTGCCGCGCTGGCGCTCGCACTTTTGATGCTCCCCATCGTCATGCGCACCACCGAGGAGGCCATTCGCGCCGTGCCGCGCTATATCCGCTGGGGCGCGTACGGCCTGGGCGCCACCAAGTGGCAGGTCGTCTCCAAGATCGTGCTTCCCTCTGCCTTTGGCCGCATCGCCACCGGCATCGTCCTCGCCATCGGCCGTGCCATCGGCGAGACCGCGGTGGTTCTCTACACCATGGGTCAGGCCATCAACCTGCCTATTTCGCCGCTCGATTCCGGTCGTCCCATGACCGTTCACCTTTATCTGCTCGCCAATGACGGCATCAACATGAACGCAGCCTACGGCACCGCGCTTTTGCTGATGGCGATTATTCTGGCCTTCAACCTGTTTGCGCGCTATCTGTCGCGCAAGCGCCGCTAGTTAAGGAGTCCCATGTCCGTCTATCAGTCCGCTCCCACGCCGGAGCAAGCGGCCATCACGGCCAAGGAATTCAACTTTTGGTACGGTGACTTTCATGCGCTGACGGGGCTCGACCTCAACATCGCCAAAAACGCCATCACCTCGTTTATCGGTCCTTCGGGCTGCGGCAAATCGACGTTTTTGCGCTGCATCAACCGCATGAATGACCTGATCGAGGGCACGCGCGTTGAGGGCACCATGACGCTCGACGGCAACGATATCTATGCCGAGGGCGTCGACCCGGTTGACCTTCGCCGCCGCGTGGGCATGATCTTTCAGCAGCCCAACCCGTTTCCCAAATCCATCTACGAGAATGTCGCTTTTGGCCCTCGTCTGCAGGGCGTGACTAGCAAAAGCGACCTCGATGACATCGTGGAAGAATCGCTCAAGCGCGCCAACCTCTGGAAAGAGGTATCCAATCAGCTCAACAAGGATGGTTTGGCGCTCTCGGGTGGTCAGCAGCAGCGTCTGTGCATCGCGCGCGTGCTTGCGGTGCAGCCCGATGTCCTTCTGATGGACGAGCCCTGCTCCGCCATCGACCCCACGTCTGTCTCTAAGGTCGAGGATCTGATGGCCGAGCTGGCGCCCGAAATGACGATCATCATCGTCACGCATTCAATGCAGCAGGCGGCTCGTATTAGCGACTACACCGCATTCTTCTTGCAGGAAGTTGCCGGCGAGCCCGCCACGCTCATCGAGTATGGTCAAACCGACGCGATCTTCACCAGCCCGGTGGATTCGCGGACGGAAGACTATATCACCGGCCGCTTTGGCTGATCGGTGCGACTAGTCCCAAGCCGATCGGACCTGGTCCGGTGCGTATTCACTGTGCGGGCGGCATGACCGCACCCAACTGATTGGAGTGAACCATGCGCAAACTGTTTTCCCGTCAGCTCGTCGAGGCCCGTCACGAGATGTTGAGCATCTACGAGGCTGTAGACCTGGCGCTTCACGACGCCGTGAAGGCCTATGTGACCGATGACCGCAAGCTCGCCACCAAGACCAAGAAGCGCACGCTCTCGATTGACGCTCGCTGCGCCAACTTGGAGGCCGTGTGCTACAACTTGATCGCCACGCAGTCGCCTGTCGCCTCCGACTTCCGCTTGCTGCAGACGATTATCTACGTCGACTTTAACCTGCAGCGCATGACCGATAAGGTTCGCCAGATCTGCCGTGCCACGCGTCACATGGTCAAGGCCGATATCTCTCTGCCCCAGGAGCTTGTCGGTACGGTTGAGGCCGAGGCGGAAGCCGTATACCAGGTGCTGGGCTCGTCGCTTTCCGCGCTCGTCACCAACGACATGTCCATCATCTGCAATCTGGCCGTCGAGGACGAGCCGGTGCACGCGGCCTACGAGAAGTTCTTCCGCACCTTTAACCGCATGGACACGGGCGATTTTATGGACGACGACAGCAACTATGACGACCTGCGCCGCGCCATCATGGTTTCGCGCTACCTCGATCGCATTGCCTCGATTTCCATCGATGCCGCCTGCCGTCTGACCTTCCTGCTGACCGGCCAGCGCATGAACGCCGGCGATATCGCCCGCACGGACGAGGACGAGCTCGAGAGCATGCGCGTGCCTTCGGGCGAGGGCGTCATCATGCGGCCTGCCGTCGATGCGCGCTTTGTTGCCAAGGTGCCCGCTAACGAGGTGAGCGAAGGTCTTCGCTACCTGTTGGATCATCTTGAGGACGAGGATGATACCGAGGACGACGAGGAGTAGGGTAGCCCCGTTCGTCGAAAGATTGTAAATACCTAAGTGAGCGCGGCCTTGCACATGCGAGGCCGCGCTCTTGCGTTAGCATGGGACTACTTGTTTGGCTGTCTGCGGAGGCGATTGGCAATGGATAACTATTTGGACTTGATGCGCGCTCGCCGCGAGCAGATACTCGAGCGCTTCTATGCCGCACTCGATCGCGCCGGTCGTTCACATGATGAGGCGCGCCTGATTGCCGTCTCCAAGACTGTTGGCGTCGATGAGACCGTTGCCGCTATTCAGGCGGGGTATCGCCATTTTGCCGAGAACCGCCCGCAGGAGCTCGTTCGCAAGCTTGCGGGCCTCGCAGAGCATCCGGGGCTACCCGAAGTGCGCTTCGATATGATCGGCAACCTGCAGACCAACAAGATCAATGCGGTTCTGGGCTCGGCTGAGCTGATTCATTCGGTGGGATCGCTGCATTTGGCGCGGGCTATCTCGAGCCGTGCAGTCCGCAAGATTGAGGCGGGCGAGCTCTCCGGCCCCCAGCGTGTGCTGATCGAGGTGAATGTGAGCGGCGAGGAGTCCAAGGGCGGCTTTTCGCCCGACGAGGTTCGCGACGCCGCAGGTGAGCTTGCGGAGCTTGAGGGAATTTGTGTGCGGGGCCTTATGACTATGGCCCCGCGGGGGAATAAAGATGTGGCGCGCCGCACCTTTGCCGGACTTCGCGAACTAAGGGATGAGCTTGAGGCTACGCACTCCGATCTGAGCCTGCCCGAGCTTTCCTGCGGCATGAGCGAGGACTTTGAGCCTGCCCTTGAGGAAGGCTCTACGCTCGTTCGCCTGGGCAGGGTAGTATTTAGCCCGGAGTTTGCAGTAAAATAAGGCTCTGAAGTGCGCACTGATTATCGGAGCGCCTGCACTAAACCGTGAGAGGACACAACCATGGGCTTCCTTGACGAGATTAAAAATAAGATGCACCTGGGCGGCCAGCAGGGTTACGACCAGGTTTATGGTCAGGACGACGACTACGGCTACGATGATGGCTATGATGACGGCTACCAGAACAACGGTTACAGCGGTGCCTCGGGCGAGGGCTTCTACACCCAGGACGAGCCGAGCAACGGCCTGCTGGGCCAGACGCGCCGTGGCGAGGCCGAGTCGGTAGCCGTGTACACGCGTTCCGGTCAGCTGGTCGGCGACGATTCTCGCCACGCTACGACCTATAACCCGCCGTCGCGCTCGCAGGAGTCGGTTGCGGGCGGTTATCGTCCCGGTGCCTACGATACGCCGTCGAGCTACGCCGAGAGCACGCGTGCCCGCGCTGCCGCTCCCGCACCTGCCCCCGCGCCGAGCGATGCCTCGGCCTATGCGAGCAACATTATCAACTCTACGCCGCAGCTGCCGGCGTATGTCTTGCGCCCCGAGAGCTATGACGACGTGGAGACCGTTGTGCGCCGCGTG
Source organism: uncultured Collinsella sp. (assembly GCA_934650975.1). GTDB lineage: Bacteria > Actinomycetota > Coriobacteriia > Coriobacteriales > Coriobacteriaceae > Collinsella. Next base: position 18,416 of record CAKUFW010000007.1, on the reverse strand, counting down.
CGCACCAAGCAGCCTGTCGCGCTGATCTTTGTGGGCGTTCGTACCGAGGTCGCCAAGCGCGTCCTGGACTTCTCGTACGGCTTTGCCTGCGGCTTGGGCGCCACGGTCAAAGAGGTGGGCGACCGCGTGTTTATGGTGCTGCCCGCCGGTTGCGAGGTCAAGGATTCGGACCTCAAGAAGCTCCGTGCCGACGGCTACCTTAAGTAAAGACAAGACGAGGAGATTCTCATCAACATCTACACCATTGTCCAGCTGGTCAATACGCTGTTCAACTTTTACTCCACGCTCATTGTGGTCTACTGCCTTATGACGTGGATTCCTATGAAGCAGGGCGGATTGCTGCAGGATATCGCCGCTGTTCTCGATAGCGTGTGCGGCCCGTGGCTCAATTTGTTCCGCCGGTTTATCCCGCCCATGGGCGGCGTCGATTTTTCACCGGTCGTTGCGATTATTGCGTTGCAGTTGGTACAGAAGCTGGTTCTGCAACTTCTTATAGGTATACTCATATAAAACTGGCTTAGTAACTCACGTCGGGCGCACGGCGCCAAGGCGAAGATAAAGGAGAACTTGTTATGGCTATTACCCCTGCTGACATTCAGGCTCAGACCTTCTCTGAGGCCAAGCGCGGCTACGATCCCGCCGAGGTCGACGTCTTCCTGGAGACCCTGTCCTCTGAGGTCGACGCCATGCTCGCCAAGATTGTCGATCTTAAGGGTCGTCTGACCGCCACCGAGCAGCAGCTCGCCGACACGCAGACCCAGCTCGCTCAGGCTCAGGATGCTGCCGCTCAGGCCGTCCCTGCCGCGCCCGTCGCCGCTCCTGCACCTGACTTCTCCGCTCAGGAGCGTCAGATTTCCGCTGCCCTGATTGCTGCCCAGCAGACCGCTGAGGGCATTGTCAACGACGCCAACGAGAACGCTGACCGCATCCGCAACGAGGCCGACGCCAAGGCCCGCGAGGTCATCCGCCAGGCCCTGACCGAGAAGCAGGCCGAGCTTGAGGAGATCGACCGTCTGAAGGCTTCCCGTGAGGAGTTTAAGGCCGAGTACCTCAAGCTCATCCAGCACTTCATGGACGATGCTCAGAACTCCTTCCCGTCCGATCTCATGGCTTCCACGCCGGTCGGTTCCGCCGCTTCTCCGGCTGTGACCGTTCCCGCTGCCGAGCCGCTGCCCGTCGCCGAGCCGGTTATCCCCGTTGCCGATCCCTTTGCACCGATCGACAACTTCGCCGCCGACGACCTGGACTAACGCTGGATTACAATCAGTCGATAAAAAAGGACCCGCAACTTGCGGGTCCTTTTTTATTGCATGTCCCAAAAATCTATTTGAGGAGGAAGTCGGGGAGGGGAATGGTGCGGGCCTCTCGATGCTCGGGGTCGGCGATATGGTCGGCAGGATAGCCGCAGACGAGCATGTGATAGGGGTAGACGCCCTCGGGCAGGTCGAACTGCTCTTGTGCCACCTCGGGCTTAAAATGGCATACCCAGCACGTTCCCAGGCCCTGCTCGGTGGCCTCCATCATCATCTGATCACACACGATAGACGTATCGATTTCGCTCGAATTCATTTGGTCATAGGGGCGCACCCAGGCATCGTCGGTAACGCTGCAAATAAGAAAGATAAGCGGAGCCCCAAAGATGGACCCATCACGAGCAAACCGCGGCTGACAAGCAGCAGCCTTCTCCAACAACTCAGGAGTATCAAGCACCATCACACGAGTCGGATGATTATTACAAGCAGAAGGAGCAATGCGCCCGGCCTCAACAATGGCATCCACCACCATCTGCTCAACAGCCCGCGACTCAAACGAACGACAAGAATACCGAGAACGAGCAAGATCCAAATAGCCCATACAAAGCCCTCCAACAATCAAAATCAAACAAACCCAAAGTAACCCAAAGGGTACCCAAAGCAAGCGTCAGCCAAACGCTGATAAAGGTCCAAAGTCTCCAGCCGGGTATCAAAGGTCCCTTCAGCCAAGCCCCCATTGCACTAAAACTATCAGCCAAAGTTCCAATGGTGGTACATAAGGGAGCGGGCCCGGCCACTAATAACCTTTTGAACGACTCTGCTTGCAGCCGGAGTGAAAAAAGGTTATTAGTGGTCGGGCCCGCGACCGCCGGGACATGTACCCCCAATTAACTATTCTTCATTACGATCGAATCCACGACATCAGCCACATTCTCGCAGCAGTCAGCGCAGTACTCCAGGAAGGCGTAGACGTCACGCCAGGCGATGACCTCGAGCGGATCCTTGCCGTTGACATGCAGGTTGCGCATAGCGTTGATGTAGAGCTCGTCGGCCTCGGATTCGATGGTGTTGATCTGAATGACCAGCTCGCGCAGCGTCTTGGACTTGCGGTAGTTGGGCAGCTCGACCATCAGGTCCTTCATGGCGCGGCAGGCGTCGGTCACCTTGTGGGCGATCACGATGGCATCGGGATGGATGCTCTGGATGTTGGTGAAGTAGACGCGCTGCACGACGCCCTCGATACGGTCGAGCACGGTGTCGAGCGAGCAGCTCATCAGGTCCAGGTCCTCGCGCTCAAGCGGGGTGATAAAGGCCGTGAGCAGGGCGTCCTCAAGCTCATGGTGCTTCTTGTCGGCCGCATGCTCGATCGCGTGCATCTTGTCGAGCATATCGTGAATCTTCGCGGGCTCGAAGTTCTCAAAAATCTTGGTGAGCAGCTCTGCTGCCTGGACGGCAAGGTCGGCGCAGGCGACGTAGTTATCGAAGTAGAACGAATCGGGTTTCTTTGCCATGAGTGGGTCCTTTCGAGGCGAAGACGGGTGGGCGAGGTATTACGGTCCGGATGGACGCTCGGTTTGACTAGAGGAACATCATGAACAGCTTGGCCATGACAAAGCTGATGAGTCCGCAGGCGGGGAAGGTGAAGAACCAGGTGAACATCATGTCCTTGACCACGCCGAAGTTGATGGCCGAGAGGCGCTTGACGGCGCCGACGCCCATGATGGCGCAGGTCTTGATGTGGGTGGAGGACACGGGGATGCCGGTGAGCGTGGCAAGCAGCAGATTTGCGGCGCCTGCGAGGTCGGCGGAGAAGCCCTGATACTTCTCGAGCTTGACCATGCTCTGGCCGACGGACTTGATGATGCGCTCGCCGCCCACACTGGTGCCGATGCCCATGGTGGCCGAGCACAGCAGCATGATCCAGATGGGGATGCCGGCGTCGCCGACGCTCGTCTGGCCGCTGGCAAAGGCCACGCCTAAAAAGAGCACGCCGATGAACTTCTGTCCATCCTGCGCGCCGTGCATAAAGCTCATGGCCGCAGCACTCGCGATCTGAGCGTATTTAAAGAAGACGTTGGCGCGTCGCCTGTTGGCGGCGGCGAAAAGAATCGAGACGAGCTTGCACAGGACCCAGCCCATGACAAAGCCCAGGCCGATGGAGAGCGCCAGGCCGTAGATGACCTTCATCCACTCGTGGACGTTGACGCTGCTCGCGCCGCCGAGGGCGATGGCGGCACCGGTCAGGCCGGCGATAAGGCTGTGGCTTTGCGAGGTGGGGATGCCAAAACGCGACGCTGTGGCGCCGTAGACGACGATGGAGAACAGCGCCGCGCAGAGGCACGCGAGCGCCATGGTGCTGTTTCCGCCAAAGTCGACGATATGTGAGATGGTGTTGGCGACGCTCGCGTTAAAGTGCGTCATGATGAGCACGCCCAAGAAGTTGAATGCGGCACTCATGAGAATGGCGGCGCGTGCGGGCATGCAACGCGTGGTGACGCAGGTTGCGATAGCGTTGGGCGCGTCGGTCCATCCGTTGACGAAGATGGCGCCGAGCGCGAGGATCACGGTGACGGCAAGGACTGGGTTCGACACAAGTTGGCCGAGGAAGGTTGAGAACGTTACGTCCATATATGGGCTTTCTCGAAGTTTGCAGACACGTTACAAAAACATGATAAATCGTATCACCTCCTGCGGGTTTCTTTACTGAGTTCTGATGGGAGAAGTGAATTTTTTGGCACTGAAATTGAATATTTGCCCTGTTGACCGCCGGTATTCTTTTTGCTAACACGTTGTGCGGACGTGCGTATGCGCCCCGACACTTCAAAACCACAGCCTGTTCGCTTTACAACATACAAACATGCGTTCGATAATAGAGGCATGGAATATCGACAGACAGATGGCAAAACTCGGCGCGTGCACAAGCAGTATGTGGACGTCGTGGCCCGCATCCTTGCGGGCGGACAAGTCGTGCCGGTCACCGTCTGCTGGGTCGACGGCCGTTGCTTTACGATTGACGAGATCGTCTCGACCACCGGGTTTGGCCTGACGGTCCACGGCATCCGCACGGCAACCTATAAGGTTCGCTTTGGCGGGCATGCGACCGAGCTATATCTGGAGGACCAGGCGCGTGAACGGGCGGATGGCTCGCAGGCGCATGTGATGCGTTGGTGGGTGTGGGCGTTCGACCGCACGCTCGAGGGCGAGCGCCGTAGGTAAGGGCACGCAGCATTCGGGTACAATGGCAGGAATCTTGTCACCTGCTGCGCCGTTGTCTGCGGTGCTTTTTGAAAGGACGAAGTATGAACGATATCCAGGGCTATCAGAACGGCCCCGTCGAGACCGGTGCAGGCCGCGCTAAGGAGATGTCGCCGCGTGCGTACAATCTTGCTATGTCTGCCCTGATCTTCTTGGGCTTTTGCGCCATGGGCGCCGGTGCTTACTTTACGAGCACCATGGCGTTTGCGCGCATGATGATGAGCGGCGCCGCCTTGCCGCTGGTCTTTGGCTCGTTTATTTTGACCATTGTCGGCATGGTCATGATGTCGGCTGCTGCGGGCAAGCAGTCCGTGGGCCTGTCCCTTGTGGGCTACGTAATCTTTGCGAGTACCTTTGGCCTGACCGCGTCGTTTGGCCTTGCCAACTACGACCTGCCCACCATCAACACCGCCTTTATCGCCACGGCCGCCATCACCTTTGTCTTTGGCGCCTTGGGCGTGACGTTCCCCAAGTTTTTCCAGCGCGTATATGGCATCGGTTTTGGCATTTTGCTCGCCACTATTCTGGTTGAGATCGTGCTGATGTTCATGGGTGTCTCGCAGACCATCACCGACCTGATCGTGGTCGTGGTGTTCGCCGGCTTTATTGGCTACGACACCTATGTTGCCACGACGGTGCCGCCCACGCTGCCCAATGCGGTGCTCATGGCGTCCAACCTGTTCGTGGACATTATCAACGTGTTCCTGCGCATCCTGAACATCCTCGGTCGTCGCGACTAGCGCGCGGCATTGCGACGCTTTCTGCCGGACATGGTAAAACGATACGAAAGGCGGTCCTTCGGGGCCGTCTTTTTTGTGTACGGCGGGGTATCATGGATGGGAAAAGCCGACAGCGGCAGCGACAGGAAAGGTGACCACTTATGGCAGACGTCGACAACAGGAACCGTAACCGCAGGTCCAACCGCGCGGGACAGCCCAACCCCAAGCGTGAGGCGCGTGCCAAGGCCGCCGAGCGCCATGTGGCGGCTGTGTCCGAGGCCTGCGCCAAGGATATCGAGCGTTCGCTTGCCGGCGTACGCGAATTTGACGGTATGCCTGCCGGCTTTGTCGCGGCGATGAAGGCCAAGGCCCAGAAGGCAGCGGCTGCCGAGGAGCCGGTTGCCGAGGTTGTGGAGGCCGACGCTGCCGAGGTTGAGGCTGCCGAGGTGGAGACTACGGTCGAGTCCGAGGTGGCACCCGAGTCCACCGAGTCGGCTGACGAAGCCGAGTCCGCGCCCGCGGAGGAGGCTGCTCCGGTCCTGCCTGAGGTCACCGTGCTTGATGTCTCCGCCACGCAGGCAATCCTCGATAACGGTCGCGGCTATGCGCAGTTCTGCGATATGGCCGTGCTTGCCTTTGCCTCGTTTACCAATCCGGGCGGCGGTTATATCCAGGGCTACCTGGGCCAGGAGGCGACGCTCTGCGCCGATTCGTACCTGTACAACGTGCTCGACAAGCAGCGCAAGTGGTACGGCGAGAACCGTCGCCGCAACATCAACTGCGAGCTTTACCGCAATCGTGCGCTGGTGGTGCCCGCCGTGCGCTTCGACCGCAACCACGTGCACGCATACGCCGATGTGATCGTTGCCGCCGCACCCAACGTCAAGCGTGCCCGCCAGGAGTACCGCGTGAGCGACGACGCCCTGTTGGATGCCCTGCGCGACCGTATCCGCTTTGTCCTTGCCATCTGCGATGAGCTGGGTCGCGAGAAGCTCGTGCTGGGTGCTTGGGGCTGCGACAATAACGGCTTTGATGCCGAGGCCGTGGCCGAGCTCTTCCGTAAGGAGCTCGCGTCGGGCGACTTTAAGGTCAAGCAGGTGTTCTTTGCCGTGCCCTCTACGCGCTGGGATGAGGACTTTGCCAAGTTTGAGCACGTGTTGGCAAGCTTCCCTGAGCGTAACGAGGAGTCCTATGCTCAGGTTGCCGCCCGCGCTGCGGCCGCCCGTGCCGCCGAGCAGGCTCAGGCCGCTGCCGAGGACGACGAGGATGACGACGACTGGCGCAAGTACCTGTAAACGGTGCGCGTGATGTGACATACCGAGCCGACGGGGGCTGCTCCCGTCGGCTTTTTATTGAGTGGGGAGCTTACGATGAAAAACGTTCTGTGCTTTGGTGACAGCAACACCTATGGCTATGATCCGGCTGGTATGCGCGATGGCACCGCGGTGCGCTATGCGCAGGATGTGCGCTGGTGCGGCGTGGCACAGCGTGACCTGGGCGAGGGCTGGCATGTGATTGAGGAGGGACTCAACGGCCGCACGACGGTGCGCGACGATATGTGCCATCTGGACACTAACCTCAACGGCATTCGCGCGCTTCCGATGCTGCTCGAGGCCCATAAGCCGCTGGACGCCATTGTGATCATGCTGGGCACCAACGACTGTAAGACGGTCTTTAACGTGACAGCTTCCGATATCGCCCGTGGCGCCATGGCGCTGATTCGCGCCGTCCGCGCGTTTCCCTGGACCGACGCTGCACCTTGTCCGCGCATTCTGCTGATGGCTCCTATCAAGATCAAGCCGCAGATCGCCGATGTGTATATGACCGACTTTGACGAGCATTCCGTCGAGGCCTCGGAGCATTTTGGCGAGTACTATGCGCACGTGGCCGAGCAGTTTGGTTGCGACTTTTTGAATGCCGCCGAGTTTGCCGAGCCGGGCGATATCGACTATCTGCATATGATGCCCGAAAGTCACGAGAGCCTGGGGCATGCCGTGGCAGCCAAGCTCCAGGAGATGCTCGGTGAGTAGCGCGAATCCAATCCACCTCAAAGGTACCCTTGCGGTGGCTTGTTTCGTTTGTTTGTCTCGATCTGTAACATCTAGGGTCGATTTTGTCGAGTTACTGTTACAGATCGAGATGTTTGCGAGAATCACCACAAAGGTGCCTGTCCCCTTTGCGGTGGTTTTGGGCTGCGAATCTTAATACTGCCACATGTGGTTGACGGGGCCGGAGCCTTTGCCCATGTCAAAGCCGGCGGCGAGAGCGCCGGTTAGGTAGGCCTTGCCGGCGTTGATGGCGTCGGCAAGTTCCATGCTCTGGGCCAGCGCGCAAGCGATGGCGGATGAGAGCGTACAGCCGGTGCCGTGCGTGTTATCGGTCTCAATGCGCTTGTGGCGAAACCACGTAGTGAGCGGATCGCCCAGGTGGTTGCCCTCGTCATCGAGGGGCGCAGGCTCGGCCAGTACGTCGTTGGCCTCGTTGACAAAATGACCGCCCTTAACCAAGGCTGCGCAGCCAAAGCGGCGGGTGAGGAGCATAGCGGCATTTTGCTGTGTGCGCTCGGAATCGACCTCGTAGTCGAGCAGCGCCATAGCCTCGGGAATGTTGGGGGTGATGACCGTTGCCAACGGGAACAGGCGGCGGGTGAGTGCCTCGGAGGCATCCTCGGCAATCAAGCGCGCGCCCGAGGTGGCGACCATGACGGGGTCGACGACCACGTTCGTTGCGTTCCAGGCGCTCAAGCGGTCGGCGATGACTTCGATAATCTCGACAGAAGAAACCATGCCGATCTTGACGGCGCTCGGGCGGATATCGTCAAAGACGGCGTCAATTTGCGCGGCTACGATATCTGGCGAGATATCCTGCACGGCGGTGACGCCCAGTGTGTTTTGCGCGGTGATGGCGGTGATGGCCGTCTCGGCATACAGACGATGCGCCGTGATGGTCTTGATGTCGGCCTGAATGCCGGCACCGCCGCTGGAATCGGATCCCGCGATGGATAGAACGGCAGGTACCTTACTGCGATCCATGCTCACTCCCTTGTCCGGTCGGATTCAAATGGGTCTTTAAGTCTGCATTATAAAGATGCCCGGGCCGGCTGTATTCCGAACCCGGGCGGGCGATGCAATCTTTACGCAAATGTAAGCAAATGTTCACATGTCAACAATTGACGGGCGTTGCGGCGGGCTTGCTGGTGATTACCTCGAAAAAGCTAATCCTCCATGCCTAGATCGATCGTCGTGCCCTCGAACACCTTGTTGACGGTACGGACGGCGCACATCTTGCCACACATGGTGCAAGTGCCCTCGGTGGCGGCGGGAGACTCCTCGTAGCGCTTCTTGCCCGTAACTGGGTCGAGCGCGCACTTCCACATGGCGTCCCAGTCGAGCTTGCGGCGTGCCTGGCCCATCTTGTCGTCCATGTCGCGGGCGTGCGGCACCTTCTTGGCGATATCGGCGGCGTGTGCGGCGATCTTGGTAGCCATGAGGCCATCGAGCACGTCCTGGGCGTTGGGCAGGCACAAGTGCTCGGCCGGCGTCACGTAGCACAGGAAGTCGGCGCCGGAGCTGGCGGAGATGGCGCCACCGATGGCGGCGGTGATGTGGTCGTAGCCCACACCGATATCGGTCACCAGCGGCCCGAGCACATAGAACGGGGCGTTGTGGCACAGGCGCTTCTGCAGCTTCATATTGGCGGCAATCTCGTCGAGCGCCATGTGACCCGGGCCCTCGACCATGACCTGGACGCCGGCGGCCCAGGCACGCTTGCACAGCTTGCCCAGCTCGATCATCTCGGCGGTCTCGGTGGCGTCGTTGGAGTCGTAGAGGCAGCCCGGACGGCAGGAGTCGCCGAGCGAAATCGTCACGTCGTACTCGTGGCAAATCTCGAGCAGCTCGTCAAAGTACTCGTAGAAGGGGTTTTCATTACCGGTGACCTCCATCCAGCCAAACAGCAGCGAACCGCCGCGGCTGACGATGTTCATAAGGCGGCCGGTCTCCTTAAAGGTCTTGGTGACCGACTTGTTGATGCCGCAGTGGATGGTCATAAAGTCCACGCCATCCTCGGCATGCGCGCGCACGACCTCGAGCAGGTCGTCCTTGGTCAGCTTGACCAGCGGCTTTTCCATGTAGCCGATGGCGTCGTACATGGGGACGGTTCCCACCATGAGCGGCGTTTCGTCGATGAGCTGCTGGCGGAACTGGCGCGTCTTGCCCGAGTTGGAGAGGTCCATGATGGCGTCGGCGCCAAAGTCCTCGGCGATCTTGACTTTCTTCCATTCCTCGGCGGCATCGGCCTTATCGCCCGAGATGCCCAGGTTCACATTGACCTTGGTGGACAGGCCCTCACCGACGCCAAAGGCGCGCATGCCCTTTTTGATATGCACGATGTTGGCGGGAATGGCGATGCGGCCGTCGGCTACGCGCTCGCGGATGTACTCGGGGTCGCGATGCTCGCGCTCGGCGACTTCTTTCATCTGCGGTGTGATCTGCCCGGCGCGGGCGAAATCGATTTGCGTAACGAGCTTGGACTCGGTTTGTGTGCTCATCGGCACGGCTCCCTTCGTTGGCATTACCCATATCAGGTTTGCGGGTCAGGGCGGGCGCGCCCAATCTCAGCCTGCCGTCTTGTCCTGCAAGCTCCCCGTTATGTCATGGGCTCAAGTATAGCCTGAATGGGTACGATTGGGCCAACGAGCGTGCCTGTGGGGAGGCGAACATGGAGGACAAGCATCTCTATCGAGAGACGCAATGGGATGTATCGGCCGAGGAAAGCCGTGCGCACCATGGATTGGTCGCGATTGGCTTTGCGGTGCTTGCCGTGCTGGTGATTGCCTTTAGCATTTGGACGTTTGGCGGTCGCGGAGGCGCTGCCTGGGAGTTTGAGGCTGACGACAGCCTTCCGATTTTGACGGTGAAGGTCGCTGGTGGCAACACGGTCGCGGCTCCCGGTGACTATTGGTATCCGTGCGATGGGTTTGTGCAACTGCAGCTGAGTGGCGGGTCCATTCCAGGCGAAGAGATTGAGCGCGTGGTCTTCGATGCATCGCTCAAGACGCTGACAGTCGAGCTCAAGGATCAAGGGGATGTGCCCACGACGATGGATATCGCGCTGACGGAATGGCGCCTGGAGCCTTCGCCGGGCGTCAAGGTGTCCGAGGTGGAGCACGTCAAGGTCGTCTACCAAGATGACTCGACAAACGAGATTGCCAAAGCTGACGGCCTTGCGGAATAGACGCCGTGCCTAGGCAGCATCTTCAAATAGTAGCGGTGGGCCTACAAGGTCTGCTCGTTCAGGAAGACCAAGGTGTTATGGTTTGAAAGCTCGGGTATGTGACGGTAACCGACGTCGAACGCGGTGAGCCCGATTGCATCCTCGAGCTTGTTTTCTGCCATCCAGCGCACCATGGAGCCGCGCGCCTTTTTACTGGCGGTCGAGCGTTGGATGGGCTTGCCGTTGCGGACGCCTTCGCCAAAGAGACACGTGACGACCGTGGCATCGGCGTCGAGGTGGGGCAGAACGGCTTTGGCGTATTCCACGCTGGCGAGGTTGACGATCGTGGTGTTTGAGCCTGCCGGAGCGATAGTCCTCGCGAGCTTATCGTCCCAAAACGCATAGAGATCACAAGCATCATCAACGGCGAGCTTCGCGCCCATCTCCAGCCGATACGGTTCGACGGCATGAAAGGGGCGAACGCATCCGTAAAGGCCCGAGAGGATCCACAGGTGGCTTTGCAGCCATACGAGCTGCGCGGAATCCATCACCTCGGGTGCCATGCTCTGGTACTGAATGCCGTGATAGGACATAACGGCGGGAGAGGTATTGCGGGCGATATCGGGATTGTCGATGTCGTCGTTTTTCAGGACGGGCTCGAACTCATGCAGAATGTCGAGACAAGGCCTCAGCAGTTTGTCGCTCACGTTCCACAGCGTCTGCAGGCCGCCGCTGCCTTCATTTCGCTCGATATCTAGCAGCGCGCGGTGGAGGCGAGCCGTCTCGTACGCAAAGGGCGGAATGCCCAAGCATTCAAAAGCATCTTGGGCCGCGCGCATCTGCTTGGCGGGCGAAATGATGACCTGCAGCATGGACTCTCCTCTGCCAAATAAAGAAGTTGCGGTGGAATAGTTCCTGTTTTGCCTGTTTAAAGGGCTATTTAGGAACTATTTCACCGCAAGTTATGAAGGGCTGGCTGGGCTCGCTTTACGAGGGCTGGTTACGCGCGCTCGAGGAAGGCCTTGTAGCCGCGGTAGGCCTCGTAGATGTCGGCCTTGTTGGCGACCTCCCACAGGGCGTGCATGGACAGGACGGCAACGCCGGAATCGATGACGTTCATGCCGTACTCGGCCATGATGTAGGCGATGGTGCCGCCGCCGCCCGCGTTGACGCGACCGAGCTCGCAGGTCTGGAAGTCCACGCCGGCCTCGTCCATGATGTCACGGATGAGGGCCACGTACTCGGCGTCGGCGTCGTTGGAACCGCCCTTGCCGCGGCTGCCCGTGTACTTGTTAAAGCACAGGCCGCGACCCATGAAGGCGGCGTTCTTGGTCTCGAACTTGCCGGCGTAGCCCGGGTCAAAGCCGGCGGACACGTCGGAGGAGAGCATGCGGCTGCGAGCGAGTGCACGGCGAAGGGCCAGCGGGCTGTCCTCGCCGGCGAGCGTCATGATCTCGGCGACGGTGTTCTCGAAGAAGCGGCTCGTCATGCCGGTGGCGCCCACGGAGCCGATCTCCTCCTTGTCGACGATGAGCGTGATGCTCGTGCGCTCGACATCGGCGACGTTGACCTGGGCGAGCATGGACGGATAGGCGCAGACGCGGTCGTCGTGGCCATAGCCCAGAATCATGGAACGGTCGAGACCCATATCGCGGGCCGGGCCGGCGGGCACGACTTCGATCTCGGCAGAGAGGAAGTCCTCCTCCTCGACATCGTACTGCTCCTTGAGGATGTCCAGGAACATCTGCTTGACGGGCTCCTTGGGGGCGTCCTTGTCGTCCTCGTCAAACTTGACGGGGCGACCACCCACGATGACGTCGAGGATCTCGGCGTCGACGGCGTCCTTGGCGGGCTTGGACATCTGCTCGCTCGAGAGGTGGATCAGCAGGTCGGAGATGGTAAAGACCGGGTCGTCGGCCTTGTCGCCGATGTTGATATCGACGGTGGTGCCGTCCTTTTTGCAGATGACGCCCACGAGTGCGAGCGGGGAGGCTACCCAGTGGTAGCTCTTGACGCCGCCGTAGTAGTGCGTGTCGAGGTAGGCCATGTCGCCGGCCTCGAAGGCGGGATTCTGCTTAAGGTCCAGGCGCGGCGAGTCCACGTGGGCGCCCAGGATGTTAAAGCCCTGCTCGAGCGGGGCGGTACCCAGGTTGACGAGCATGAGGTCTTTGCCGTGGTTGGCGGCGTACACCTTGTCGCCGGCCTTGAGTGCGCGGTCCTCGGCGATCACAGTCTCCAGATTGACGTAGCCCGCCTCCTCGGCCATCTTGATACCGGTCTTGACGCACAGGCGCTCGGTCTTGTTCTCACTCAAAAACTGCTTATAGCCGCGGCAAAGCTCCTCGAGCTCCTCGATCTGCTGTGGCGTGTACTTTTTCCATGCGCAGGGACGCTCCATGACGCAGGCTCCTTTCGGATCGATCGTGCTGGTTGATGTACCGTGAGCCATCGTATCACGCGCGGGCTCGCGGCGGCAGGGGAGCCTGATGTGCGGTGGCCGCGGGGCGGGGAGCGTGTAAACTGGTGTGAGCAAACCGTGCCCAGCCCAAAGCGAGGTATTCAATATGTCTGACAAGCGCCGCACCTTTGCCGTTATCGACGGCAACTCGCTCATGCACCGCGCCTTCCACGCCGTGCCGCCGACCATGAACGCGCCGGACGGTCGCCCCACAAATGCGATCTTTGGCTTCCTAAACATGTTCCTCAAGATGATCGACGCCTTTAACCCCGACGGCGTCGTCGTGGCGTTTGATAAGGGCAAGCCGCGCGTGCGCATGGAGATGCTGCCGCAGTACAAGGCGCAGCGTCCGCCCATGGATCCCGATCTGCACGCGCAGTTTCCCATGATTAAGGAGCTGCTCGCTGTGCTCAACGTGCCGATTCTGCAGTCCGAGGGCTGGGAAGGCGATGACATCTTGGGCACCATGGCGCGCCTGGGCGAGGAGGCCGGCTGCGACATGCTGCTGGTAACCGGCGACCGCGATATGTATCAGCTCGTGACCGAGCACGTTAACGTGGTCTCGACCCGCAAGGGCCTGTCCGACGTGGCGATTATGACGCCCGAGAGCGTGGACGACCTGTATCACGGCATTACGCCGGCGCTTGTACCCGACTTTTACGGTCTGAAGGGCGACACGTCCGATAACATCCCCGGCGTGCCGGGCATCGGCCCTAAAAAGGCGAGTGCGCTCATCGCGCAGTACGGTAGCCTGGACGAGGTCATCGCGCATGCCGACGAGGTCAAGGGCAAGATGGGCGAGAACCTGCGCGCGCATATCGACGACGCGCTGCTGAGCCGCAAGGTCGCGACCATTCGCACCGATGCGCCCGTTGAGCTCGATTTTGAGGCGACGTCCTTCCCGGCGTTTTCTGCCGATGAAGTTTCCGCGGCGCTGGGCGCGCTTGGCATTACCGCCATGCAGAATCGTTTCTTGGCGCTGATCGGTGGCGAGGGCGGCGCTGCGGCCGCTGCTAGCACGTTTGAGATGCCCGCGGTTACGCGTGCCGTTGCCGGTGACGCCGAGGCACTTGCCACCGCGGCTGCCGAGGTTGGTCGCGCCATCGAGGCGGGCGAGTGGATTGCCACCGTGGTTGATGATGACAAGGAGGAGGGCGCACTCTTTGGTCTGACGCGCACGCTGTGGCTGGCGACGTCCAAGGGCCTGTTTGCGCTCGAGGAGGGCGACGGTGGTGCGCCTGCCGTCGTCGATGGCTTCAATTTCACTCACGGCGTGATCGCTGGCGTGCTCGCGCGCCTCTTTATGGAGGGTCGTGTGGCGAGCCCGGACATGAAGGCGCTGCTGCACGAGCTTTCGCCCATCGATTCGTCTGAGCCCGAGCTTATGGACCCGCTGGCAGCCGATTCCACGCGCATCTTCGATACCGTGGTCGCTGCCTACCTGCTGGATTCCGACCGTTCCGAATTTGACGAGGCGTATCTGGCCGATACCTATCTGCAGATGGCGTTGCCGGCGGCGCGCGGCGCAGAAGGCGCCGGCGAGGATGCTCCTGCGCCCGCTGCTCGTACAGCGGCCCTGACGCTGGCCCTCGTGGCCCCGCTGCGCGACCGCATGGCGCGCGAGAATGCCGCCAACGTGTTCGATGGCATCGAGATGCCGCTCGTGCCGGTGCTCGCCAAGATGGAGCGCGCGGGCATGCTCGTGGACCCCGATCGCCTGCACAATCTGTCCGAGGGCCTCGCAACCCAGATTGCCGAGGTCGAGCGCAGTATTCGCGACCTGGCCGGCGACGAGACCTTCAACATTGGCAGCCCCATGCAGCTGTCGCATGTGCTCTTTGACGTGATGGGGCTTCCGACCAAGGGCCTCAAAAAGACCAAGCGCGGCTATTATTCGACCAACGCCAAGGTGTTGAGCGACCTTGCTCGCGACCACGAGATCGTGCGTCTGATTTTGGACTGGCGTGAGAAGTCCAAGATCAAATCCACCTATCTGGACACGCTGGGTCCGCTGCGTCGCAGCGATGGTCGCGTGCACACCACGTACAACCAGACCATTACGGCGACGGGCCGTCTGTCTTCGAGCGACCCCAATCTGCAAAACATTCCGACGCGCTCGGAGCTGGGTCGTACCGTCAAGACGGCGTTTTCGGCGGGCGAGGGGAACGTCTTTTTGGCGGTGGACTACTCGCAGATCGAGTTGCGCCTGCTCGCGCATCTTTCGGGTGACGAGCACCTGGTGTGTGCCTTCAACGAGGGCGAGGACTTCCATGCCGAGACGGCCGCGCGCGTATTTGGCGTGCCAGTGTCCGAGGTGACGCCCGACCTGCGTAGCCGCGCCAAGGCCGTGAACTTTGGCATCGTGTACGGCCAGCAGGCCTATGGCCTGTCGCAGTCGCTGCATATCTCGATGGCCGAGGCACGCGACATGATCGACCGCTACTACGAGGCCTACCCGGGCGTGCGCACGTTTTTGGACAACGTGGTGGCGCGCGCCAAGCAGACGGGCTACGCCGAGACCATGTACGGGCGTCGCCGCCATATCCCCGAGCTCAAGGCTAAAAATCCTCAGCTCCGCGGCTTTGGTGAGCGCACGGCCATGAACCATCCCATGCAGGGCACCGCGGCCGACATCATCAAGATCGCCATGGCCCGCGTAAGCCGCCGCCTAGAAGAAGAGGGCTTTGCCGCCCACATGATTCTGCAGGTACACGACGAACTGGACTTTGAGTGCCCCGTCGACGAAGTCGAACGCCTCACCGCCATGGTCCGCGACGTCATGGAACACGTCGTAGACCTACGCGTGCCGTTAATCGCCGAGGCCAGCACCGGTGTGACCTGGGCAGACGCAAAGTAGCCCCCAGCGGGCCCGAGCAACATGCTTGGGCCCTTTTGTTTATGAGTCTTATGAGATTTATCAATCTTATGGGTCTTATGAATCTTATGAGATTTATGAAACTTATGAAAATAGAATCGAATTGAAGACAGGGTTGGGAGGTCGCATGGAATACAGAAATCCTTTCAAGCCGACTGCTGGCAAAATGCCGCCCGTACTCGTCGGCCGCGATAAGGTCGTCAACGATTTTGTCGAGGGCTTGTATGAGGGAGAGGGCGCTCCTGGTCGCTTGATGCGCATTACGGGGCCTCGCGGTTCGGGCAAGACCGTTCTTTTGTCTGAGCTTGCCAAGATTGCCGAGGATCAAGGCTGGCTTGTGGTCAATGCTGCAGGTTCCGATGAACTCGTCGAGTCTCTTTCCAGAAAGCTCAAGCGGGCGCCCTTTTTCAATGAGGTGCGCCTAAAAGCGCAGATTCCGTTTGCTTCTATTGAGGCTCAGCATCAAAATACTTCGCCTGATGATTTTGAGTCGCTTCTCGAATTCGCAACAGGCGAGATGTCCAAGCGTGGCAAAGGCCTTCTGATAACAATCGATGAGGTCCAGGATGCCCCGATGGATGCAATTCGGACCATTGCATCGGCCGTGCAGTTTATGATTCGCGATGAGCAGAATATTGCTCTCGTCTTCGCGGGAATCACGACGGGTGTTCTCGATATTTTAAACGGGAAATCTCTGACGTTCCTGCGTCGTGCCAAGCCCGAGGAACTCGATGCCATTCCACTTGACGAAGTGCGCTATTCGCTGCGTCAGACGATTGAGGAGTCGGGGCTCTCGATTGACGATGACGCGCTTGACGTCGCAACTGGGGCAACGCGGGGATATGCTTACCTGATTCAGCTGGTGGGATACCACGTGTGGCGTGCGGCCTGGCTGAGAGGCCGCGACGGAGAAGAGCCTATTACAATAACACTTGCTGATACCCGTAAGGGGATCGAGTCTGCTCTCGAAGAATTCAAGATGGCGGTGCTCGAGACCGCTATTTCCGACCTGCCTAAGACGGCAATCGATTTTATTCTCGCTATGAGTGATATGTCGGATGTCGCATCGGTGGCAGAAATTGCCAAGGTGCTGGGTAAATCGTCAGGCTATTTGAGCCCATACCGTCGCAAGCTGATATCGCGCCAGGTAATCGAGCCGACAGCGCCGGGCTTCGTGACCTTCTCGATTCCTTTCATGAAAGAATTCCTACAAGAAAGCCGCGAAGAGATTCTGGCAAGATACGGCGAATAACACCGATCATAATTCACCAAGCATGCTAGCCATGGCACACAACAGAAGGGGGCCCTTTCAATAAAGAGCCCCCTTCATTCCAAATTAATTCAGACCAAGTATCTAGACGCCAAGACGCCATTTAGGCGGCAAGTGAGTCAACATAGCCAAGCCCGGGGCCGGCTGTTTGATTGTTGTAGATTCCGCACAAGCCGAAGGCCACTTAATGTGGCCTTCGAGCGAGCCCAGGACCTGACCGAGCAAAAATCAAACAGCCGGCCCCGGGCTTGGCGGTGAGTTTAACGAGCCGCCAAGATGGCGTCGATGAGCGTCAGTACGCCCCCGTCGTTGTTGCTCGGAATGCGCCACTTAGCATGCGCGTTCATATGCTCCTCGGCATTGTCCACGATAAAGCTATGGCCGACGCGCTCCAGCATGGGGATGTCGTTATACGTATCGCCCACGGCGGCGGCATCGGCGATGTCGATGCCGAGCTGCTCGCACAGATGCGCGACGCCGGCGCCCTTGTCGACGCCCAGGTTCATAAAGTCGATCCACTCGCGACCGGCATTGGTGACATAGAGCTGGTCGCAGAACGCGGGGTTATAGGTCTCGCGGAACGCGGGCTCGGCATCATAGGCAGGGAAGAAGATCGAGATCTTGTTGGACTCGATGTCGAGACCCTCAAAGGTGTCGACGTAGTTGATCGTGTTGTAGTAGACACTGATTTCGTCGTGATATTGGTGGTCGCGGGCAAGCACGTAGAACTCGTCGTAGCAGCACAGCACGGGAACGGCGCGCGGGTCCTCCGAGGCACAGGCAAGCACCTGCTGGTACAGAGCCACGTCGATATTGCTTTTGTAAATATACTCACCGCGATAGATGACGCAGGCACCGTTGTCCGGGCAAAACGCGAGGCGGTTCTTAATGCCCTCGAACATTTCCTCGAGCTTGGGGGCCGGACGTCCGCTGGCAGGACAGAATACGATACCGGCGTCGGCGAGCTTGTCCAGACGCTCATCGAGGCCCTGAGGCAGCACGCGCTCGTCGGTGAGAAGCGTCTTGTCCATATCGACGGCGAGAATCTTAATGTTGCCGATATTGGCATCTGATTCGTAAGTTTGCATAAAAGCGCGCCTTTCGTTTCGAGATTGTTTCAGACGTTATAACCATTAACTAGTAGCCGGACGTATTTTCGCAGGATTGACGCGTATTTGCACCACACTTCACAAAGTAATGAAAAAACTTTTCAGAAATTTGAATTTATCGCTTGTGCAGCAAGCACTTTAGCGTATGATAGCGACCATCGAAAACGGAGACGGCAAAAGCGCCACTTACCGAGGAAAAGGTACCGTTTGCGATATATGAATTGCGCCCGGCGATACGTGAAAGGAGAGGCAGATGCAGTTCG
>CAKUFW010000006.1 GCA_934650975.1 uncultured Collinsella sp. | reverse complement strand
CCTCTCGGCGGCCTTGCGAAAAACAAATCCAAGTTAGACCATTTCAAATGGTTCGATGTCTGCCCGGATGCGACACTCGGAAGTGTCCATCCTCGCAGTATCCGGTTCTCAAGGTGCACGCCTGCGGTGGTTCCCGGTTCGACCGGGCCGCGCGGCAAGGAGATATATTGCCAGACCCGAGGGCCCCCGGGGGCGGGAATCGCGCACTCCATAATTTGTTCACAAATGAATAGATCCCTCAGTCGCATCACTGAGGTTAAAACCGAAGCATTGGCTTCTGATATTGGCGATGACCAGCTGGTTTATAGGTGTTAAGGCATCGGTCATCTTTGGAGCGTCACTTTACTCCAAAAGCATCAGCTATTTGTTTCCCGTCGGTAAAAGGCAGGTTTTGTTCGCCAAGCGTTCTTATATATAGAGAAGTTCGGGTTCGAACCCATGGCGCGGCAACAAAAAAGCGACCAACCGGAGTCGATCGCTTTCTTTTCTATGGTGGGCCGTCAGGGGTTCAGCCTGCTGCGCAGGCGGCCGCTGCGGCGCTTCGCGCCTTGCGCGCTGCGCTGGCAAACGCTCACGCGTTTACTCAGCTCCGCGCCCCGACGGGTTCGAACCCATGCCTTGGCAACAAAAAAAAGCGACCAACCGGAGTCGATCGCTTTCCATTCTATGGTGGGCCGTCAGGGGTTCAGCCTGCTGCGCAGGCGGCCGCTGCGGCGCTTCGCGCCTTGCGCGCTGCGCTGGCAAACGCTCACGCGTTTACTCAGCTCCGCGCCCCGACGGGTTCGAACCCATGCCTTGGCAACAAAAAAAGCGACCAACCGGAGTCGATCGCTTTCCATTCTATGGTGGGCCGTCAGGGGTTCGAACCCTGGACCTTGGGATTAAAAGTCCCCTGCTCTGCCAGCTGAGCTAACGGCCCGCGGGTGGCATTGTACCACGGTCTGGGACTATTCCCAACTCCATTGGCCGTTCTGGAAAATCACAACTTCACGTCCATCAGGCGTAATGCCCGTAATGTCGATATCGTCCGTGCCAATCATAAAGTCGACATGCGTGCTCGAAACGTTAACGCCGTGCTCCAAAAGCTCCTCTTTGGACATGTCGTATCCGCCTTCGATGCACTCGGGGAAACCGACGCCCAACGCAAGGTGGCAGCTGGCGTTCTCGTCATAGAGCGTGTCATAGAATAGAACGCCGCTTTCGCGAATCGGCGTGTTCTTGGAAATGAGCGCGACCTCGCCCAGATGAGCGGCACCCTCGTCAGTTTCGATAATGCTTGCCAGCGTTGCCTTGCCCACGCGAGCGTCGTAGTCCACCACGCGGCCGCCCTCGAACTTAATCCAAAAATCGTCGACCTTATTGCCGTGGTGAATGAGCGGCATAGCCGAATACACGATACCGTCGGCACGCATACGATCAGGCGAGGTAAAAACCTCCTCGGTGGGGATATTGGGGAAGAAGGGATGTCCATCGGGCGTCTTACCCTTGCCGCCGGCCCACTCGTGACCCTTCGTCATGCCAATCGTCAAATCGGTTCCATTTGCCGCGGTGTAATGCAGGCAGTCGAAACGATTGTCGTTCAGGAAACGCAGGTTCTTTTCGAATGCGGCGTCATGGAGTTCCCAGTCGCTCTCCGGGTCCTGGCCATCGGCGCGAGCGGTGTGCAAGATCGCATTCCACAGCTTATAGATTGCAACCTCATCGGCGTCTCCCGGGAACACCTCGCGTGCCCATGCAGCGATCGGCGCGCCGGCGATGCACCACGGGTTGATGTTGTAGTCCAGTCCACGGCGGAAGACCTTGCACTGCGTATTCCTTGCCTTAGAAGCCGCGGCAGGCTTGGCAGGATCGATACCCTTGAGGGCGGCGGGGTCCGCACCCTCGATAAAGATAAAACAGGCACCGTCCTGGGCAAGGGAATCCAGCTGCAGGCGCTTCCACTCGGGCGTCTGCTCAAAATAGCTTTTCTCGACATGCTCGTAGGTAAGCCTTGTCACGGCGTCATCGGCCCAAATGACTGTCACGTGGCCAGCACCGGCCGCGTAAGCCTCAGCGACCACCACGCGCGCAAACGGCGCGCACTCGACCGGGGACTGAACGACGACCTCCTGGCCGGGCTTGACGTTTACACCCTTGCGGACAACCAGACGCGCATAGTTTTTAATCTTGGGCTCCAGGGCCTTCATGCCCTCCAGAGCTTCTTCGACCGTCAGGGCAGCTCGAATCATGTGCCACTCCATCTATCTATAGAACAGTAAAAAGGCGCGCCGCAAAAACGACGCGCCTTATATCTTAGCGATAAGTATGAATACAAACGCTACTTCTTCTTGGAGGCCTTCTTGTCCTCCTCGGCAGCAGAGCGCTCGATAAGAGCGTTGAGCTTGTTATCGGACATGCCCTCGGCCTGTGTGCGATACATGTTACGCAGGGGACGAATGCGGACAAAGTCGTAGATAAAGTCACCCAGAATGATGGCGTAGGACAAAACGATGCCGACCATCTGGACGGGACTGGACACCGTGCCGCCGGGAGCGAAGTAGAACGAAGCCCAAATTGCCACGACGAGCACCATGCCGATGGCGAGCACGGCCCACCAGATACGACGACGCTTGGTGTAGTCCTCATCCTGCTTGAGGAGGATATTCGACACCGTATAGATGCGATCTTCCTTGGCACGCTGCTTGGCCTTGCGGGCGCGCTTCTCCTCTTTAGAGAGACCCTCGAGGTTCTCGCCCTTCTCGAGCTCCTTACGACGTGCCTTAGATGATGCCGGCACGACACGGACAGAGCTCGCTGCCTGGCGAGCGGGCTTAGCGGATGCGGCGGACTTGCGCGCAACCCCGGTAACCTCGTGGGATTGCGTGCGCTTGTTCGTGGCGCTACGGGTACTCACTTATGCGTTCTCCTTCATGCTTGTGAACTGGGAGCCCGTGATGATCTGGAAGGCCTCGCGATAGCGCTCGGACGTACCATCGATGACCTCGGCGGGCAGGTGCGGAGTCTCCCCCGTCATATCCCAGTTGGCTTTGAGCCAATTGCGGACGAATTGCTTGTCGTAGCTGGGCTGAATCTTGCCCTCCTCGTAGCTGGCGGCAGGCCAGAAACGGCTGGAGTCGGGCGTGAGGCACTCGTCGATCAACGTGACCTTGCCATCGATGACACCAAACTCGAACTTGGTGTCGGCGATGATGATGCCACGGGTCGCAGCGTACTCGGCGGCAGCCTTGTAGATCTTAAGGGACAGGTCGCGAATCTGTGTGGCGATGTCTTCGCCCACGATCTCGCAGCAACGCTCGAACGAGATGTTCTCGTCGTGGTCGCCGATCTCGGCCTTCGTGGACGGCGTGAACAGCGGCTCAGGGAGCTTGGAAGCCTCGGTCAGGCCCTCGGGCAGCTGGATGCCGCAGACGGTGCCGTTCTCGTCATAGGTCTTCTTGCCCGAACCGGTCAGATAACCGCGGACGATGCACTCGATAGGAATCGTCTGGGCCTTCTTGACCAGCATGGCGCGGCCAGCGAGATAGTCACGGTACTCGGCAAACTCCTCGGGGAAATCCGCCGGGTCGATGGAGACGAGGTGGTTGGGGACGATATCGGCAAACTTATCGAACCAGAATGCCGAGATGCGGTTGAGCACCTCTCCCTTAAACGGAATCTCGTCGGGAAGAATGAAGTCGAACGCAGAAATGCGGTCGGTGGCGACCATCAGCAGGTTTTCACCGGCATCGTAGATATCACGAACCTTGCCACGGGAATCCGGACGACGCTCCATCGTTGTCACGTGAGTCACTCCTTACCAAAATACGACAGTAATGCGGGTTCTTTCCCGCACGTTTTCGCAAACTCGGAGCGGCAGGGACGAAACCCCTCCTTCACCGAATAGCGAAAAGCTAGTGCTCCATTGTAGTAGATGCCGCGTCCGCCGTGTGCTCGCGAGGCAGATGAATCGTAAAAGTCGTACCCTTTCCAAGCTCCGACTCCACGGATATGTAGCCGTGATGGCGCTCGACAATCTGCTTGGTCACGGCGAGGCCCACGCCCAGGCCACCCGCCTCGCGGGCGCGACTGGCGTCGGCACGCCAAAAACGACCGAAAATGCGCGACAAATCATCCTTGGCGATACCGATTCCCGTATCCGAAACCGCGATGTTGACGTGCTTGCGGTCGCTGAGCACCGACACCACGACCCAGCCGCCCTCGGGGGTATAGCGCATGGCGTTGCTTAAGAGGTTGATGACGCACTGCGTGATCATATCGGGATCGGCCTCGACGACATCGTCATGACCCTGGGTTTCATCCGCAAAGCGCAAGCGTAGATCGCGGTCGGCGAATAGACGCTCCTGGCCATTCACAATCGAACGCACAAACGGCACCATATCTACCGGCTCAAGATTGAGCGGCGCGGTGCTGTTTTCCATACGCGACAGGTCGAGCATCTGCTGCACCAGACGGGCCAGGCGGCGCGTCTCGGAGGCAACCGTCTCCAGATGCTCGTTGTCGGTGGGATATACCCCATCTTGCATGGCCTCGACCGTTGCAAGCATGGCCATGAGCGGCGTGCGAAGCTCGTGCGCGACATCCGAGGTCAGGCGCTTCTCGTGCTTCATGTCCTTCTCGAGCGAGGTGGCCATCTCGTCGAAGGTCTCTCCCAGCTGATCGATTTCATCGTCGCCGCGCAAACCCGTTCGAGCGGACAGATCGCCGTCGCGTATTTGCTTGGCCGTGCTGGTAATGCGATGGATCGGCTTGGTGAGCATGCGCGACATGAGCGCTCCGATAACGACCGAAATGCAAATGGCCACAACCGCGGCGAGCGCCATGGCGTTAAAGGTCTTCTCCCTAAACGCAGAATCCGCCTTGGTGAGCAGGGCATCGGAGCCGATCGCCCACAATTTGACCTGTCCGACATGCTCGCCGGAGGACGTTACGATCTCGACATTGGCAACGCTGTCCGATCCGGTGGGAGCAGAGGAGACCGGGCTATGCGATGCCCTCTTGCCGCTCGTGCCGTCGGTCGTCGCCTGATTTTCACGCACATCGGCAGTGGCGCTTGCCGAGGGCCACGAGTCGTCGTAGACGATAACGCCCTTTTTATTGACGACCTGCATGCCAAGATCGTCGGACACCAAACTCGATGTCGCGACCGTACGCAGTTCCCCCGCGGTCCATGAGCCGTTTTCCTCATATGACGTTGCCAATTTTTCGGCAGCGGAATTGGCGATTTCGACAATATTGGAGCGCGTGTAGTCCGTAAAAACCGTACCCCATACAACAGAGACTACGCCCACCAGCACCAATACCGTCATGAGCGAAGTCAGGGCGAAAGCCAGGGCCATGCGCGAGGGATAGCTCATCGTTGGCCGTGAATCGGAACGAGGCGTGTTCCAACTAGCTTTGGAACCCGCCTCGTTCTCCTGCTTATGCTTTTGCCCGATTTCAAAGCGCGCAGGTGTCATATGTGATTTCCCTTATTTCTCGTCCGACTTATCGGTCTTGGTCGGAGCCTCGAAGCGGTAGCCGACACCGTGGACGGTGTAGAGCCACTTGGGCTTCTTGGGATCGTCGCCCAGCTTGGCGCGAAGGTTCTTCACGTGGCTGTCGATGGTGCGCTCGTAACCCTCAAAGTCGTAGCCGAGCACCTTCTCGACCAGCTCCATGCGGTTGTAGACGCGGCCGGGGTGGCGGGCAAGCGTGGTGAGCAGCTTGAACTCGGAAGCCGTCAGGTCGACTTCCTTGCCCTCGACCAAAATCTTGTGGCCCGAAATGTCGATGACCAGATCGCCAAAGTCGAGCACCTCGACGGCCGGCTCGTCGGCCTGGTGGGCACGACGGAACAGGGCGCGAACGCGCGCGACGAGCTCGCGCGGAGAGAACGGCTTGATCAGATAATCGTCGGCACCGAGCTCGAGACCGATAATACGGTCCTCGATCTCGCCCTTGGCCGTCAGCATAATGATGGGGACATCCGAGGTGTCGCGAATGGTGCGGCAAACGCGCTCGCCGGGAATCTTAGGGAGCATGAGGTCAAGCACGACCAGATCGAACTGATGCTTCTCGAACTCCTCGATAGCGGACTGGCCGTCGCCCACGCCCACAACCCAATAGCCCTCACGCTCGAGATAGGCAGCGACAGCGTCACGGATTGCCTTCTCATCCTCGACCAGCAGAATCTTTTTTGCATCTGAAGCCATAACACGGCCCCCCTGTCTCAATTAGCTAAGAACAAGCTCATTTTAACGCACCTGAGCCCACCGGGTATCGCATGGGTGCGACAGCTCGGCGGGCGGTACTCATAGTCACAACGCGCTTATTCCCCTGTCGACGCCTTTTTAACCCCTCGAAGACTAAAGAGAAAACAGGCGGGCGGTAACCGTCTCGGGAATTCCCTGGCTGTTGCGCACCGTAGCGTACGTTAAGAACGAGTCCGATTTACCCGCCGTAGCAGGATAATCGCCATACTCCAAGGCTCGGTCGGGCGACAGGAGCGAGCCGTAGGTCTTAGCCGAAGTGTCGATCAAAAAATGCGATGCCTGAACCTTAACCAGGTATTTGTTTTTCCTACCGGCGGCGCATGCAAGCGGCTCGCGCGACAGGAAGAGGTACGGCCCGCCCTCGTTGCCGATATAGGTGCCCATATTGCCCAGGCTACCCACGCCGCTATACGTCGCCTCGATGGAGAACACGAAGGTATCACCCATGTAGACAGCTTCGAAGGGGGAAACCGACGAAGGAAGCACCAGCTGAGCTCGCTTCGTGTTGTTGCCATCGGTCAGGTCGATCGCCGTCATACCGTAATAGACGCCCTCATCATTGTGCACGCGAGGCGAGATGGTCAGGATGCCGTCGCTCACACGCGGGGCGGATGCAAAACGACCCGTCGATTTCCAAATAGCCTCGGCCTTGGACTCGCTGAGCGACTGACGATAGCAGTACGAATCGTTACTCGTCTTGGTGCCGCCGGACGAGGGCATCTTATACCAGATGACCGACGACCCGTACGCCGTGAAGAGCGGCGGGTCGTAGTTTTCGCCACCGCGGTCGAGCTCGACGGCGTTGCCGGTAAGGGAGGAACCTGCGAGGTTTTGCGCATAGAGCTTCCAAGACGAATTGGCAAAGTTCATCTCGACCCACGCAAACACCCCATCACCGGCGCGGACATCGTAAAACGCGTACCCAGTGCCCTCGATGGGGTCCTCGATAAGGGTGGTAAGCGAACCATCGCCCAGGTTGAGCACACCAAGCGTATTGGCGTGCAGGGCAGAAGCAGGCGCCATCATCGCGGCAGCGTAGTCGCCATCGCAGTAGTACAGCAGCGTACCCAACGGCAGCGTCCACGAGGCTGCGGGCTCAAGGTCGATGTCGACGGCTTCGTACTCGTCCGTAATCGAGACAATCTTCGAATCGTCCTTGATAACCTGCGGCTCACCGGCGACGTCATCGCTCGTACCCGTTTTTTTCGAGCATCCGACCAGTACGGCAGCAGCACCGGTAGCAGCGCCACCCAGCACAAAACCTCGACGCGTTATTCCATTCTTAAAGCGATCAGCGATGCCCATTAGGCGATCTCTGCGCGAGCGGCCTCGATGGCACGCGTGAGCTGATCGGCACATGAGGTCTTCTTCATACCGCACGTGTTGCCGGCGAGAACCTCAATCACGCGATCGGAAGGAGCACCCTCGACCAGCTTGGAGATGGCCTTGAGGTTGCCGTCGCAGCCGCCGGTAAACTCGACACCCAGTACCTTGCTGCCGTCGTCAGAAAGATTGAGGTGGATATTGCGAGAGCATACACCCTGAGGCTTGTAGTCAAAACTAATCATTGAGATCCCCTCTCAGAAAGAAATTTCAGACGTCTATTATCCCCGCCTGAGCCGACTTATTATCGCAAGCACCGATTCAACATCCTACGATGCACGGACGAGCGGGGGCAAGATTAGCAGTCCGCACCCTGTGCGTGGACCATGCGCTTATCCCGATACATATTGTGGTCGGCGACACGATATGCATCGGCCAGCGTATTTCCAGCCGTCTCGACGGTTGCCACGCCAATCGATGCGCTGACCGTCAGGGCCTCATCGCTTACCGCGGCAAGGCCGAGACGAAGATCCTGTTCCAGTCCGAGCGCAGACTCGTTGTCAGTATGGGGGCAAACCAACAAAAACTCGTCGCCTCCGACACGCATCGGCAGGCAATCCTTGCCAGCCACCTGTTTCAACACGGACGCGGTCCGTCGCAGCAGCTCGTCTCCCATCTCATGGCCACAGACGTCGTTGGTCCGCTTGAGATAATTGCAGTCCAACATAATCACACTCACCGGCAAGCCCTCGTTTACCAGGCTATCTCCGCGCGATTCAAGATAGTTGCGGTTGCGAAGTCCCGTCAGCTTATCTTGGTATGACAGCTCCTCGGCATGCTTGACCATCGATATGTTATGCGTCGCGACGACGACCGATTCCAGCCGGCCTTGCTCATCGCGATGCTGGGGGACAACCTGCAGCGAATACCAAGTACCCCGACAATCTCGCACCTCGGCGGCCAAGTACGGCACGCCCTCCATACGTTCACGAAGCGTACTTATATCTACAAGCCCCATAACCGCTTCACGGCTTTCGGGGCTCACGATATCTCGGCAGACCGTGTCCATAAAGTCATACGCCTCGCTGTGTTCGGCGAATATCTTCGCTATCGCCGGCGACATGTTGATTCCCTCGATCTCGAGCGTGTCGAGATGTAAAAGGAAGGTCGAGTCGTAGATGGCGCTTATGGCATTGATAATGCCGAGCTGTTTATCCTTTTCGGCTAAGTTTCGATGGTCAACGATATTTCGAGCCAACAGCACCACGACCCAAAACGCAAGACAAACCAACACACCGGCGGCGACAAACGAAACTCTGCCGGACATGACCTCCGCTTTGGGATACAGTGCAAACAGGCGGTAGTCCTTGTATGCCGCACGCACGGCATACCATTTGCTTCCGCGATACTCGATACGCGTCAGGCCTTCGTCTTTCCACTCGATTCCAGATCCGGTAAGGAGCCGAGCGAGCGACACGTCGACATCGGGATCATTAGAGGAGACAATCTCCGCATCCTCCATAACAAGCACCGTGGGACCCTGGTGGAAGGTACTGTTCGAAAGCACGTCGGCTATGGCATATGAATAGTCGTCCGCCGTATCGGAAACAAGTGAGCGGTATGCCAGGGCAACGCCGTCGCCATACGGAACAGCACAGACGGCAAAAACGACACCACGGCGCTCATCGACAGTTGAGTAGGTCACTTTGGAACCTTGATACATCGATGCGACCGGCGAACAGGCCAACTCATCTCGCCACAACATGAGCGGATCGCGACCATCGATGTCGTAGTGGGCAGCCATATGGCCATCGGAGTCCATGACCATCAGCCCCGAAAGGTTCTCGGCATGGACAAATTGCTCGATAAGGTCGTCGTTAACCTCAACGCGATCAGAGGACAGGAACGTTGCAAATGATTCGACCGCGGCGAGCAAATCGTGCGTCTCCTCGGTTTTTCTCCCCTGTTCGTAGCGGTCATATTTTTCGCAAGCGTTTTCCAAAAACACCATGGTTTCTTGGCCAAACCCAAGCGTTTTTTCGAGGCAGCGATGGGTTCCAACCGTATACAACAGGCCTAACAAGACAGCGCTGACAATAACGCCGACAGCTATGACGGTCAGAGTCTTTCGATGCAAGCGGTGCTCATCAGTTGTCATGAATTTGCTCCTTGCCCGCCCGTCGTCGCTCCTGTCTTGTAATTGCCCACAATACGGTCAATCGTGCCATCTCGATCCATGGCAAACAATGCGGTATTGAGCTCCTTTACGATCGGTCCTTCATAGCTGTCATCAAACGCGACGCCCAGATCAACTGTCATAACGTTGTCAGCGAACACGCGGTAAAGGCCGGGATACTGGGCGACAAGTCGGTCAAGCTGCTGAACGTCCGCCATCCAACAGTCGACATACCCTTTGGCGAGGGCGGCTTTGCAGAGCTCGGCAGAACCATACGATTTGATGTGCACGTCCGGCGAGATTTCCAGATCCCCTGCGAGCAATCGGCGTTCGCTCACCGAGCCCGCAATCACCGCGATGGTCTTGCTTCCATCGAGATGCGCCAAGGACTTGATGCCACTCGTTTTCTTGGCGGCAACCGAGACCGTCACGGTTAGATACGGCTCGGTCCAGTAATACTTATCCTCGCGATAACAGGGAGAATAATCACACCACAGGCAATCGATATCACCGTTTTTGAGCAGCCGGTCGCGATCGTTCCAGTCAATATCGACAAACTGTGGCTTGAGCCCCGCACGCTTGCAGGCCTCGCGGGCGATGTCGATATCGATGCCGGCGTAATCGCCCGTGGTATCGATATACACATAGGGGTCGTTATCCGTAACGCCGATTTTGAGTACCGGGAGATCTTTGTCGGCTTCATTCGAGGAGGAAGAACTGCTTCGAACGGTATACGTCAGGGCGGCCACACAGGCAGCAACAAGGAACATGAGCGTAAACGAGACAATGGCGACTCGCTTGATACGTCCGGGCACGCGCCTCCCTTCATCGAAACAGCAGTCGGATTTCATTTTATACCCGAGGCTGATGCGGCAATAAAAAAGCGCCTCGCCCAAGACGGGCAAGGCGCCAATGGTCCAAATGCAACCGCAAGCGGTCGAATTAGTTTAACCCTACTCGAAGCTCAACTGCTCCAGGCGATCGAAGACCGTGTCGATGCGGGTGAGGAAGTCCCACGGATCAAAGATCTCGTCGAGTTTCTCCTGGCTGACGGTGCAGCGCGGGTCGGCCTCGAGACGCTCCTTAAAGGTGGGGCCGGAGACGCAATCCTGCACCTCATGCCAGGTTGCCATGGCGTTCTCCTGCACAATGGCGTACGCGTCCTCGCGGGTGATGCCCGTGTCGACGAGGGCGAGCAGTACCTTGGAGGAGAAGATGAGGCCACGGGTCTTATTGAGGTTGGCCATCATGCGGGCCGGGTACAGCTGCAGGCCGTCGATAACGCGAATGAGGCACTGGAACATGTGGTCAAGCGCGATAAAGCTATCGGCCTGGGCGACACGCTCAGCGGAAGAGTGCGAAATGTCGCGCTCGTGCCACAGGGCAACGTTGTCAAAGGCGACCTGAGCATTGGACTTCACGACGCGCGACAGGCCGCAGACCTTCTCCATGGTGATGGGGTTGCGCTTGTGCGGCATGGCGGAGCTGCCCTTTTGGCCCTTGCGGAACGGCTCCTCGGCCTCGAGCGTATCGGTCTTCTGTAGGTTGCGGACCTCGGTCGCGATGCGCTCGCAGGTGGCCGCTGTAGTGGCAAGCACGCCGGCAAGGTAGGCGTGGTGATCGCGGCTGATGACCTGCGTGGACAGCGGGTCGTGAACCAGACCCAGGTGCTCGCAGACATACTCCTCGACAAACGGCTCGATGGAGCTGTAGGTGCCGACGGCACCGGAGATGGCACCGAAGGCAACGTTCTTGCGAGCGTCCTCAAGACGATCGAGATCGCGCTTGAGTTCCCATGCCCAAGAGCCAAACTTCATACCGAAGGTCATCGGCTCGGCATGGATGCCATGGGTGCGGCCGGCGCAGAGCGTATTGCGCTCCTCGAAGGCGCGGCGCTTGCAGATCACGCCGAGCTTCTTGACGTCCTCGATAATCAGGTCACACGCCTGGGTGAGCTGATAGCACAGAGCAGTATCACCCAGGTCGGAGCTGGTCATACCGTAGTGAACCCAGCGACTAGGCTTGGGCTCGCCCTCGGGAACATCGACGTCGATATATTCCTTCATGTTGGTCAGGAAGGCGATGACATCGTGACGCGTGACCTCCTCGATCTCGTCGACCTTTGCCTTCTCAAAGTTGGCGTGGTCGCGAATCCACTGGGCCTCTTCTTTGGAAATACCGATCTTGCCGAGCTCCGCCTGGGCCTCGCAGGCCAAGACCTCGATCTCCTGCCAAATGGCATACTTGTTCTCGAGGGAGAAGATGTGTCCCATCTCCGGGCGGGTATAGCGATCGATCATAGCGGCTCCTTTTTGGTTATTGGCACGTTGGTCGTAACCCAACCATTGTACCGTGAGCGGATGCGAGTAACGACAACGGGCATTAACCTAACATTTTGCAACGGAGGCGGGCAACGGGACGTCCGCGCGTCCGCGTCGCGGACGCGCACCGGCTTCAGGCACCTTGCGGTGCCTTCGCCTGCTCGCTACAAACGCTTCGCGTTTATTTAACGCTCGCACCCTGGCGGGTTCGAGTCCCGGCACTTTATTCAAAAAAGCACGGCACCGTGATGGTGCCGTGCTTGTGCTTTTTACTGGAGCGGGCAACGGGACTCGAACCCGCGAGTGTCAGCTTGGGAAGCTGATGCCTTACCACTTGGCGATGCCCGCAATTGCGCATTGGGATAAATTAAATGCTCGAATAGTATATACCGAGCATTTCAAGGGGGCAATATGAATGCGGCGTGTTATCACTATGCAATCGCGCACCGCGCACTGCGGCACAAAAGCCTACGAAACGCGCTCCAACTGGTCCCTTGCATCAGAAAGCACGTGTTCTACCCCGTTTTGCACCTCAGTGTCAAAACGATACGCAGGGACCGAAACGCTTAAACCATAGAGACGCCCGCCTTTTTCTATGGGAACGGCGATGCACTCAACCCCTTCTGCCATCTCCTGATGATCATATGCAAAACCACACCGTCGGACCTCCTCGAGCTGCCGCATCAGGTCATCTATGTGTTTTACCGCATGCTCAGTCGTTTTTTCGAATGGGACAGGAAGCAGCGAGCGAACCAACTCCTCATCCCATCGAGATAGAATCGCCTTTCCAATCGCCGTGCAGTGTGCAGGAAGGGTCTTACCGATTTCCGATGAAAGACGGATGTGCTGGGGGGAATCAACGCGCGAAATATAGAGGACACGACCGTGGTCGAGCACGCCGAGCTGACAGGTCTCTCCGCACGATGCGACAACCTTTCGCATGGCTGTCTCAAAAGAGGACAATCCCCCACTCTCACGATCGAATGCCTTGCCCAGCAGATACGTCTTAAGCCCAATCGAATACCTACCGGTAGTCTCGTCATAACTAACGTAAT
Source organism: uncultured Collinsella sp. (assembly GCA_934650975.1). Lineage (GTDB taxonomy): Bacteria > Actinomycetota > Coriobacteriia > Coriobacteriales > Coriobacteriaceae > Collinsella. Next base: position 36,384 of record CAKUFW010000006.1, on the reverse strand, counting down.
CTGAATCGGCCATGGTGTGCAGAATCGAGAAGAGGCTACTCTTTGGAGCGCCGACAATGCGGCATATCTCTGCCATGGTAAGTCCGCTCTTTGTAGCCGAAAGGGCTTCAAAGATTGATAGAACCCGCAAGGTAGAACGGTGGCCAGCAGGATTATATCGCGAGGGCATGGCAACTCTCCTTGTTCATTAACGCCCAGACTTTCCCCGTAAGTATAGCGGCGTGCCCCTTAAAGCAACCGTTCACCGGCCAACCAAAACCATTCGCGGCGGGCCCGTGTGAGGTCTTGAGCATTTCATCTATACTGTTCCGTATAACGAATAACGTTCGTAATTACGAACGTTATTCAAGTGGACATAGGGAGGAAACATGTCAGACGTTGTAAGCCAAGGCCAAAACGCCGTTGTCATCGATCAGAGGGACAACGTTGCCGTCGCCACCTACCAACTGGAGGCGGGCGCCGAGGCCCGCTATCCCATGCCGGACGGCACGCTGGCGAGCGTTACCGCGGCCGACGACATCCCACTGTTCCACAAGATTGCCCTCGTGGACATCCCCAAAGGTGAGAAGGTCGTCAAGTATGGCGAGTTCATCGGTGTGGCCACCACGGACATCAAGCGCGGGCAGCATGTCCATACGCACAACTGCGCCAGCTCCGACGACCTGAAGGACTCCGTCGCCGCCGACACCGACTCCGTCGCCACCAAGACCTCCTCGTCCGCGGAGGGCACGCGCACCTTCATGGGCTACCGTCGCCCGGACGGTCGTGTCGGCATCCGCAACCACGTCCTGATCCTTCCCACGAGCATCTGCGCCTCCGACACCACGGAGAGGATCGCGAACGCGGTTGAGGGCTGTGTCTCCTTCCACAACCAGAATGGCTGCTCGCAGGTCGACTGCGACCAGAAGGTGACTATTGCTGCCTTGGCAGGCTACGCTGCGAACCCGAACATCTATGGCGTCGTTTGCGTCTCCCTGGGCTGTGAGGGCTGCCAGAACGACATCGTGGTCGACGCGATTCGCGAGCGCACCAACAAGCCCGTCGAGACCCTGGTCATCCAAAAGGTCGGCGGCTCCATCAGGGCGATCGAGGAGGGCACGCGCCTTGCCCGCAAGATGGTCGCCGAGGCGGACCGGTGCGTCCGCGAGCCCACTGACATCTCCGAGCTCATCTTCGGCACCAACTGCGGCGGCTCCGACCCCTCGAGCGGCCTTGGTTCCAATCCGCTGATCGGCGAGGTCTCCGACTGGCTCGTCAACCATGGTGCCACCTCCGTGCTGTGCGAGACGCCCGAGCTCTTTGGCGCCGAGCACATCCTCGCCCGCCGCGCGAAGGACAAGCAGGTTTCGAACGACATCCTCAAGATCGTCTACGACTACGAGAAGTACGTCCAGATGTTTGGCGCCGAGATGCGAGAGGGCAACCCCAGCCCTGGAAATATGGCTGGCGGACTCACGACCCTCGAGGAGAAGTCTCTCGGCTGCGTGCACAAGGGAGGCCACAGCCCCCTCAACGCCGTCTATCCGTACGCGGCGCAGCTCAATCCGCACGAGGGCCTCGTCGTGATGGACACCCCCGGCAACGACCCCTCCAGCGTGGGCGGCATCATCGCCGGCGGCTGCCAGCTCGTGGTCTTCTCGACCGGTCTTGGCACCCCCACCGGAAACGCCATCGCGCCCGTGTATCGCCTGACTGCCAACAAGCGCACCTACGAGGCCATGAGGGACAACACCGACCTCGACGCGAGCCCGACGATCTACGGCCCCGAGTCCATGGAGGAGATGCGCGACAGGATGCTCGACGACATCATCGCCGTCTGCAACGGCCGCAAGGTCTGCGCCGAGGCGCTTGGCTATACCGAGACCGCCCTTCCGCACATCTGCAACTATATGTAGGCCAGCGTCTGACAGGACGCTCCAGAAAGGAGAAAAACCGTGACAACCACGCAAGCCCCCGAAAAGACGCCCAACGCGTTCCAGCGCGGCGTCAACGCGGTCATCGACCTGCTGTCCTCGTTCTTCCTCCCGATCATCAACCTGCTCGTCTCCGTCGGCATCCTCAAGGGCATCCTGACGCTTCTGCAGGTCTCGGGCATGGTCACCGACGACTCGACCACGTATGCAATCCTCAACGCGATGGCCGACTCGCTGTTCTACTTCATCCCGGTGTTCCTTGCTTACACCTCGTCAAAGCGCTTCGATGTTGACACGGTGACCGCCGTCCTTCTCGGCTGCATCCTGGTGTATCCGTCCATCACCACCATCATGGCGGCGGACGCGCCCGTCTACCTGTTTGGCCTCGAGCTCTCGAAGGCGACGTACTCCAGCTCCGTCATCCCCATCCTTCTTGCCATCTACTGCGCGAGCTGGGTCCAGAAGGCCTGCTACAAGATCATCCCCGAGACCTTCCGCGGCCTGTTCACACCGCCTATCACGATCATCGTTATCGTCCCGCTCACCCTGGCTGTCTTCGGCCCCCTCGGCACCATCGTGGGCGGTTGGCTCGCGCAGGGCTACGAGGCCGTCTACAGCCTCTCGCCGCTCGTCGCCGGCGCGCTGATCGGCGCGTTCCAGCCGTTCCTCGTCATCCTCGGCCTGCACTGGGCCCTGTTCCCCATCGCCATGAACAACGTCGCAGTCTACGGCTTCGACACCATCATGGCCTTGTTCGGCGGCGCGATCTTCGCCCAGGGCGGTGCCGCGCTCGCCGTCGCCCTCAAGACCAAGAACAAGAAGTTCCGCTCCCAGGCGATCTCCGCTTCGCTCACCACGCTGCTGGGCATCACCGAGCCCGCGATGTACGGCGTGAACCTGCGCCTCAAGAAGCCCATGGTCTGCGCATGCGTCGCCGGCGGCATTGGCTCCGCCGTGGCAGGCCTGTTCGGTTGCGCCGGCACCGCCTTCGCTTTGCCCGCGCTCACCACGCTGCCCGTCTTCATGAGCCGCGCGTTCGTTCCCTTCTGCATCTCGCTGGCGCTCGCCTTTGGCCTCGCCTTCCTGTTCACGCTCTTCGTCCCGATTGACGACGTGACCGAGGAGGAGATGGAGGCCGAGGAGCAGTCCGCCTAGCGTCCGGATTGCAAGGCCACTCTATGTCCCGCGCCTGCGGGCTCGACTGGAGGTGGTGCCCACCTGGCAGCAAAGCGTATCCGTCACTGACCATATATCCATTAGACATTGTTTGACGTAAGGAGAACAAAATGAAGAAGATCGACGCACACGCCCACGTCTTTGACCACATCGGCTCCATGGGCAAGGCAGGAGAGCTGCGCCCCCTAGGCAACGGCAACTGTCGCTGGGCCACCGGCGAAGAGTTCCGTATCATCCCCGAGGGCAAGGGAGACAAGGAGTACCTCGTTGAGACCTTCATGGACGTCATGGACGAGCACGACGTCGAGAAGGCCATCCTGCTGCAAGGCGTCCTGTACGGCCTGCAGAACGAGTACGCCATGGAATGCGCCGAGAAGTACCCTGACCGCTTCAAAGCCGCGGTCATGCTCGACCCCTTCTGCCGCTGCGCCCAGCAGATCCTCGAGCACTTCATCAACGATCTGCACGCCCACGTCTTCAAGTTCGAGGTCTCTGTGGGCGGCGGCCTTTCCGGCTACCACCGCGATTTCGCGGTCGACGGCCCCGAGATGACGGTCCTCATCGACAGGATCGCCCAGGTCGAGGACGTCACCCTGGTGCTCGACATCGGCAGCCCCAACCAGTCCAGCTGCCAGCCCGAGGCCGTGTATCGCCTGGCCAAGAAGTACCCCGGCCTGCACATTGTCGTCTGCCACCTGCTCGCCCCGTCCCTTGAGGACGGCGACGTCCTCAAGTGCGCGCTTCCGTACCTCGCCCACGACAACGTCTGGGTCGATCTCTCCGCGCTGCCCTGGAACGTCGCTCCCGAGGCCTACCCGTATCCCACCGCGCTCGAGTACATCGCGATGGCGAAGGACGTCCTGGGCGCCGACAAGATCATCTGGGGCACCGACTCCCCCTGCGTTCTCACCAAGTTCGACTACAAGGACCTCTATAGCTTCATCGAGGACTCCGACGTCTTCACCGACACCGAGAAGCAGGGTGTCTTCTACGATAACGCCGTCAAGGCCTACTACCTCTAGGTCCTTCTCGGCAGTGCAGAGATTCGTGGGGGTGTGACCCCGGAAAGCGAGTGACACATGTTTGAGGGAGTCTTCTGCCCCTCCATCACCATCACCGACGATGATGGAAAGATCGACTACGAGCTGTGGGGCAGGCACCTGGACCACCTGGCCGACGCGGGCATCAACGGTGTGCTGCTGTTTGGCAGCATCGGCGAGTTCTACAGCGTGAGCCTCGAGGACAAGAAGTCGGTCATCGACTTTGCCGTCGAGCGGGTCGCCGGCCGCATGAAGGTCTTCGTCGGCGTGGGTGACACCACCTACGACAACGTCCTCGAACTCACGCGCTATGCCCAGAAGGCCGGTGCCGACGCGGTTCTGGCGGTCTCGCCGTACTACTTCGGGCCCACCGACGACGCTGCCGAAAAGTACTTTGGTGGCATCGCAGACGCCACCAACCTGCCCGTCGTGCTATACAACTTTCCGGCGCGCACCGGCACCGACCTGTCGCCCGAGCTCGTGGCCAGGCTCGCCGCCGCCTATCCGAATATCTGCGGCATCAAGGACACGGTCGACACCATCAGCCACACGCGCAAAGTCATCCGCGCCGTCCGCAAGGTCAACCCCGAGTTCTCGGTCCTTTCCGGCTTCGACGAGTACTACCTGGTCAACCGCGCGAGCGGCGGCAACGGCGTTCTGTGTGGCCTCACCAACGTGGAGCCCGAGCTCTTTGTGAGGCTGCATGGCGCCTACCAGGCAGGCGACTTCGCGACCGCCATCGAGTGCGCCAAGCGCATCTCGTCGCTCATGGCCGTCTACGACGCCTGCGATTTGTTTATATCTGCCATCAAAGTAGCGGTCAATATAAAGGGTCTTCCAATCTCGACCGCGATCTTTGATCCCGCCATACAGGCCAGTGATGACCAAAAGGCAACAATCGAACAGCTCCTGTCATAGACTTGTACGTGGATCGATGTGAGATTATCGTCTTCACATCGATCCACGTATCTTTGTTCTTGTTTAATTTATGAATTTATTTCCATAACTTCATAAATATATGGAGATAAGGACCCGTGAGGGTCCTTTTTCATTTACTTCTACCTGCGCTTTTATCTGATTGTTGTATTTGAGCTCGATTTGTCAGAAATCGGGCAAGCTTTTGGTCAGCTTCTGGTACTTACCCGCATGAACCATGGCGGTAGCCTCGTCCCAAGCGCCGCGGCCTCCCCGTGCGGCGCACGAGGGATAAGGAGCAGCCATGTCCAACGCACCCACGCACTCTGTCCACAGCGCAATCGCAACAGGTCCGCTGCTCCTGCTCCTCTTTTTTCTGATCGGCTGTCTGGCACCAGGGGCCGCACTCGCCGTCGACGGGAGTGACGCCCCTAATTTCCGCACCATAAGCGACGGTTGTGGCCCCTTTGGTGTCGGTAAATACGAGGCGCAGGACACTTCGGTTTCGTACTGTATGAATCAAGACTGCCCCGGCCCCAGCAAACCGGGAGGAGCGTGGCGCACATATAACCAGGGCTGGACGTGGCTCGATGACGAATTTGCCGCCATTGTCTGCCATGGATACCCCTCCAGCACGTCCTTTGGCGGCCATAACCTGTCGCCCGATCTTGCCCGCGCCGCCACCCAAATTGCCGTGTGGATGCTCAATGGAACCACACGCCCCGACGGCACCTATTCGTATACGAACAGTAAGGGTGTTGCCCGAAGCGGCAGGTTTTACGAAAACGCCGAGGCGGTAGCGGCGGCGCGCTGGCTCTACGACAGCGCCAAGTCCGGGGCCATTAAGGCCGCACCGCATCGGGCCAGGCGTTATCACGGTCCGGTCTCGGGCGAGGGCCGACATCAGGACATGCTCTATGTTCTGCCCGCCGTCTCCGTATCATTCCAAAAACAATCGTCTAACGCCACCATCACCGCCGGAAATGACACCTACAAGCTCGGCGGCGCGACCTTCGATATCTTTGAGAGTGCGGGCGGTGCACGCGTCGGCACCATTCAGATGGACGACAACGGTCGCGCACAGGCGACACTTCTGCCCAATACGGCATATTACCTGGTCGAAACCAAAGCCCCGGTAGGCTATATCCCTCGGGGCGACCGCATAGCCTTCACCACCTCGGACAGCGGCGGGTATGTCACCATCGATGAGCAGCCCGGCACCATCACTTTGCGCATTGTAAAGATCGATGCCGCCACGAATGCCGGTCCCCAAGTTGGAGCATCGCTTGCAGGCGCAGAATTCACCTGCGTCTCGCAATCAACTCCCGGCTGGACTCGCACCCTTACGACCGACGAAAACGGGCGTGCGACCCTCAACGACGTCCCTCTGGGTTCCTTTACCATCTACGAATCGAAAGCGCCCGAGGGCTATCTGATTTCAAACGACAGCTGGAGCTACACCATCGGCGCCGATCAGATCGGCGATACGGGCGTCGTTGAACTCGAGAGTCGTATCCCTAACATCCCCATCGCCTTTGACCTTGAAATCTCGAAGTTTAAGGACCGCGGCGATAACGACGGGTCCGGTATTGAACAGCCGGCGGAAGGCGTCGTCTTTGAAGTTGTCAGCAATAGCTCCCAACAAGTCGTCGGCACGTTAACCACAAACGTTTACGGCTTTGCCTCCACCAAAGACCAGCCCGAAGCATGGTTTGGCGCAGGCAAGCGACCCGCCGGCGCTCACGGTGCCATTCCCTACGACCGCGCGGGCTACACCGTTCGTGAAGTTGCAGAAACGGTCCCCGAGGGATTTAAGCAAGCAGGTGATTGGACCGTCACGGTGGAGCAGATCGCAGACGGTGCCGAACTTCAGTACATCATCGATAACCATGCCCTATCGACGCATCTCCAAATCGTAAAACGTGATGCCCAGACCGGTGGCACCGTACCGCTCGCCGGCTTTACGTTTCAGCTGCTCGATAGCCACCACGAGCCTGTCTCGCAAACATGCTGGTATCCGGCCCACCATGTTATGAACACCTTCACAACCGATGCAGCCGGCGCCGTCACGCTGCCCGAATCACTTAACCCCGGAACGTATTACGTTCGCGAGGCCGCGGCAAAGGAGCCGTATCTGCGCGGAGAAGATCTGGAGATAACGATTCCCGCCGACAAAAATCTAACACCGGTCGCCGTTGCCTCGTTTTACGACGATGCCGCAACCGGAAGCATCGAAATCGTCAAGACAGATGCCGTAGATGGGCACACCCTCGTCGGAGCCACGTTTGACATCCGCGCCGTCGGCGATATCGTGCGACCCGACGGCAGCATCGTCGCCCTGGATGGCGAAACCGTCGTCGCCGTTACAACCGACGAACGGGGATATGCGCGAGCCGACCATCTTTCACTGGGATGCGGTACTGCCACCTACGAGGTCGTCGAGACACAAGCGCCCGAAGGCTACCTGCTCAACCCGACCTCACATACCGTTGAGCTATCATACGCCGACCAGCAAACACCCGCGATCGAAGCGTACCTTGACGTTTCCAATGACTACACCAAAATCGACATCTCAAAAGTCGACGCGACCGGAGAGCAGGAAGTGACAGGCGCCAAACTTGTCCTCTGCGACTCCGGTGGCAACGAGATCGATTCCTGGACTTCATCCGATAAGCCGCACCATATTGAGCACCTTTCGCCTGGCACTTACACCCTACGCGAGACGATGTCCCCACGCACGTACGACCTCGCCGAAGATATGACGTTTGAAGTCAAGGCCACGGGGGAAGTTCAAACCGTAGCCATGAAGGATGCACCCATCGAGATCAGAGGACGCATCGATAAACGCCAAGAGATTGCACAGCCAGTCATAAGCAAACTCGTCGCCAACGGCGATGGGAAAAACCGAGCCAAAACGCAGCCCAATACGCAAGGCACTTTCTCTTATACCATCGACGCCAGAAATGAGTCGAGCACCTGGGTCGACGAGTTTACCGTAACCGACGATCTTGAATGCGCCAAAGATGGCGCAGCAAAGCTCGTTGCCGTTGAAACCCCTCTTGCGGTCGGCGATCTCAACGGGCTATGCAATGTGTGGTATCGAACATCTTTGGCGGGAACAGGCGATACGGACCAGCGGGTCAATGCAACGCTTGACGACGGACATCACAATCCGTGGCTCGAAACGGACGAGGTTACAAAGCTGCTGGGCGACGATGCGCGTCTCGTCGATTACGCCGGGTGGCACCTATGGAAAGCCGACGTCTCGACGACAGAGTCCGTCACGCTCGAAACGAAAGAGCTTGATCTTGCGGACGGCACCAGCATCACGGGCATTCGATTTGAATACGGTGCGGTATCTGCCGACTTTACGACCAGAAGCGATGCGGACTCTTGGACCCGCGACGATCTCAAAGACGAACACGACGATCTCGACGATGCCAAGGCAGTCCTTAGCCCGGATGCCCGGGGTGCAGTCGTACATATGCAGGCAACGCCGTCCTATACGCCCCAAACCGCACTCACCAACAGCGCACGTGTCGATCTTTGCCGCAACGGCGGCGGCGATAAGCTCGAGGCACATGATGAGGACCGCGTCATCCAACGATGCGCTCTACCCCAGGACCTGCCGGCAACGGGATCTGTTCCCATCGCCGCATGCATCACCGCGCTCCTAACCTCGGGCGCTGCAGCCATATGGTTCGCTCGCCTTGGGTCGTTCCCAAAGAAGCGCTAGCACGATGAAAAAGCGGGCGAGCCAGTCTCCCGGCTCGCCCGCTTTAGGCATAGACGATGGATCGGCTATTCAGCAGATGACGACCCGCCATCGATAGCCGCCTGATCGGACTCGGAGATACCGTCGGCACCCAAGCTTTGCTCTTGCTCCACCTCTTCGTTCATCGTTGTCTCGGGCGTCGAACCCTTAACGCCAACGACATACGCGGCCCCAAAACCCAATGCGATAGCGATCAGGGTCAAAATCAGATAGATGGGCCAATGGCGCTTGATGTACGAAAACACGCTGACTCCTTAGCGGGTCTGTCTACGAACGACGAATGACCTCAGTCACGACCTCGGACACCGTGGCGATATTGGTCGGATTGACGTTGTACGGCAGGTCATCCTCGGTGCGAGCACAGGCAAGGCGCGGGCCGTCCACGCCGGCGATCGTAAGGGCGCGGCGGCTCGCCTCGAGCGCTGCGGACGCATCAGTCTTGGCATAGGGCATCTCGAACGCGCCACAATCGACATGGAACGACTTACAAACCTTGTTGACAAGATTCATGATGCGACGATCGCCCTTGAACAGCTGCTGCTCGCCCTCGACCGTTACCACCGACAGCCTGCCGGCGCCGACAGACTCGAGGTTGATGAAGAACACACCGCGGAGCTTGTCACGATGCGAGGCCAAAAACGCCCTCATGCCAGCGCCGTCGCAATCGGACGCGCCCGTAGCGACAAACCAGATATCGTGGCCGAGCAGCTCATCGTCACCCATGGAGGCAACGGCCGAGAGCATATCTTCGGCAGAAGCGCCGTCGGAGGAGGTGGCGCCGCCCTTCCAGCCATCGTCGTCGTCCTCGAAGTTATCCCACGAGCCAATGCCGCGGCCAGACTTCTTGGCATCGTAATCGTCCTCGACGCCCAGCCAGTCGCTCATGCTGTCCTGCTCGTTCTTCTTTTTGCGACCGAACAGGCCACCCAGGCCACGCTTCTGCGGCTTGGCGCCCGTCGAAGCAGGAGCCGAGATGGTCTCGAGCGGCTGTGCGCCCGCGGAGATGGGCATGGGGGTCGCGACCGGTGCCGATGTGGGCTCGGGGCCCTGCGCCGTCGCAAAGGGATCATTTGTCTGTGCCGAAGGATCGGGAAGATCGAACAGCGACGTGCGGGACGCGACGTTGGCCTGTTGCATCGAAGGCAGCGACGGATCGGGGACCGAGGCCAGCGGCGACGAAGAGGGCGCAGGCGCGGAGGCCGGATCGGGGATATTCATTTGCTGGCGCGGAGGCACCTGAGACGAAATCTGCGCCATGAGGGAGTCAACCGTCTCGTCCTGCGTGGGAGCGACATTGGCCACCGTGGCGCCGGGGTCGCTCGGCGCGGGCATGGTAAAGATCTGCGTAGAATAAGGCCTGGACACATCCGTCTTGGGAGCCTCATCAACCGCAGGGGACTCCTGCTCAACAGCGGGCGCCTCGACCTGCTCGGGCGCTCCTGCCTCAATGGAATCGGCCTGATCGGCAACCGCGTCATCGGCAGTAACCGCTGCGTCCTGAGCCTCATCGGAGGTGGGAAGGGGCTCGGCAATTGCGGTGCCCTGCTTCTCGAACGTCATCGTGGCATCGAACGACATGGTGCCGTCAACCGGCTGCTGCGCCTCGAAGGACGTCGTAGCCTCGGCAATGTCAGCAGACGTCGGCTGCGGTGCCTCGAAGGAGGTCGTAGCGTCGGCGATATCGGCGGGTGCCGGCTGCTCGGCCTCGGTCTGCTCAAACTCCTGGGCCGCACGCTCACGCTCGGCTTCGGCGGCTTGCTGCTGGGCGATGGCCTCCTGCTCGGCGGCCTCGCGGGCAGCGGCGCGCTTTTCCTCAAAGTCATCAACGAACTTCTTGCCCTTCGCAAGGGCACCCTTAAAGAAGCTAGAAGCGCTGGCACCAATCGAGGAGAACGCGGAAGCAATATCGGCATGAGGTGTTGTCGAGGGAATCTCGGCCGAAAAATCGGTGTCGCTCTCGTAGGACACGCGCTGAGGATACTCGTCGTAGTCTTCGTCAGCAGCATCGGTCTCAACCTGTGCCGGGGCGGCGGGTGCCAGAATATCCAGGCCGGCTGCGGGGTCGAGCGCAGGCTTTGCATCGAACTCAACGACAGCAGAAGGAGCGGCGACCGGCTCGGCGGGAGCAGCAGCCGTATTGGACACAGGCGCAGGCTCTTGCGCAACGGGAACAGGCTCCGGCTCAAACGTCGGCTCCTCGCCCTCTTCGTAATCGAGCGTGCAGGACTCGGGAAGCATGCCGAGCGCACGGATGGCATCCGAACCAAAGCGGATGTTGCCGGCGGCATTGCGATAGAGCTTGGGCTCGGGCTCGGCAACCTCGACCACCGCGGGCTCTTCCGCCGGCTCGGCAGCGGGCTCCTCCTCGGTGGACGCTTCGACCTGAGCGGTCTGGTCTTGAGCTTCGGGCGCGATGACGCCGATCAGCGTCTCGTCTGCAGAGGCACCCTCAAAACCATCGATCTGCTCATCAAAAGCCTCGTCCTGCTCAGCCGTATCGACAGTCGGCACCGGCTGGCCAAACTCGTCCTCGTCGTAGGAGGGCTCCTCATATTCAATGGTGTTGCCGTAGTCGTTTTGCTGCTGGGCCGCGGCATATTCCGCTGCAGCACGCGCCATCTCCTCGGCACGACGCTTCTGCTCACCAAAATAGGTATCAAACGGAATGTCGTCGGGGAACTCGTTTTCACCCTGATAAGGGGCTACGTTGTCCATGACACCGAGCATGGCGGCAACAGAGGATTTGTTGCACACCGCACCAGACGTGTAAGGGAGCACAAAACGATTGGAGATGATATTGGCTGCGTTGGCCAGCGCCACAAGGGAAGCCAGGATCGCGACAATCCACAGCAGTACCTTGAGCGCACCGGGGAGCGGCAGGATGCGCAGGATGGCAACGGCCGCGGGCGCAACCGTGGCAATGGGCAGGAGCTTGGCGATAAGCGCGCGGTACGGAGCATAGGGCTCGCGAGCGAGGAGCTCGGCACGGGGAGAATCGTAGTGCGCCACGACGACGACCGGACGGTTGCGCGGAGACGCGAGCGGACCCGAAGCCTTGTGGTAGGCGATGACGTTTTGGCTCACGCCCATCTTGCCCAAGCGCGAAACCACAGGATGGCCTGTGCGCTCGAGCACGTAGAGCACGGCTCCGACAATGGCCAGCAAGGTGCCGACCAGGCCGATGCCACCGCCGATGCCCATCAGCAGGGCGCCGGCAAACGCCAGAATACCGGTAACGGCAAATGCCAACCTGCTGGGCGCGGGAGCATTAAATTCCTGCACCTCGGGGTCAAAGCCGTGGTTGCGGAAAATCTGAGCGATATCCTCGGCAGCCAGGCGCTCTTCTTCACTGCACGCCGGCGTAATGCCAGTGTTCTGCAGCAGGTGGTTAATATAGTTCTGGGTGTTCGCCATGTGCGCTCCACATCCATAATCCGACAAATAGGCCCAATGCATGCACATTAGAACCGTATATAGTCGAAAGTATACCCCGAGCGAGCGCAAACGACCGAATTCGGGCCATCTTAACGCCGCGCGCGGACACGGATATAGCCTAATCTCCATATCGGACTAAAATCATGGCATCAAACGACCTTCTCATGCGAGGATTCTATGACGGCAAGCGACGCGACCGCGACAATTAAAAAGGGGATACCGGAGCCCGGTTTCGATAAAACGGCTCAGCGCATCCTCAACCTTTTCTTTGTGCTCAACAGCTCTCCCGAACCGCTGACGACCGAGCAAATTGTCTTGGATTCCGATTTGGGATACGACTCGGGCAATATCGACTCAGACAAGCGCAAGTTTCGCCGCGATCGCGACAAGCTGCTCGAACGCGGCATCGCCATCAGGGAGGTTCGTGCTGTCGGAGCGCAAGAAACCGAGGAAAGCGCGTGGACGATCGACCGCGAGCACACGTTTGCCGCGGGCGGTCTCATCACCGCAGACGATGCCGATATCCTGCTCAACGCCATCGACCAGACCCTTGCGGCAGGCTCATCCACCTTTGCCGCGCCGCTTGCCGACATTCGCTCCAAGATCGCCTATCTCATCGGCATGTCGACGACAGGCGAGGCACCGATTCGCCGCTCTCCCACCGTCGATGCGGTATGGAGCGCCTTTGCCGAGCGTTGCGCGCTGCGCTTTTTGTACCAAAACGGACGCGGCGAACAACGCGAGCGGACCGTTTGCGTCTACGGCATGTTCGAGCGCGAGGGCACGTCATATTTCTGCGGCCTCGACAACGCCACCGACAGCATCAGGACATTCCGCTGCGACCGTATCGTCCGTGCCTGGAGACCTTCGAAGGCCTACACCATTCCCGCGGATTTCAACCTCAACGACTACCTGTTCTTTGAGTTCGATTTTGCCGACCGCCCGCCCGTTGCGGCTACGTTCTCGTTCGCGCGCGAGGCGCAGACCGATATGATCAGCGGTCTCACGCGCGGGCGCGGCGAGCTCGCGCACACCGAAGCAGGATGGACCTGGACCGTTAACGTACGCGACCTTGATGCGGCCGCCTCGTTTTGCATGGCCCATGCCGCGGACGGCATGAGGCCCGTCGCCCCCGATTCGCTCAAACAGGCGTGGAACCGCCTCATCGAAAGGACGGTGCACGAGCATGCCCGTGCGTAAACTCACCAGCGAGCAAAGACTCTCGCGCGCCATCGACGTCATGGAGGCCCTCTACGCCGCCGGCGAGAATGGCATGGCACGAGATGAGCTTTGCAGCCGCTTTGACATCACAGGAGCATCGCTCGACGAGATTCTCGAAATCGTCTCGTCACTTGCGGACCGAGAATCGGGTGCACGTATTATCTGCGAACGTCGCGGCGAGCGCGTGGTCCTCACCGGTGATGCGGGGCGCGTGCTACCGCTGCGCCTGAGTGCCGCCGAGGGCGCCGTGCTCAACCATGAACTTGAATCCTTGGGAATCGAGCCCCAGACGGCGGCTCGGATACGCCGAGCTCTTCTTCCCGAAGAGCTCGGCTTCAACCAGCGCGTCTTTGACACCGTCGCCCACGGATCGCACTGGCAGCAGCTGAACTGCGCCATTCAGGACGGCGTTCGCTGCCGCATCTCGTATCGCTCGATGGATGATGCACAGGCGCGCGAGCGCTTGATCGACCCCCTGCGCATTACGACAAACGGCGACCAAACATATCTGATCGCCTGGGATGTCGCGATCGACGAACAGCGCACCTATCGTATGGATAAAATCGAGGACCTCGTCTTGACCGACGACTCCGTCGTGCGCCACGCACCGGAATCCGTGTCCCTCCACGACTCCCTCGCCCAGGCGGAGCGGAGCGCGAGGCTTCTCATGCCGCGCGCCTTGGCGGAGCGCCTAGATTGGCCCGGCATTATGTCGATTGAACCCAATGGGGCGGTCAGCGCAACGGTGAGCGTGCGCTACGGCTCCGAGCGTTGGCTGCTAAGTCAGGTAATCGCAGCGGGCGGGGCCATCCGCATCTTGGATGACCCCGCTCTGTCAGAGCGTCTGTGCGATATGGCAAAATCCCTCGTCCGCCCTCTTTAGCGGCGACGCTCGTGCGCTTGGCGCCACAACTGCAGATAGTGACCGATCTGCGCTGATTCGATGCGCTGATAGGAGCTCGTGGGCAGCGACGTTAAGAATTTCTTGCCGTAGCCCTTCGTCACCAGGCGCGGATCGGCCAAGATGAGCACGCCGCAATCGGTCGATGAGCGGATGAGACGTCCGGCGGCCTGTTTGACCTCAAGCACCGCCTCGGGTAGCGAATAGCGCGCCCAGGCTCGGTCCTCACGCAGGTTACGCTCGCACGAGAGCGGGTCCGTAGGGCTCGAGAACGGCAGCTTGGGGATGATGACGCAGCGCAGCGTCTCACCGCTGGCGTCAAAACCCTCCCAAAAGGCCTTGAGCGCAAAGAGCGACGAGGCCGGCTCGTTGATAAAGCGATCGCGCAGACGACGGGGAGACGAGTTGCGCTGCTGACAGTTGAGCTCCAGACCCGCACGGGCCATCATAGGCTCGACGCGGGTATACAGGTCCTCCATGTCGCGCCTGTTGGTGAACAGCGTGAGCACCGAGCCGCCCATGGCAAGATGAGCGTCGACCAGCACACGCTCGAGCGCCGAGAGATAGGCTTCACGGTCGCGCGGATCGGGAATATCCCCGGCCACGACCACGGCCATATTCGAATCGAAGTCATAGCTCGAATCCAAGTGCAGCGACGATGACGTCGAGGCACCGATGCGATCGAGGCCGACGGCGTGGTTAAAGTGCTCAAAGCTCTTGGAAACCGTCATGGTCGCCGAGGCGAAGATAGCCGTGTGGACCTCGGGCAGCCACTCGGTTGCCAAGGCCTCGCCAATATCGATGCGCTCCGCGGTCATCGACTCGCCGCCGGCACGCAGCCTGCGATTGACTTGCAACGAGTACACGTAGTGTTCGTCGGTACCGTCGATGATGAGTTTGAGGTTCTCGGCCAGCTCGTGCAGGCGGCGCGAGATATCACCCAGGTCGACAACAACCTCGGGCTTGTCGGCGGCAACGGCTTGCACCAGTGCGTCGACGCTCTTGTCTGCCTGCTCCAGCGCGTCGATAGCGGCATGGGCCGACTGCAAAAAGTCGTGCCAATCGTCTGACTCGCGCAGCTCGGGGCCAATCCACAGATTGGCATTGTCGTAACCCCCGCGGGCACGGCGGCCGAGCTCACGAACACCGTCAAACACATCGGCGATCGCCATGCTCGCACGCGCAACCGTCGACGTCGCCTTGGCAGTGAGGCCCAGGTAGAGCGTAGAGCCCTCCGAGGTTGCCAAATCGCGGGAAACCTGGCTCAGTGCACCGGTACTCGAGCCGCCCAGACGCTCAAACAGAACGCGCGATTCGTCTGCCGACACCACACGCGCCCATTGACGACGCGCCTCGCGCTCGATGGAGTGGGCCTCGTCGATCACCCAGTGACGGATCGGAGGCAAAATCCTACCCTCGGCCGCAACGTTGCGGAACAGCAGGGAATGGTTGGTGACCACCACGTCGGCATGCGCCGCTCGACGGCGGGCGCCGTGAACCAGGCACTTATCGGGGAAAAACGGGCAGAGACGACGGGCACACTCGCGCGACGCCGTCGTAAAGTCGGGACGGTTGACGCTACGCCAGCGAATGCCGAGCGAGTCGAGGTCGCCATCGGCCGACTGGCACACGTACGCCATGATGACCGCGACTGCCGTAAGCGTGTCGGCAGGATCACGCTTAGTCGTAATTTCGACTTGGCCGCGGCTCATGCGCTCAAGCTTGCGCAAGCATGGATAGTGGTCATAGCCTTTGAGGGCACAAAACGATAGGCCTCCGTCCAGCTGCTCGGCAAGTTTTGGCAGCTCATGATACATGAGCTGGTCGGCAAGATTATTCGATTTAGTCGCTATACCAACCGTAATGTTATTGCGGCGCGCGGCCTCGGCAAAAGGCACAAGATAGGCCATCGACTTACCGACGCCCGTACCCGCCTCGATGACGCGATGCGTGCCCGTAACGAGGGCATCGCGGACCTCGAGCGCCATCGCGATTTGCTCATCGCGCGGCTCGTAGGTGGGATACATGCGGTTGACCAGACCGCCCGGGGCGTAGTCCGCCTCGATCTCCTCGCGACTCGGCATCTTAAGGACCGGCAGCTCGTCCGCATCAACGCGGTCGTCCGCGCGGTCGGCCTTGAGCACGTCGGCGCGAGCGGCGCTGAGAGAGAAGATGGAGCCGGGGTTCTGTCCCGCCAAGAATGAGAAGATGGGACGATAGGACCAGGGCACGTCGGGGTGCATGTCGGCCAAGCGCGCCATAAGGCCCTGGGGCAGGTCGGTGAGTGCCACGAGCAGCACGCGCCACACGCCACACAGGGCGTCGACATCGGCGTTGGCGCGGTGCGACACCGAGTCGCAGCCAAACAGGTCGGCCATGAAAGACAGCTTATGCGAGGCCAGGCGCGGAAGCGCGATGCGCGACAGTGCCAGCGAATCGATCCAGATGTCGCTGACGTTGACACCGCCCTTGACCGACTCGATAAACGAACGGTCAAAGGTAGCGTTATGCGCGATCACGGGGCAGCCGCCGACAAAATCGGCGAGAGCAGCCACGGCCTCGACGGCCGAAGGGGCATCTGCCACATCGGCGTTTGTAATACTCGTGAGTTCGGTAATCTCGGCGGGAATCAGTTGCTTGGGGTGAACGAAGGTATCGAACCGGTCAACGACCTCGCGGCCCGAAAGGCGGGCCGCGGAAATCTCAATCAGCCCATTGTCTTGCACCGAAAGACCCGTGGTCTCGGTATCGAGGACGATGACATCCTCCTCGATAAGCCCGAACGACTGCGTCTTGGCACGCTCGGCAAGCGTGGCGTAGGAATCGATGACAAACTGCGGCGTTCCAGGAGATACAGCGTCCTCGATTAGCATGCAACGCCCGCTCGACGGAGGCCCATACGAATCAGGCTGTCGCAGACTTGCGGGAACGTCATGTCGTCGGTGTGGCGGATCTCATCCGGATACAGCGACGCATCGGTCATGCCGGGAATCGTGTTGGTCTCGAGGATAACGGGGCCGTCCTCGCTCACGATAAAGTCGCTGCGCGAGATACCCAGGCAGCCGAGTGCCTTATGGGCAGCGCAGGCAAGCTCCTGGGCACGAGCGTAGTTCTCGGGCGAAATCTGCGCCGGAATGCGATGGATGTCCGTAGGGTCGACATACTTCACGTCCAGATCGTAGAACTCGCAGTCCTCGGGCTTACGGATCTCGACAATCGGCAGAGCACGCACGTCATCCTCGCCGTATACGCCGACGGTGATCTCGGTACCCTCGATGCACTTCTCGACCAGTACTTTGTCGCCAAACTCAAACGCCTTGGCAATAGCCGCGGGCAGCTCGGAGGGCTCGTGGACCAGGGAGATGCCATAGCTGGAGCCGTTAACGGCCGGCTTCACAAAGCAGCGCTCGCCACAAACCTCGACGATACGATCGATATCGACTTCATCGCCCACTTCGAGCGCAAGGCCGGGGGCAATGGGAATGCCCGCCTTGGCGTACAGGAGCTTCGAGACCTCCTTGTCGGCACCGCAGGCGCTCGCGAGCACGCCCGAGGCCGTGTAGGGGATACCCAGGGTCTCCATGGCACCCTGCATGGCACCATCCTCACCGCCGGCACCGTGCATGGCGATAAATGCCACGTCAAAACCACCGGTCGCCATGGTTACCATAAAATCATCGGCAGCCGTGTCGAGCAGCTTCACCGAAGTGTAGCCGGCCTCCTTCAGGGCCGCCACGACGTTCTTTCCCGAATTGAGCGAGATCTCGCGCTCAGCGGAATGACCGCCCGCCAAGACCGCTACGTGCATGTTCTCTAGGCTTTTACCCGGCATGGGCAGACTCCTCCTCTATAATTTCTGCAGCTGATACCATATTGTAGCGATACCCTCTACGTTTCCCCAAAATCGAAAGGCTTCCATGAATCCCAGGACTAAATCTCAGGACATTCGCGACTTGAGCCAAAACGATATTCGCGAGCTCGTGGCAGAACTTGGCCAGCCCGCTTTCCGCGCCAAGCAACTTATCGAATGGGTCTTTGAGAAGAACGTTTGTTCGTTTGATGATATGACCAACCTTCCCAAGGCTTTCCGCGAGCAGCTTAAAGAGGCCTTTGCCTTTGATACGCCGACCGAGCTCACCAAGCAGGTTTCCAAAGATGGCTCTCGCAAGTATCTGCTCGAGTACCACGACGGCATTTCCGTCGAGACTGTCGGTATGCCCCGTCGTAACAAGCTTTCCGTCTGCGTTTCCACCCAGGCAGGCTGTGGCATGGGCTGCGCCTTTTGCGCCACCGGCCTTAACGGCCTCAAGCGCTCGCTGACCGCTCAAGAGATCGTCGACCAGGTGCTTCATGTATCCAACGACTTTGGCGAGCGGGCCACGAGCGTTGTCTTCATGGGCCAGGGCGAGCCGTTTGCCAACTACGACGAGGTTCTCAAGGCGTTGCGAATCCTCAACGACCCCGATGGCATCGGTATCGGCGCCCGTCACCTCACCGTCTCTACCAGCGGCGTTATTCCCGGTATTCGCAAATTTGCCGACATCCCCGAGCAATTCACGCTTGCCGTTTCCCTGCATTCCGCCATCCAGTCCACGCGCAACAAAATTATGCCTGGCGTCAAGAAGTACACACTCCTGCGCCTTCATGAGGCGCTGCAGCTCTACACCGAGAAGACTGGCCGCCGCCCGACCTATGAGTACGCCATGATCGAAGGCGTCAACGATACGAACCCCGAGATGCAGGCACTTTGCGACTTCTGCGAGGGGACGCTGTGCCACGTTAACCTGATTCAGCTTAACGACATCGAGGGCAGCCCGCTCAAGCCTTCTCCGATTCATAAGGTCGAGGATCTTCAGCGCCGCCTTGAGTCTCGTGGCATTGAGACCACGATCCGTAATTCTCGCGGCAATGATATTGATGCCGCCTGCGGTCAGCTGAAGCAACGTTTCAAGGTTCAGAAGAACGCATAGGGGAGTCTGTGCCCCATACCGTTTCATGTGAAACATCCGACAGCCCCAGTTGCAGATAATGCAACCGGGGCTGTTTCATTTGTTTTCATACTAATGGATTTGATTTACGTGAGCTTAGTTTTTTAGCCAAAATAAGGGGTCCTTGTCTGATACATGAGACAAGGACCCCTTCAAAACAGGCAAGTAATTGTTAGGTACCTAATAACCAACATTTTCCCACTGATGGTTAACCCAATCTTGGTTAATCTTGGGATTTTTAGTCACCTGAGCAGTGCGCATAGCGACATCTTCGGTCATCACATCCATTTTCTTTTTAGATGTATCGACGATATCCTGAGCTCCGCGCAGCAGTCGACCGCGGAGTTCATCATCTGTCGCAAGCTTATACCCCGCAAAAGCACCAGCCGCAACGGTGGTTGCCAACGCAATGGCCGCGAGAATCTTATTCTTCATCCTGATCCTCCTGCCCAAATTGAACCATTTCGCCAAGAATGCGTGAGAGCTCTTCCTCGTCCTTGAACTCGATTTCAATTTTGTTCTTGCCACGCGAGCTCTTCACACGTACATTCGTGTTAAATACTTGACGAAGTACTCGAGCAGCCTTTTTGAATGACTGAGGTGTTGCTGGCCTCGGAGTCCTTGGCGTCTCTCCGGCAGAAAACAACGGAGCAAGATTTTCTGTCGCTCTAACGGAAAGACCTTCTGCGACAACCTTCTCAGCAAGTCGAATCCTTGCATCTTCATATGGAACGGCAAGAATCGCTCTCGCATGGCCCGCAGTAAGCTTGCCTTCGAAAATCATCTGCTGTACGACTTCTGGAAGATCTAGCAAACGAAGTGAATTTGTAATTGCAGAACGAGACTTACTGACAGCCTTTGATAACGCCTCCTGCGTCATGCCGCTGGCATCAATGAGTTGACGATAACCCTTCGCCTCTTCGACGGGATTCAAATCAGAACGCTGAAGATTTTCGATAAGAGCAAGAGCAAGCATTTCCTCATCATTAACTTCCTTAATGATGACAGGCAGTTCTTCAAGACCAGCAAGCTTTGACGCCTGGTAACGACGCTCACCCGCGATAATCTCATAGCCGTTTCCATGTTTGCGAACCAAAAGCGGCTGCAAAACGCCATGTTCTTGGATTGACTCGCTCAACTCGCGAAGTTCAGTTTCGTTAAAGTGAATTCGCGGCTGATTAGGGTTGGGAACGATATCCTCAATCGGCAGTTTTGTTTCAGATGCGGCATTTGAAGCCGATGCGGCAGAACCACCTGTCTCATACTCGGCCTCTGAGACCAAAGCATTAAGTCCACGTCCCAATCCGCCACGTTTCTTTGCACTAGGCACGCTTGATCACCTCTTTTGCAAGGTTCATATACGCTTTTGCACCCTTATTTTGAGGCGCATAGGTAATTACCGGTTCTCCAAAAGACGGAGCTTCGGAGATTTTAACCGTACGAGGGATCAGCGTCTTAAACGCCTTATCACCAAAGTACGATTGAACCTCCTCAACAACCTGATTCGACAGGGAAGTACGCGAGTCATACATGGTCATAAGCACGCCATAGGTGTCTAAACCCTTGTTCAGACGTGATTTGACCATCTTCATTGACTCAAGCAGCTTCGTAACTCCCTCGAGTGCGTAATACTCGCACTGGATCGGAATCAAAACGCTGTCCGCTGCAGTCAAAGCGTTGATTGTAAGCAGACCGAGCGAAGGGGGACAGTCAATGAAAATAAAATCGAACTCGTCCTGAATCGGCTCAAGTAAATCTTTAAGGCGAGTTTCACGAGCAATTGCGCTTACGAGCTCAATTTCGGCGCCTGCAAGTTGAATTGTTGCCGGAATAACGAATACCTTTTTGCAATTTGTATCAAGAACAAGCGATTCTGCCGGCACATCATTCAACAATGCATCATAGATACAGTGTTGAAGGTCTTCCTTTTCAATTCCAAATCCGCTGGTGCTGTTTCCCTGCGGATCAAAATCAACAATCAGTGTCTTGCGACCCTGCTCACCCAGTGCTGCTGCAAGGTTTACAGCCGTCGTTGACTTACCGACGCCACCTTTTTGGTTGATGATTGCAATGATACGCGTGTCTTTTGCGCTCTTCGAACGCTTAACGTCGCGAAATCCCACGGTCCCTCCTGGTGTGTATTAAAGCTGTCAAACGGAGGATGTTTCACGTGAAACATTCCGATTCGATATCAACCGCCTTGTTTCACGTGAAACACTGCAAGTTGCTAACAACCATTATGTTTCACGTGAAACATCTAGGCAAGCGGATTCTTCTTTGCCATGCCATTTGCACGAGGCAATGAAACGGATGCTGGATGACTCTTCTTAAGAACAATGAACTCCCTGTGGCCCAAGCCCTCAGGCAAATCTATTGCGTCATTCAGAAGCAAAGTGAAGCCGCAGATCTTAGCTGCAGACATGCCGGAAGCAAGCTCCTCATCCGATGGATTGCCCTTCGTGATAACAAATAACCCTCCATCCTTGAGATACGGAGCCGCATACTCACCAAGAATTGGAAGAGGGGCCAATGCTCGGGCGGTTACGACAGAGAACTGCTTCTTATGGCTTCGAGCATATTCTTCAAGGCGATCATGAACTGCATGACCACATTTCAATCCAAGAGCATGAACAAAAGAATTTACAGCATCGACCTTCTTGCCAACAGAATCAATATAAGTAGCCTTACGATGCGTGGTTATCGTTAATGGAATACCAGGGAAGCCTGCACCTGTTCCCATATCGAGCAAAGCTCCCTCAGGAGCCTTATTGATATAAGGGAGCAAGACAAGTGAGTCGAGGATATGAAGTACCGCAGCATCTTCTACGTTAAGAATACGGGTGAGATTGGTTGTCTTATTTGTTTCCAGAACCAAATCCAAATGCTGAATACATTTCCTTAGCTCAGCATCAGTTACGCTCAAGGAATACTCTTTGCAATAGGAGGTTAGACGACTCAGCATCTCGTCAGCCTGCAGATCTGTAAGTACAAACAACAGAAGCTCCTTTCTGACAAAAATCAGTGTATCGAGAACTTTTGACAAAAAAAGGGGGACGTGGAAACCACGCCCCCCTTAGCATAAGCTCGAGTAGATTATCGAGCAACAATCACCACATGGCGATCAGGGTCAGAACCCTCAGAATGGGTATCGACGGCATCATTGCCACGAAGTGCAATATGAACCAGTCGGCGCTCATAGGCATTCATGGGCGGAAGCGAAACACTCTTATGAGTACGGATAGCACGCTCGGCGGCAGACTGAGCCATAGAGGCAACCTTGTCCTGACGACGGCTCTTGTAGCCCTCAACGTCAACCACAACCGGATACCTAAAGCCAAGCTTGCGGCTCACCAGCAAAGAGAACATAACCTGAAGGGCATCAAGGGTACGACCATGGCGGCCAATGAGAACAGCAAGATCAGGAGCCGTAACATCCAAAATCAGCTCACCCTCGTCGCCCTCGTACTCATCAATAGGAGAGTTGGCGGCATCGAAGTGCGAAAGGATGGAACGCAGAATGGAAATCGCAACATCGGCAATGGTGTCGAGCTCCTCATCGGTCAGCTCTTCACCGGCCTTGTAGCGCTGTGCAATCTCGGGATAATCGCCCGCAATCTGCGGGGCAACCTCCTCAAGCATATCCTCGATGATCTCTTCAGACATAACGTACTCCAAAAGTTAGGTACCTAAATAAGATTGATATCCCGACTACTTCTTCTTGTGCGGACGCGGCTTCTTCTCGCGACGGGTTACCTCGACCTGCAGCGGAGCGTTCTTGAGGCGCTCCTCCTCATCGGCCTTAGCCTTGTCGATAACCTTCTGCGTCACGAAGATCTGCTGGATAACCTGCCAGGCAGAGGACACGTCGTAGTACAGCAGAACGCCGACGGGCAGGCTCCAGCCCATCCAAAGCATCATGACGGTCATGACGACGGCCATCATGCGCATGCTCTGGGCCTGCTGACCAGTCTGATTGCGAGACATATACAGCTGCGGAATCAGGGTCAAGACAGCGAACAGAATCAGGCAAACCAGCGCAGGCAGCGCAACCATAAAGCCATCGGCAAAGGAAGCGCTCGGCGTGGTGGTCAGGTCGGGCAGGATATTGAAGAACGAGAACGTGCCGTCGCTAAAATAGTCCGGCAGGTTGCGCAGCAACGTAAATAGGGCGAACAGGACAGGCATCTGGATCAACAGCGGCAGACAACCAGCCATGGGGTTGAACTTGTTCTCGCTGTAGAACTTCTGCATCTCCTCGGCCTGACGCTGGGGATCGTCGGCGTAACGCTCCTGGATCTCGAGCATCTTGGGCTGCAGCACCTGCATGCGAGCCGTCGACTTGGTCGACTTGAGCATAAGCGGCGTCAGCAGCAGACGGATGATGACCACCAGGATGATGATGGACAGGCCCCAGTCGACCGCAAAGGTCTGGATGAGCTTGAGCAGCTCGAAAAGGATGTTAACGATCCAATCCCACATGTAAGTTTTCCTCCGATAGCGAGTGCCCGCTAAGGCACAGGGTCATAACCGCCGACGTGCAGGGGATTGCAGCGAGCGATGCGCCTCACGGCAAGCCAGCAGCCTCTCAAAACACCGTACTTCTCAATCGCCTGGATAGCGTATTGCGAGCACGTTGGGTAATAAATGCAGGCGTCAGGCAATAAGGGCGAAATAACCTGTTGATATATGCGAATAGGAGCGATGGCAACACGTCGCAAAACGTGGTTGCTCATCGCTCCTCCCCGGCAACGCCGGCGCGTTTCATAAGCGAACGCAATGCCTTGTCCATCTCCTGCGGCGAGGAAACCCTCGTCTTGGGAGTCGCGAACAAGATGATGTCATAACCCGCAACGGGAAATCCACAGCTGCGGGCGGCCTCGCGCATCACACGCTTAGATCGGTTGCGCACAACAGCACAACCGAGTCGTTTAGCACCAACGAAGGCGACCCTTCCGGAGTCGCCTTCGCCAACCGATTCACATATGGTCATTCGAATCAGAGGGTGATTGAAACGACGCCCCTGACTGAACACATGCTCGAAATCTTGCCGAGACTTAATAGTCTTCATGCGAGATGTGTGTATCGCTGCTAGACAGTGAGACGCTTGCGGCCCTTGGCGCGACGACGGGCGAGCACGGCACGACCACCCTTGGTGGCCATACGGGCACGGAAGCCATGGGTCTTGGCACGCTTACGCTTATTAGGCTGATACGTACGCTTCATCTTAAGTTCCTCCTGCTGCATTTCGAGTGTCCGCGGGGACGCGGACGCAGATATAGACACGTGAGCTTGAAGATTGTAGGGAAATCAATGTTCAAATGTCAAGAAATCAAAGGTAAAAGGTTGCAAAGAGTACACGGTTCCCCCATAAGCAAAACCTGCATTTGAGGCCGCAGGCAACTTTTCACGAAATTTCATCGAGTTTTCAACAGGTCGTGTTGGAAATGTTGAGAACTTTTCGTCCGTTTTCCAAAGTTTTCAACAGGTTTTGAAAACTTGTCGAAAGATGAGAAACATTGCGCGGTGAGCTACTATTTGTTCAAAACCTTTTGAAAGATTGCGAGCGGCATGTCTGACGACTTCTACACCATGGTCGATTCCGGTGATCCGGCACCCGACAACGAGCACATCACCGGCGTGCGCGAAAAACGCAACGAGGATGAGCAGGTCACCGCACAAGCACCAAAGGCCATGTATGCAGCGCGCATCGCGGTCTACGATGACATGCTGTCGACACCGCGTGTCATCGTCATCGAACCGCAAGACGTCCGTACCTACTTGGAAGAGACAACCAACACCGTCTACCAGTGCATGAAAGAGCAGGGAGGGCGCATCTCGCTGATGGTTATCCGCGAGATTGTCGAAAACTTTATCCACGCGCATTTTGCAGAGCCCATCATCTCGATTCTCGACGGTGGCGATACCATCCGCTTTGCCGATCAGGGTCCGGGCATCGACGACAAAGAGCGTGCCTTCGATTTTGGCGTAACCAGCGCAAACAGCAAGATGAAACGGTATATCCGCGGTACCGGCGCCGGGTTTCCCATGGTGCAGGAGTACTTGGAAAACGCCGGCGGAGCCGTCTCCATCGAGGACAATATGGGCAACGGCACCGTCGTGACGGTAAGCCTGAACCCCAAGCGTGTGCAGGAAATCGAGCGGGCCGGCGGGCGCGGGGCGGCCGTGCGACCCGAAGCAGAGCAGACGGCATACCCCCTATCCAGCACGTTTGCACAGCAGCCCGTGGCGCAGCAGATGCAGCAGCCTGGAAATTATCCCATGCAAGACCCCCAGGCACCGCTGGGCAACGCAATGCAAAACATGCCGGAGGGCATAGGTTCGGCAGATCTGGACACAGGCACCGTGCAGCAGACGGCGTCCATGCCAAACGCCCCGCAAATGGGCTATCAACCGTACCCGCAAGGGTATCCTCCCCAATATATGCCGCAGCAGGGATACGCCCAGCCGTATCCCCAACAGTATCCCCAGGGATACCAGCAGCCGTACCAGCAAATGCCCCAAGCGCAGTACAACCCATGGGCCCAGCAGATACCTCCGCAGCCTTACCAACAGTGGCCGCAAAGTTTTCAACAGCAGCAGCCGGCAATGCAGAGTTCTCAACAACCAGCAGCTCAAATGATGTATCCTAATGCGGCGAATCAATACACACAGCCGCAGCAGAACGTATTTGTGAGCGAGCGCGGCGAAGCGGCACTAGGCTATCTGGCACAAAACCAAGAGTGTGGCGCAACCGACCTGGCGCGGGCGTTTGGAAACTCGGCGCCCACGTGGTCGCGAACGCTCAACGACTTGGCGCAGGCCGGCTTGGTAATCAAACATGGCCAGAAATACCATCTGACCGAAATAGGCAGCGCTCGAGTGCGAGCCCAAAGGTAAGGAACGGGAGAAACAGTGGACGAGGAAGCAAGCATCATCCTGGGAGATGCCATCGCCTTTTGTCAGCGCGACGGCCAAGATGCACGCCTCATCAATATGCTGGGACAATCGCGCGCCGTGAGTTTAACCGAGGACACTCTGACGATTGAGGCCCCTTCGCGCTTTGCCATCGCTCAGCTCAAAAAGCATCAGCCGACCATCGAGGCCTATCTGGAAGAGATCGCCTTTGCACCGATTGCGCTCAATATCGTGGCACCGCAAGGTGCCTCGGCAGATGCGGCGCCGACCACTCCCCCGGTTGCAACTGCCACTGCAGCCGTAACGCCGGCGCCCGCGCCTCGACGCGACGATGTTTCCCGTGAAACCATGTCGGCGCAGCCGACCGTTCCGGCCGCGACGGCGGTAGCGCCGGCCCCCTCACCCATCCCGGCTGCCACGCATATGCCCATCGCCCACGAGACGACATCCGGCGAGGA
This sequence comes from uncultured Collinsella sp., assembly GCA_934650975.1. Taxonomy (GTDB): domain Bacteria; phylum Actinomycetota; class Coriobacteriia; order Coriobacteriales; family Coriobacteriaceae; genus Collinsella. The sequence goes on along the minus strand of CAKUFW010000006.1, from coordinate 9,647 downwards.
ATCGGGCATCGCGATCAAAAACACGCTGTCCGCCGACGATTTCCGCCGCATGATGACCCAGATGAATGGCAGGCCGCCGGCGAAAAGCGCGAGCTCATCCGCAGCGCCGACAGCGCCCTCGGCGGCGGAACCGGCGGCGGTCGAGAAAAACGCGGATGGGGCGCCCCTCGCGGCGAATTCGAAATTCACGTTTGAAAACTTCGTCTTCGGCCCGGAGAACAGCCTCGCCTATCGATCGGCGCTCAAGTTTGCCATGCTCGCAGACACGCCCGGTACCTGTACGTCGTTGTTCATCTACGGTAAATCGGGGTTGGGCAAGACACACCTGCTGCTCGCCATCAAAAACGAACTGGCGGAGAAATCGCCCGAGATCAAGGTGAAGTATGCCAACTCGCAGGCGTATCTGGACGACCTGATGACCGAATTCGACCGCCAGAAGAAGAGCAATGCCCCCATCATGCAGGCGTACCACGACGTCGACGTGCTTATCATCGATGACATCCAGAACATCATCGGAAAGCGCGCGAGCGTAGATTACTTCTTCCAGCTGATGGACGAATTTATCCGCAACAACAAGAAGGTCGTAATCGCCGCCGACCGCGCGCCCAAGGACCTCAACATGGACGAGCGCCTGACCAGCCGCTTTAATGCCGGCTTGCTGTGTCTGGTGGCGGAGCCCAGCTACGAGATGAAGTACAAGATCTTGCAGCGTTATTACGAGAATACGATCGCCGCCGCGCCCGAAGCGGGCAACGACTCGCTGCTGGCTGCCTACGGAGGCGACGGCGGACATCTGACCGACGCGCACTTTAAACACATGGCCGAGGTCTCGGGCACCAATATTCGCGAGCTCGAGAGCTTTTGCGAGCGATGCGCCGGCGAAGCGGGCGACCGCGAGCGTGAGGGCGGGGAACTCACCTTTGACGACATCGACGCCATCGCCAACCAGTACTTCGACACATCGGCCAAGAAGATCAATGTGCAGACGGTCCAGTCCGTCATCGAGGAGCAATACGGCGTAACGCACGAGGAACTCATCGGTCCTCGCCGCAACGCCAACATCGCCAAGGCACGCCACATTGCCATCTACCTGGCGATCGAGATGTGCGAGATGACGACGACGGCCGTGGGCGCGGAGTTTGGCAACCGCAACCATTCGACCGTCAGCACGAGCTATAAAAAGGTTCAGAAGATGATTCAGGAAGACCGGACCGTTACCGAGGACCTCAAGTCGCTGCGCGATAAAATTACACTGCGCTCGTAGGTAATAGACACACCTGTTGAAAACTTGTCGAAACGGCGGTTATAAGGTGTCTAAAACTCGCGCCGCGGTGATGAAAAGTTTTGCGCAGGTTTTGAACGTGGAAAACACACTCGGTTGCACACAGGTTTCTGTCGATTCTCTTTTTAGGGCTGACCTGCACCTTTAGGAGTAATCAACAGTTTCGTCAGTACTATTACTATTATTAAGATATTTATATCTATAGAAAGGTATTAAAAGATGAAGTTCACCGTCAGCCAGAGCTCGCTTACGCAAGCCATCGGCGTCGTTATGAAAGGCGTCGCCTCGGCATCCACCCTCCCCATTCTGTCGGGCGTGCTCGTTAAGGCGCAAGACGGCATCTTGGAATTCCAGACCTCCAACTACACCATCTCGATTCGTCACCGCATTGCGGCTCATGTCGAAGAAGAGGGCGAGATGGTAATTCCCTGCAAGATGCTCTCCAACATCACCAAGACCCTCCCCGATGCCCCTGTCACCTTTGAGCTGTCCGAACGTCAGGTATTGATTGGCTGCGAGAAGAGCTCTTTCCGCCTCAACACGCTCGATGCCAACGACTTCCCCGAGTTCCCGGCCTACGCCATCGAGAGTGCCGTCGAGCTGCCGACCGACATTCTGTCCGAAATGGTAAGCCGCGTGTGGCGCGTCACCTCGACCGACAAGGCCCGCCCCATCCTGGGCGGCGTGCATATGAAGGTCGAGAACAACACCGTGCGCCTGGTCGCGACCGACTCCTTCCGTCTGGCCGTATGCGATACGCAGGTCGAGACCTCGACCCTCGAGGGTTCCTTTGAGCTCAATGTTCCCGCCGACGCTTTTAACGACGCGCTGAGCATCATGGCGAGCCAAGCGACCATCATGATCGGTGCCACCGACACCCAGGTCGTCTTTGAGGCCGGCAACACTACCTACGTTTCGCGACGCATCGAGGGCGTATATCCCAATTACAAGCAGCTCATCCCCGATTCGTGCGTGACAAGCGTCAAAATCGATGTGGCTGCCTTTAACGCCGCCCTTAAGCGCGTGGCCGTCATCGCGAGCGCCAACCCCGCCGTCAAGTTTGAGATTGACGTCGAGAACGGCCAAATGGGCCTGTCCTCCATCTCCAACGACCAGGACCTGGCGCAGGAGACGATTGATGTCGAGGCCGAGGGCGAGTCGGGTACCATCGCCTTCAACTACCACTACATCTTTGGCTGCCTCAATGCCCTGTCCAAGGAGAAGGAGATCACGCTAGAGCTCAAGAGCTATTCGCAGGCGGGCATCTTCAAGTCCTACGACAAGATCAACTACCTGTACCTGGTCATGCCGGTACGCATCTAGCACTGCCCCATGGCCATGTTCGCACGCGATCTTTCCGTTGCGCGCTATCGCAGCTTCGACAGCTACCGCCTTGCCCTGAGCGACGGCGTGACCGTGCTCGCGGGTCCCAACGCGGCGGGAAAGACCAACCTCATAGAGGCGCTGCAGCTACTGACGAGCGGCGCCTCGTTTAGGCATCCGACCGCAGTCGAGCTCGTGCACGACGGCGTGGGTTCGTGTAGGGTGGAGCTGAGGCTCGAGGGCGACGGGCGCGTGCTGGACATGGGACTGAGCGTGGAAGACGGCAAGCGTTCGTTTAGCCGCAACGGCAAGCGCTGCGCGGCGTCCGGTGTGCGCGGGGTGCTGCCGAGTGTTCTGTTTTGCCCAGACCACCTGGATATGGTCAAGCGCGGTGCCAGCGTGCGCCGCACCGCACTCGATGACTTTGGCGTTCAGCTGAGTGCACGCTACGCCGATCTGGCTAGTGCCTACGGGCGTTGCGTGACCCAGCGCAATGCCCTGCTCAAGGAGGCCTGGTGCTGCCGTGAGATGCTCGGCGCCTGGAACGAGTCCATTGCTCGGGCCGGTTCGGCCCTGCTCGTGCACCGTCTGGCCCTGCTCGATCGGCTGTCGGGCCATGTGCGCGACGCCTATGGCCGAGTGGCGGCCGGCGAGCCCGCCGGCGTGTCCTATGTGTCCACGCTTGGTGACTTGCCTCGCACCGAGGACCGCGACGAGCTCAGGGGCTGGGCGTATGAGCACATGCTCTCGGCACTCGACGAGCGTGCCGACGAGGAGATTCGCCGCGGCGTGACTTTGGTGGGGCCGCATCGCGACGAGATCGAGTTTTCCGTTGCGGGTCGATCTGCCCGCTCGTTTGCCAGCCAGGGCCAGCAGCGTACGCTGGTGCTTGCCTGGAAGGTGGCGGAGGTGGCGGTGGCGCGCGATATCCTGGGCACCGCGCCGCTGCTGCTTTTGGATGACGTGATGAGCGAGCTCGACGGTGAGCGCCGAGGTGCTTTTCTGCGGCTGATCGGCGACGACATCCAGACGGTCATAACCACCACCAATCTGGGGTATTTTACCGATGACCTGCTTGATCGAGCCAAGGTGGTGAGCATGGGTGAGGCGTGCTAATTACGAGCGCGAAAACGGCACGGTTGCCTTTGGCGGCTTTTTGGATGCCGAGCGCCAGCGCATTATGGCCGCGGCGACACCCGAGCGCCGCGCGCAGATGGAGGCCGCCGAGCAATCGCGTGCAATCTATCGCGCCTGGAACGCGGTGTGCGCGGGCACGCGCGAGGGACGTCACGTGACGGGCCTGCGCTACCTGCCCGAATCTAACGAACTGCTGGTTTATCTCGACTCGCCCTCATGGACACAGGAGATGACGCTCTTGCGCGAGATCATCCGCGCGCGCATGGAGCGCGCCGGCGCGCACGTCGACGGCCTAGTATTCAAGACGACCGCCCCCGGTCACACGCCGCCCGCTGCCAAGGAGCGCCTGCGTCCGGCCGAGAACGCGCGCCCGCCGGCCCCGCATGCCGACCTCAACGAGACCGAGCGAGCCGAGATTGAGCGCCAAGTGGCACCCATCGAGGACCAAAAACTGCGCGAGGCCCTCGAGAACGCCATGAGAGCCAGTGCCGAGTGGGCCAAGGGCGTGCAGAGCAAAAAAGAGCCTTAAATCGCATCTGGTGGCCTTGTAGAGCCAAATACCCTCGTCCCCGAGGGTATTTTTTTACGATAAACTAGTAAGGCTGTACACATTTTCTTAACTGAAGGAGGACGTGTGGCAAACGAAAACGATTACGATGGCGGCGAGATTAAGATCCTCGAAGGTCTCGAGGCCGTTCGTAAGCGCCCGGGCATGTACATTGGCTCGACGAGCGCCAGCGGTCTGCATCACCTGGTGTGGGAGATCGTTGATAACTCCGTCGACGAGGCCATGGCCGGTTTCTGCACCGAGATTCAGGTGACGGTCCACGCCGACAACTCCATCACGGTCGTCGATAACGGGCGCGGCATCCCCGTCGACGAGCATCCCATCAAAAAGATCCCGACGCTCGAGGTCGTCATGACGATCCTGCACGCCGGCGGTAAGTTCGATAACTCGGCCTACAAGGTCTCGGGCGGCCTGCACGGTGTGGGTATCTCCGTCGTCAACGCCCTGTCCAAGCGCGTGGTCGTACAGGTATGCCGCGACGGCAACGTCTACGAGATGGAATTCTCGCGCGGCAAGACCGTCAAGAAGATGGAGGTCGTGGGCACTTCGGAGACGACGGGTACCACTGTCAGCTTCTGGCCCGACGACGAGATCTTCGAGACCTGCATCTACGATTTCGACACGCTGCACAACCGTCTGCAGGAGACGGCATTCCTCAACAAGAACCTCAAGATCGTGCTGACCGACGAGCGCGAGGCGACTCCCCACGTGGAGGAGTTCTGCTATGCCGGCGGTATCATCGACTTCGTCAAGTTCCTCAACGAGGGCAAGGATGTCCCCGAAGCCTTTAAGGAACCCATCTACATCGAGGGCAAGTCGGATCCGGACGCGCCTGTGACCAAGATGGGCGAGGTCGAGGTATCCCTGCAGTGGAATAGCGGCTACGGCGAGAACGTCATGTCGTTTGCCAACGACATCTACACCCCCGAGGGCGGCATGCACCTCGAGGGCTTCCGTACCGCACTTACCCGCGTGATTAACGATTACGCGCGCAAGCAGAACCTGCTCAAGGAAAAAGACGCCAACCTGACCGGCGACGACGTGCGCGAGGGCCTATCGGCCGTTATTTCGGTCAAACTGCCCGATCCGCAGTTTGAGGGCCAGACCAAGGCCAAGCTCGGCAGCTCCTATATGCGAGCGTTGACGCTCAAGATCGTGACCGACGGTCTGGCCGATTACCTGGAGGAGCACCCCAAGCCCGCCCGCGAGATCGTCAAGAAGGCCCAACAGGCCTGCAAGGCGCGCAACGCCGCCCGCAAGGCGCGCGAGGCGACCCGCCGAAAGAGTCTGCTCGAGACGGCATCACTGCCCGGCAAGCTCGCCGACTGCTCGGTGCGCGACGCCGAGCTGACCGAGCTCTTCATCGTAGAGGGCGACTCGGCAGGCGGTTCGGCCAAGGACGGCCGTCGCCGAGACATCCAGGCGATTCTGCCCCTGCGCGGCAAGATTTTGAACGTCGAGCGCGTGGGCGATCATCGCGCGTTTTCGAGCGACACCATCCAGTCGCTGATCACCGCGATCGGCTGCGGCGTCACGACGAGTGCCGGTGACGGCGGCGACTTCGACATCACCAAGGCGCGCTACCACAAGATCATCATCATGACCGATGCAGACGTCGACGGCGCGCATATCCGCATCCTGTTGCTGACGTTCTTCTACAAGTACATGCGTCCGCTGATCGATGCCGGCTATGTCTACGTTGCCTGCCCGCCCATCTTTGGCATCAAGGTGCGCAACAAGATTCACTACGTGTATCCCAACGGCCGCCAGCCCGAAGACGAGATCCTGCGCGACACCATCCAGAGCCTGGGGTTGAACCCCGACGACAACGACGAGGACGGCAAGGCCAAGGACGGCAAGATCACCAAGAAACGCAAGGGCTACACCGTCCAGCGCTACAAGGGCCTGGGCGAGATGGACCCCAAGCAGCTTGCCTCGACGACGATGGACCCCAAGACCCGCATTCTACAGCGCGTGTCGATCGAGGACGCCGTGGTGGCGGACCGCGCCGTGCGTGAGCTGATGGGTTCCGAGGTCGGCTATCGCCGCGAGTACATCGAAAAACATGCGCATGACGCGCGTTTCCTAGACGCCTAGCTTTCCCAGGCACCCCATCTTGCCCTTCAGGATTTCGGGCGCCGCACGCAAGGCGTGCGCCCTCATCCTTCAGGGCAACCTGGGGCACCTGGAAAACCTAGGAGGGTTGCCCGGCATGCTGGGTAATCCGTCTCCGTGGTAGGGAACTAATGGACCACGCAAACCATGAGGAGGTAACGTGGCAGACGATATCAACAATAGCGAGGGTATGGGCGAGGCCGGCGATGCCGGTATGCCCGATGATCTGAAACGCCTGCTCGCCCGCGCTGAGCAGGGCGAGGACGGCGACCCCGATGCCTACAACCCCGATGCCGATGATGACGAGGAAGAGGATGACGACGGCGAGCTCGAGGAGAGCTTTGGCGAAGTCGACCGCGGCGCCTCGGCGGGCGAGGACATCAACGGCGGCCAGCTCCAGATTTCGGAGTTCGGCCGCGAGATGAAGCAGTCGTTCATCGAGTACTCGATGTCGGTCATTACGGCGCGCGCCCTGCCGGACGTGCGCGATGGCTTAAAGCCGGTACACCGCCGCATCCTGTACGCGATGAACGAAAGCGGCATCTACCCCAACCGTCCGCACAAGAAGTCCGCCTGGACGGTCGGCGAAGTTATCGGTAAGTACCACCCGCACGGTGACTCCGCGGTCTACGAGGCCATGGTTCGCCTGGCGCAGTGGTTCTCCATGCGCACGCCGCTCATCGACGGCCACGGCAACTTCGGCAACATCGACGGCGACGGCGCGGCGGCTATGCGTTATACCGAGAGCCGTCTGGCCAAGCCCGCTATGGAGCTCTTGCGCGACCTGCAGAAGGATACCGTCGACTGGCAGCCCAACTACGATGAGTCGCTCGCCGAGCCCCAGGCGCTGCCCGCGCGCTTCCCCAACCTGTTGGTCAACGGCAGCCAGGGCATCGCCGTCGGCATGGCCACCAATATCGCCCCGCACAACCTCACCGAGGCGATCGAGGCCACCTGCTACCTGATCGACAACCCCGACGCCACCGTCGACGAGCTCATGCAGATCATGCCCGGTCCGGACTTCCCCACCGGCGCCATCATCATGGGCAGCGCCGGTATCAAGCAGAGCTACGAGACCGGCCGCGGCTCCATCACCGTGCGCGCCAAGGCCCATGTGGAGTCCACCAAGACCGGCCGCAGCCGCCTGGTCTTTACCGAGATTCCCTACATGGTCAACAAGGGCACCCTGCAGGAGAAAATCGCCCAGCTCGTCAACGACAAGCGCATCGAGGGCATCTCGGACATGCGCGACGAGTCCAACCAGAAGGGCATCCGTCTGGTCATCGAGCTCAAGAAGGGCGTCATCCCGCAGGTCGTGCTCAACAACCTGTACAAGTACACCTCGCTGCAGACGACCTTTGGCGCCAACAACCTGGCGCTCGTCAACGGCGTTCCCAAATGCCTGAGCCTGCGCGAGATGCTGCAGCACTATATCGACCACCAGGTCGACGTCGTCACCCGCCGCACCCGCTATGACCTTAAGAAGGCCCAGGCGCGCGCCCACATCCTTGAGGGCTACCTGATGGCCCTCGACCATATCGACGAGGTCATCAGCATCATCCGCTCCTCGCAGACCGACTCCGAGGCCAGCAGCCGCCTGATTGAGCGCTTTGGCTTTACGCCCGAGCAGACCACGGCCATCCTCGAGATGAAGCTGCGACGCCTGACCGGCCTGGAGCGCGACAAGATCCAAGAAGAGCTGGACGGCCTGCGTCGCGCTATCGCCTACTACGAGGACCTGCTGGCGCACGAGGAGAAGATCCTGGGCGTCATCAAGGAAGAGATGCGCGAGATCTCCAAGAAGTTCGGCGATAAGCGCCGCACCGAGATCAGCCATGTCGAGAAGGACCTGGACGTCGAAGACCTGATTGCCGACGAGGACATGGTCGTGACCATCACCCACACCGGCTACGTCAAGCGCATCCCGGTGGCTGCCTACCGCGCCCAGAAGCGCGGCGGCAAGGGCGTGTCGGGCGTCAACCTCAAAGAGGACGATGTCATCGACGAGATGTTCATCGCGTCCACGCACGAGTACGTGCTGTTCTTCTCGAGCAAGGGCAAGGTCTATCGCCTGAAGGTGCACGAGCTGCCGGTTGGCACGCGCCAGGCGCGTGGCACCGCAATCGTCAACCTGCTGCCTTTCGAGGAGGGCGAGAAGATCGCGAGTGTCATCAGCTGCCGCGAGTTCCCCGCCGACGAGTACCTGATGTTTGCCACCAAGAGCGGCATGGTCAAGAAGACCGTGATGAGCGCCTACGACCGTAGCCGCCGCGACGGCCTGATCGCCATCAACCTGCGCGATGACGACGCACTGTTGAACGTGCGCCGCGTGCGCGAGGGTGACAAGATCATCCTGGCCACCACTGCGGGCAAGGCGATCATGTTCCCCGAGGATCAGGTGCGTGCCACCGGTCGCGATACCAGTGGTGTCCGCGGTATTGGCATGAAGGACGGCGTGAGCGTTCTGGGTATGGAAGTCACCAATGGCAACGGCGACCTGTTCGTCATTACCGAGCGCGGCTACGGCAAGCGCACGCCGGTCGCGGACTACCCGGAGCAGAACCGCGGCGGCCAGGGCGTCTACACCATCCAAATGACCGAGCGCAAGGGCAACCTCGCGGCCATGAAGACGGTGGGCCCGCAGCACGAGCTGTTCATCGTGACGGAAGGCGCGACGGTCATTCGCGTCAAGACCGACGAGATCAGCCAAACCGGCCGCGCCACCCAGGGCGTCAAGATGATGACCGTCGACGACAACGACCGCGTATGCGCCGTAGCCCGCATGACAGCCGCCAAGGAAAAGCCCGAAGGCGAAGGTGCGGAGGATGCGAACGCAGCCGACGCCCAGAACACCTCGGTCGACCTAGGCGACGGCAACGACATACCAGAGGATCTCCTCGACGAGTAAGAGGAACGAGCTGGTAAAAAATACCAGACCCCTTATATCGGCGGTCGGCGCATTGCGCGCCGACCGCTTTTTTGAAAACCTTTGGGACCCGCGTTCGCCCCGGCCGCACGGCGGCATGTGAAGTCGATCGCGAGTTCCGCACGAGCCGGAGAGCACTTAATGTGCTCTCCGTGCGAGTCAGGACTGTCCGAGCAGCCGACTTCACATGCCGCCGTGCGGCCGGGGCGAACACCCCCTCAAAGATTTTCAAAAAAGTTGTTGACGCGCGCGTAACGACTCGTCTAATATATCCCTTGCGCGATGGACCTGTAGCT